>JBHACV010000171.1:0-47404 GCA_041854705.1 Corynebacterium sp.
CTAGGCGTACAGCTGGACGCATGTAATCTGAGAAAATTAGGAAGGTGCCGCAGTAGGGGCGAGTTCCGCCGTGGAGGGAAATACCATTGACGATTGAGCCCATGGCGTGTTCCCGAATGCCGAAGTGGAGGTTACGTCCACCAGGGGTGGTAGTCCAAGTGCTGGTACTGATTGATTCTGGGCCAAAGGAGGGGGCACCTTTGATGACGGTGTTGTTAGAACCTGCAAGATCGGCTGAACCACCCCAGAATTCTGGCAGTTTTGCAGCTAAAGCCTGAATGGTTGCTTCTGAGGCTTTACGGGTGGCTACTGAGTCACCAGCTTCCCATACAGGAAGTTCGGCATCGAAATCAGCGGGTAGCTCTCGGTTTGTCAGCCGATCGAAGAGTGCCTTGGCCTCAGGGTTTGCGGTGGCCCAAGCGTTAAAACGCTGTTGCCAGTCGTCATGCTTTTGTTTGCCTCGTTCTATCAGTTTGCGGGTATGGGCAAGTACTGCATCATCTATCGGGAAGTCGACCTCGGGGTCGAAGCCCAATTCCTGCTTGGTGGCTGCTACCTCGGCGGCGCCGAGTGCGGCACCATGCACTGCACCAGTGTTCATCATGGTTGGTGCTGGGAAACCAATGATCGAACGCATACGGATCAGGGTTGGGCGGTGTACATCGGCTTGTGCTTCTGCTACGGCTTTTTCAAGTGCGACGACATCTTCGCCACCATTAGTGTCAAGGACCTGCCATCCATAGGCAGCATAGCGGGCGAGCACATCTTCGGTGAAGGCGATCTGGGTGTCTTCTTCAATGGAGATCCGGTTATCGTCCCAGAAAACAATGAGGTTGCCCAGTTGCTGGGTTCCTGCCAGAGAACAAGCTTCGGCGGTAACACCTTCTTGCAGATCACCATCTGAGGCGATGACGTAAATGTAGTGATCGAAGACGGATTCACCGGTCGGGGCGTCGGGGTCGAAAAGGAAGCGTTCCCGCCGAGCAGCCATGGCCATGCCTACAGCTGATGCGAGACCTTGGCCAAGTGGGCCGGTGGTGATTTCCACTCCGTCGGTGTGGCGGTACTCTGGGTGGCCTGGGGTAAGGGATCCCCAGGTACGTAGGGCTTTGAGATCAGCCAATTCCAAACCGAAACCACCCAAGAAAAGTTGGATGTATTGGGTGAGGGAGGAGTGCCCGCAGGAGAGGACGAAACGGTCCCGTCCAGCCCATTGTGGGTCAGCGGGATCGAGGTTCATCACTCGTTGGTAGAGGGTATAGGCTAGCGGTGCCAAGGACATGGCAGTGCCCGGGTGGCCGGAGCCGCATTTTTGGACTGCATCAGCAGCAAGGATGCGGGAGGTGTCTACAGCCTGAGTATCAAGTTCAGACCAGTCAGATGGATAATTCCGGACTGTGTAAGCAGCAAGTTCTGGGGTCAGGGACACAGTGAAATCCGTCCTTCGATGGGGAAAATTGTACATAAGCCATTCGGCTTCTTTACTACTCTAGCCCCCTTTGCCCGCTTTTCGGGATTGTCGCTTGTTCTGCCTTATCGGGGGTGGCCATTACACCATTGTGGTAAATCCGGTTTCGGGGGCTAACATGGGGAGGTTGCAAAACTTGGTGAAAACGCAACGACGAAGGAAATCAGGCAATCATACTTTGATTGTTTTGGGAACTTGTGGCGTGGTTGATCCGACTAACTGTAAGTTGGGCAAACCCGCTATGATCCCTAATCCATTCTTATACGTTGGAGGAAAACTTGGAGAAGATCAAGGCATATATTGCATTGACAAAGCCTCGGGTCATCGAACTTCTCCTCGTGGCAACAATCCCAGCTATGCTGCAAGCTGAGCGTGGGGAAAACAACATTGTCTTGATTTTCCTCACCCTTATTGGTGGCTGGATGGGGGCAGCGGCGGCGAATACGTTTAATATGGTTGCTGATTCTGATATTGATCAGAAGATGGGGCGGACACGAGCTCGGCCGCTGGTTCGCCACACAGTGAGTAATCGCAATGCCACAGTTTTTGCGTGGACGCTTACTGTGACAAGTTTCTTGTGGCTATGGTTGCTGTGTGGTTCGCTTTTGGCGGCTGGTTTCGTAATGCTGACGATTGCGTTTTATATCTTTGTGTACACGAAATACCTTAAGCGTCGCACACATATGAATATTGTATGGGGTGGCGCAGCAGGCTGTATGCCAGTGGTCGTTGGTTGGGCGGTCATTACTGATAATCTGCCGCCAGAGGTGCCAGATCAGTGGTGGCAAGCAATTGTATTGTTCTTGATTATTTTCTTCTGGACGCCGCCTCATACTTGGGCATTGGCAATGAAATACCGGGAAGATTATGCGGCAGCTGGGGTACCAATGCTGCCAGTGGTACGTACTGAGGTACAGGTTACCTGGCAGATCGTCTGGTACACCGTTTTGACAGTGATTACTACCTTCTTGCTGATTCCGGCAGCTGGTGTTCTATATGCCATTACTGCTGTACTGACTGGGGTGTGGTTTTTGGTTATGGCTGTTCGGCTGCATCTCGGTGTGAAAAACGGGGGAGAGGTTAAACCACTGAAATTGTTTATCCTGTCCAACAATTACTTGGCGGTATTGTTCGTGGGGTTGTCAATTGATGCAGTGATGGGATTGAAAACCATTAATCAGCTGCTACCTTTTCTGATTGGTTAGAAAGTGTTCCTGTCCTGTTTGGGCTAGGGTAGGACACAGTCAGTTCAGCATGAGGGAAGCGCATACGCACACTATGGTTCCTGAGATGATGGAAAGCAAGAAGTTTTTACGCCATAGGTGCAGACTAATGGTGACTGCTAGTCCCAGCAGGTAAGGTACCCATTCGTTGGTACCCCTGTGCCAGGGGATAGAACCTAGGGCATAAATGAATAAAATGACCATGGCGCCAATGGGCATCCATTTGGCGAAATTCGCCATGAAAGCGCTGTTGGCTAGCCGGGTTTGAATTAAAAAGGGGAAGGCACGAAGCCCGAAGGTAATGGCTGAAGCAATGAGGATGGCGACGATCATATAGGTAGCAGACATTAGTGCTCCCGTTGGTTGCTTATATTGTGGCGGGTGATCAATAGAACTACATATCCCGACATAGCCGCAACAATCATGTGTTGGGGTAGGAAGAACATGGCAAGGACTCCACAGCCAATGGCAGTGGCTAAGGCAATATAGTCACGATTGTTTCGAAAAACATCAATGCTCAAGACCGCGAAAAGACCAACGAGCACAAAATCAAGCCCTGGAATATCAGCGAATAAATAGGAAGCCAATACCGCGCCAACCAGTGAACCAGTGGCCCAACTAAGATGCAAACCACCGGCCATGATGAGCAGCAGGGTTGGGGATTGATAGCGCTTGGGGTTTGCGGATGCCAGCGCATAGGCTTCATCTGTGAGTGAGTAAATCCCATAGAGCTTTCCTCCCCATGATTGGATTCGATTCAATGGATACGTCAGACCGTAGAAGATATGTCGGGAGTTGGTGAACAGGGTGGTCAGTGCAATGGTTGTTAGTGGTTCGCCAGCTGCCAGTAGGCCGATCAAGATAAATTCCACACTGCCAGCAAAGACAAGGCCAGATAATAGGGGTGCAATCCACCAAGAAAGGCCAGCTTCGATCACTAGCACGCCTAACCCTAGTGACATGCTAAAGAAGCTGACCCATAAGGCACCAGTTGTGCGAGCTTCTGCTATTAATGGATGTTGATTGGCCACAAATATTGAGTATAAAGTTCGCGACCTAATTCATTGGGTCTGATGCGTCGAAAAGCAATAATCTAGCGTCGAGTTACTGCCAGATGGGGATTACCTGTGGTGGTTTTCTGGTCAGTGATCTGGCCACGGGAGAATCCTTGCGCCCATAAAAACGAGGTCCAAGCCACGATGATTGAGCTCATGGCAATGTGGACAGGGATGGTCCAGCGGGGTACGCCAAGACGGAACTGAATCACGCCGATGATTACTTGGATGACAATCAACCCGATGAGGATCCAGCCAGTGCGGCGGATGTGGGTGGGGGCGGAGGTCATCATGAGGCGGGCTACCAGCAGAATAAGTATCGCGAAGAAGGCATACAAGACCCATGCATGGATATGGGCCATCAAAGCAATATCTACTTGTAGTCGGGTTTCTGGTCCCACACTGGCGTCACCAGAGTGGATACCTGCCCCAGTGACCATAGTGCCAGTGACTAGAACTGCGGCAATGCCCACTGCAAACAAAGCGGTCAGGGCACGAAGCCCAAGGCTATAGGTTGCTTGGGGTTTAGCATCGTCTGGTTCTTGGATACGCAGGTATAAAATCGCAGCTAGCCATACCAGCAGCATGGAGGGCAAAAAGTGTAGTGCCACCATCCACCATCGCAGGTCCATAAGGACAGAGACTCCGCCGATGACTGCTTGAACTATGATCCCGAGGATTTGGATAATGGCATGGACTTTGATTTCTTTGCGTCGATCGGCACGATAGACAGCGAGGAAGACTAATGCCGCGAGTAAGACCAAAACGAAAGTCAGCATGCGGTTACCAAATTCGATGGCTTGGTGAAGCGCTGGGGCGGCCCCACTGACTGGCACGAGGGAACCTTCGTGGCAATTGGGCCAAGAGTTACATCCCAACCCAGATCCTGTAACCCTTACAATCGAGCCGGTGACTGTGATTCCGCCCTGTGCAATGAGCAGAAGTAGGGCTAGCGTTTTTTGGGTGAAAACGCTAGGGATAGTTTTCACTTTGTTTGCAGCAGTTGAAGTCACACAGTTAGTGTAGTCGTCCACGGGGGACAAATAAGAACCTTGACGTGAGGTGGGGTAATGGGTGGGAATTTACCCCTGTGACGTCTCGGTTTTCGGTTAATTAATTGATGAATGCTCCCACCTTAAGGGGTAATCCGTGGCCTGATGTGGCAAGAAATCACTACATTGCTACCAGTAGTTGATCGAATAATGACGGGCTTGCAGGTGGTGAGTTAGTCAGCGAATTTGAACCAGCGGATAGCGCCTACCGCGCCGAGAACGCACCATAGTGCTAATGATAGGATTTGCAGCCACGGCATTGCTCCAGTGAAAGCGGCAGTAATACCGCTGGCGAGTGCGACCGATGGGATGAACATAAGTCCCAGCGGGATGGTTGATAGCAACATGCTATACCCGGCTAAACCGCTTAAAATCACCCAAATAAGGTTTGCTACCCCGAGGACAATTTCTGATGATAATGTGCCACCTAACAACATACCGAGTGCGGTAAAGGTGGCAACACCGATGAAAAATACTCCTACTCCGAGGAGGGTATGAGATAACCCGGCGCGCCAGCCTAGTATGGCGGCAACAAGCAACAGGATAGAAATTTGGATGGTGGCAACAAGCAATAAGCCGATGATTTTGCCTAGGATAATGGTTTTTGCTGGTACCCCAGAAGCACCGATGCGTTTGAGGGCGTTGTAGCGGCGGTCAAAGGCGAGTGCGATTGCTTGGCCGGTGAACCCAGAGCTCATGGCGGCAATGGTCAGCATTACGGGGAAACCGAAGCTAAGGGGTTCTTTAATGGTGTTATTGGGGGCGAAGGAAAGTGCTATCAGCATGCCGATGGGGATGATGAAGCTGAGTAGTAGTTGTTCGCCGTGGCGGAGAAAGAGTTTGGTTTCAATCAGGGACTGGGCCTTGACCATGTCTTTTAAGGGGGCACGGTGTGGTTTTGGGGAAAATTGTCCCGGGGAGAAGGTTGTTGTGGGGGTCATGCGCTCATTTCCTTCCCGGTAATGTCGAAAAAGACTTCTTCGAGGCTGCGGACATTAGTTTCTAATCGCACCACGAGTATCTGGTCGTTGGCGGCTCGGCGGGTGAGGTCGGCGATTAAGTCGGGGGTTGGTAGTTGTCGGAGGCTATAGATTTGTGGTCGTTGGCAACTAATGGGTAGATCACGCCAGGTAGGGCTGGTGAGATCGATTGCGGAATCAGTTTCGAAGTGCAGTATATGTTCGGTGGAGTTGCGTAGATCTGTGGGGCTGCCGTGAGCGACGACTTTTCCTTTGTCAATAATGACTACTTGATCGGCTAGTGCTTGGGCTTCATCCATGAGGTGGGTGGTTAAGATGACAGTGACGCCGTCAGCACGGAGTGCTCGGATTAGATCCCATACTAGTAGCCGTGATTGGGCATCCATGCCAGCGGTTGGTTCGTCAAGGAAGACTAGTTCGGGGCGGGAGATGAGGGCGAGTGCGAGGTTGAGTCGTTGTTTTTGGCCACCGGAGAGGCGTCGATAGGTGGTGTTTTTTACTCGGGTTAGCCCAAAAAGTTGTAGTAGCCACTCGGGGTCGAGGGGGTTGGCGCTGTAGCTGGCATTAAGTTGGAGCATTTCGAGGACTCGGACACCTGAGTAGGAGCCACCGTCTTGTAGCATAATGCCGATTCGACTGCGCACCGCATCAGGGTCGCGGGCGGGGTTGAGGCCGAAGATGGAGATTTCACCGGAGTCAGGTTTTTGAAAGCCTTCGCACATTTCGATGGTGGTGGTTTTCCCGGCACCGTTGGGGCCTAGAAGGGCAGTGATGGTTCCGGCTGATACCTGGAAACTTAAGTCATCGACGGCGCGTTTGTCGCCAAAGCGCTTGACGACGTTCGAAAGTTCCAGCGCAGTTGGGTGCGTGGATGAAAGTGCAGTCACGGTGACTTAGTTTATGTCAAGTACCCCGCGTTTTCTCAAAATGAGGAAGGAAATACCAAGAATTGCTGCTATACAAATGATGGATGCCAAGTAAATCGAAAGAATATTGCCAGGTAGGAGACCGTGTCCACGTGGGAGAGTAAAGAAGGACAAGATAACAGTGTAGGCAAGTACCGCTCCGCGAAAGAGTGGTCGGTTCGCCCAAGCGGCTAATGGAAGAATCGCCCATAACATGTACCAGGGATGTACTACTGGAAAGCATAAGACCATTACGAAGGTAGACACTCCGAGTGCGCCGATTGGGAAAATGCGGCCAAGGTAGGTGGCGATTAGCATGCGGACCATGAATACTCCAGCTATGGCAATGCCTATGCTGCGGATGAGGATGAGGACGGCTTCGGTATGGTCACCTAAGCCAAGTTGTGAACCGATCCAACCGAAGGCCACACCAATGGCTGTTGATAGGCTCAGCCAACTGCGGATGGTTACTGCACCGCCTTGGCCGGTGACCCACCCGAGGTTGATGCCACTGATGAGTGTGATGATTGCGATGGAGGTAATCATGATGCCGATTTGCCAGATAATGGCCACGAGCCAAGAAAACACTAAGGATCGTTCGACAATTCTTAGACTGCGGGCAAAAGCCATACCAGTAAAGCCCAGTCCGATGAATCCCGTGACTTTTACCATGCCAGCGCAGCTAATGAGGAAGCCACTGAGTGCGAGGAAGAGATAGGCTTGGTGCCACAATACTAATTTGGCGTAGTCAGCTGCGCGCAAGCCTAGCTCTACCCCGGCAAGCAGTAGTCCGAGCAAAATGGCTTCATTGTGAATCCCGCCAATCAGGTGCAAGATGGTAAGGGGATTGAGGATGCCGAGCCAGAGAGCGGCTTGGGGAATCACTCGGGATCTGCGGGCTAATTGCACCACTGCCCATCCGGCAATGCCAACACCTACAAGGGAGACGAGTCGGTGGGCAAGTACTCCAAGCACAATGCTGTCGTTGGTGATAATCGAAATGATGGCAGCTATGCCTAGTGCTACTGGCCCATAGGGGCTGGGGGAGTGAGACCAAATGAATGGCACAGATCGGGCAAGGTGGTTTTGGGTTCCTAATAGGTCGATAGGGCCACCAGAGTAGGGGTCTAGGCCGTGGGCAATGATGGAACCATTGGCTAGATAGGAGTAAATATCTTGGGTGAACATTGGGGCACTGAACAAAATCGGGAGGCTCCAGGCGATGAAGGTGCGCCGCATCATGGAAATGCTGATTACTCCAGCACCGGTATGGCCAGTGCGTAATGCCACACCACTAAAAGGGGCCATGAATAACCATGCGGTGACGATCAACCCAATGCCAATAAAGGCTAATGTTGTTGAGGCTTGCAACAGGTTTAGTAGCAGCGTGCCGCCGGGTAGGTTTCGGTAGGGTGAGCCAGTGGTTGGCATGGCACCTGCGCCTAACCCCGCGAACCCAAGTAGGAGTGCCCCTAGGGTTCCAAGCCACCGTAGGAAGGCAAATCGGCTTAGTTCTACATAGCCTAAGGTGGGTAGGCGAAATAGGGTGGTGGGGGTTTGAGGTGGGGGTTGATCACCGGCTAGTCGGACTGACCCATCGACATTGGGGGTGAGTAGATCTACTCCGGTGGTGGCGGTGACTAAGGGGGAGGCGTGGTAGTAATCTACCTCGTCTTCGTGATTGTGCAATGCAGCTGAGCGGGAACCAGCGATCCCGACACGCAGTAGCAGCCGTTTAACAGACTGCCACCATGGTGCTCGGTTTCTGCTCATAGGTCAAATACTAAACAATTCTGTTCCCATGTACGTGATTTGTCGGCTATCTATCTGCCGGAAGAAACCAAGGATGCCCTAAATATCACAGGTTAGGGCCGTGGGTCGAGTTCTGGCTTGTCTAGTGGGAATAATTAGGGAACACTAGTGTTGTCTAAAGGTAGTTTGGCAATTGAGCAAGGAGGTGTCTCCACCATGTCACAGTCACAAAACTCTGGTGCCGAAACTCGGACCACCGATGGGGAAACGCGGCGCGCCATCATGGAAATCATGTTGCGCACCGGTGGAGTCACAGCTTCTGTGTTGGCAAAAGAACTTGGACTTTCGTCGGCGGGGATTCGCCGACACTTGGACAATTTGGTGGAAGAGGGGCTAGCAGAACCAACTCCCTATAAACCTGCGGTCACCAGTCGCGGGCGGCCAGCGAAAATGTTTCGGCTTACAGACGCTGGTCGGTCTGGCTTTGGTCATCATTATGATTCCTTAGCGGCACAGGCTTTGGCCACCTTAAGGGAAACCGGTGGCGACGAGGCCGTAAAAGCGTTTGCGAAAAAACGTGCCGCCGAAATTATGGCAGGGATAGCCACAGAGGAACAGGCTTCGTTAGAGCAGGCTGCAATTGCACTGGTAGAAGCTTTTCGACAAAATGGCTATGCTGCTACGGTGGCTACTGCTGGGCAAGGAGTGCAGATTTGTCAGCATCATTGTCCAATAGCTGGGGTGGCGGCGGAGTTTCCTGAGCTATGTGCAGCCGAACACGAAGTAATCGCGGAATTATTGGGCCATCATGTTCAACCGCTTGCTTCGATTGCGCATGGTGATGGGATCTGTACCACCAATATCCCGATTCACCCTATTAATACTTTTAAAGAAAACACTTCTAAGGAAATGCTTTTAAAAAAGAAAGGAGCGGCACATGACTCAGGCGCCCATCAATCCCAGCCCGACCACTGATGACGAGATCATCGAGTCTATTGGCCCTTATAACTACGGCTGGCATGACTCTGATGAGGCCGGTTCCAAAGCTCGTCGCGGCCTAAGCGAAGAGGTTGTGCGGGACATTTCCGCTAAGAAAAATGAACCAGAGTGGATGTTGGAGCTGCGCCTGAAGGCTTTAGGCATCTTTGAAAAGAAGCCGCTTCCAACATGGGGCGCGGACTTATCAGATATTGATTTCGACAATATCAAGTACTTTGTGCGCTCCACCGAGAAGCAAGCCACTACCTGGGAAGAACTGCCAGAAGATATTAAAAATACCTACGATCGACTGGGGATTCCCGAGGCAGAAAAACAGCGTCTCGTTGCTGGTGTGGCCGCGCAGTACGAATCCGAAGTGGTCTACCACCAGATCCGTGAAGACCTTGAATCCCAAGGAGTGATCTTCCTTGATACCGATACTGCTTTGAAAGAACACCCCGAGCTATTTAAAGAGTATTTCGGCACCGTGATTCCTGCTGGGGATAATAAATTCTCAGCCCTGAACACTGCGGTGTGGTCAGGCGGGTCTTTCATCTACGTGCCTAAGGGAGTGCACGTGGAGATTCCGCTACAGGCTTATTTCCGGATTAACACTGAGAATATGGGGCAATTTGAACGCACCCTCATCATTGTGGATGAAGATGCATATGTTCATTACGTTGAGGGATGTACCGCACCAATTTACAAGTCAGATTCCTTGCACTCTGCGGTGGTGGAGATCATTGTAAAAAAGGGTGGACGTTGCCGCTATACCACCATTCAAAACTGGTCGAATAATGTCTACAACCTAGTAACCAAACGCACCAAGTGCGAAGAAGGCGCGACCATGGAGTGGGTTGATGGCAATATTGGTTCCAAGGTGACCATGAAATATCCTGCCGTTTGGATGACTGGACCACATGCCAAAGGCGAAGTTTTATCTGTCGCATTTGCTGGGGAAGGCCAATTCCAAGACACTGGGGCGAAGATGGTGCACATGGCACCTTATACCTCTTCCAATATCGTCTCGAAGTCGGTAGCCCGTGGTGGTGGGCGTGCCGCCTATCGTGGTCTGGTGCGCATCAATGCCAATGCTCACCATTCAACCTCGAATGTCGAATGTGATGCGTTGTTGGTTGATAATATTTCCCGTTCCGACACCTATCCGTATAACGACATTCGAAACGATCATGTTTCCTTAGGCCACGAGGCTACAGTTTCGCAGGTTTCGGAAGAACAGTTGTTCTACCTTATGTCCCGAGGTATTGAAGAAGACGAGGCAATGGCCATGATCGTGCGTGGCTTTGTCGAACCGATCGCAAAAGAGCTACCAATGGAATATGCTTTGGAGCTTAACCGTCTGATTGAACTGCAAATGGAAGGATCGGTGGGCTAAAAATCATGGCGAACCAGACCGTGAAAAACGCTACCGTACACAACACTAAAGGTGATTTGTTCACCTCCTTTGATGTTGCTGATTTCCCCGTTCCCCACGGCAAAGACGAAGTCTGGCGGTTTGTGCCTCTTCGACGACTACGTGGCCTACACGACGGCACTTTCGGTGCGACCGTCACCCCACAGATTGCTGTTAGTGTGCCAGATGACGCACAAGGAATAAGCGTGGAGACCATCGCCAAAGATGATATCCGCGTCGGGCGCGCTGGTGCGCCAGTGGACCGAGTCGGGGCACAGGCTTTTAGCACTGCTACTGATGCTACCTTCATTGGTTTTGCCGCAGATTCGGTCAATACCACTCCGGTGGAGATTACGGTTACAGGTGCGGGGGAGACCAGTTTTAGCCATCTCATCATTGATGTTCAGCCTGGTGCTGAAGCAGTTGTTGACTTGCGATACACCGGTAGCGGCACTCATGCCGATAATGTCGAATTTGTTGTTAGTGATAATGCCAAACTGACGGTGATTGTGGATGTTTCTTGGGCTGATGATGCGGTGCATCTTTCTGGTCAAACCGCAGTGCTTGGCCGAGATGCAGTGTTACGGCATTCGGTAGCGGTTTTCGGTGGGGAAATCGTACGCATTGTTCCGCGAGTGAAGTTTACCGCCCCTGGCGGTGACGCTGAACTACTGGGTGTCTACTTTGCTGATGATGGCCAGTTCTTCGAACAACGCCTCCTCGTTGACCATGCCGTACCTCATTGCCGGTCTAATGTGTTGTACAAAGGCGCCCTCCAAGCCGACCCAACTTCCGCTAAACCAGAGGCCCACACCTCTTGGGTGGGGGATGTATTGATCCGGTCCAATGCCCAAGGCACCGACACCTATGAAGCCAATCGTAATCTCGTACTGACCGAAGGTGCTCGGGCTGATGCCGTACCAAACTTAGAGATCGAAACCGGTGAGATTACTGGTGCAGGTCATGCGGCAACCGTCGGACGCTTTGACGACGAACAGGAATTTTATCTTCGCTCACGGGGTATTCCAGCAGAAGAGGCCCGCCGCCTGATCGTTCGTGGTTTCTTCTCTGAGGTCATTGGTCGAATCCCGGTTGTAAACATTCGTGAAGAACTTGAAAATCGCGTCGCTGCTGAATTAGAAACACTGCAGGCACGCCAGGCAGAAAAGAAGTAAGAACAAATATGAGCACTCTTGAAATCCGCAATCTGCATGCCCAGGTCATCCCTGCAGATGAAAACGCCGAGCCAAAGCCCATCCTCAAGGGCGTTAACCTCACAGTCAATTCCGGTGAAACCCATGCGATCATGGGGCCGAATGGATCTGGCAAATCCACCTTGGCCTACACTCTTGCTGGACATCCTCGCTACGAAATCACCGAAGGTGAAGTCTTGCTAGACGGTGAAAATCTGCTGGATTTAGACGTTGATGAACGCGCACGGGCTGGCCTATTCCTTGCCATGCAGTACCCGACCGAAATCCCAGGTGTCTCTATGGCTAACTTCCTGCGCACCGCTGCAACTGCAGTCCGCGGTGAAGCTCCAAAACTACGGGAATGGATCAAAGAGGTCAAAACCGCCCAAGACAAACTACACATTGACAAAGCATTCTCCGAGCGCTCCGTCAATGAGGGTTTTTCTGGTGGTGAGAAAAAACGCCATGAGGTATTGCAGCTGGATCTATTACGCCCCAAGTTTGCGGTCATGGACGAGACTGATTCCGGTCTAGATGTCGATGCGCTACGGATCGTTGCCGAAGGTATTAACTCTTATCAAGATGAAACCAATGGTGGCATCCTCATGATTACCCACTACAAACGCATCCTCAATTATGTACATCCCGATTTTGTACATGTGTTTGCCGGTGGCAAGATCGTAGTCTCTGGTGGACCAGAACTTGCAGATGAACTCGAAGAACACGGCTACGACCGGTTTCTGGCATAAGGCTAACAATGACTAACTATCTGTCTGATGATGGTGACCTTGACACCAAGGCAATCCGTGCGGAATTTCCCATCCTCAGCCGTACCGTGCGCGGTAACAAACCACTGGTCTACCTCGACTCCGGTGCAACCAGCCAACGTCCACGCCGAGTATGGGACCGCGAGCAAGAATTTGTGCTAAATACCTTCGCCCCGGTCCACCGCGGCGCCTACCAGTTAGCCGAAGAAGCCACCGATGCTTATGAACAAGCTCGCGCCAATATTGCTGCTTTCGTAGGGGCAGCAGAAGACGAGATTGCATTCACCAAAAACGCCACCGAAGCATTAAACCTCATTGCCTATACGATCAAGCTGCAACCAGGAGACACCGTGGTGGTCACCGAGCTAGAGCACCACGCCAACTTGGTTCCATGGCAACAGGCTTGTGAGCGCAGTGGCGCCACCTTGAAATGGTTTGGCACCACCCCCGACGGCCGGATCGACCTCGACTCATTAGACCTCGACGATTCCGTTAAGGTCGTTGCGTTTACCCACCAGTCGAATGTCACCGGCGCAGTAGCAGATGTGCCCGCAGTGGTGCGTCGAGCTCATAATGTGGGCGCCCTCGTAGTCCTCGACGCCTGTCAGTCAGTGCCACATATGCCAGTGAACTTCCATGAACTCGATGTGGATTTCGCAGCCTTCTCTGGGCACAAAATGTGCGGTCCTTCTGGTGTGGGAGTGCTCTATGGCAAAAAAGCACTACTAGATGACCTACCACCATTCCTCACAGGCGGATCCATGATCGAAGTGGTCACCATGGAACACACCACTTTCGCACCACCACCGCAACGCTTCGAAGCTGGTACCCAAATGACCAGTCAAGTAGTCGCATTGGGCGAAGCGGTAGCCTTCCTCAACGAAATAGGAATGGAAGCCATCGCCCGCCACGAACACGAACTGACTGACTACGCTTTAAAACAGCTAGCAGAAATCCCTGGGGTGAGCATTGTTGGGCCACTGACAGCTCAGGACCGCGGTGCAGCAATTAGCTTCCTAGTTGATGGCATCCACCCCCATGATCTTGGCCAAGTCCTTGACGATCATGGAGTATGCATCCGAGTTGGACATCACTGCGCTTGGCCAATCCACCGGAGTTTGGGAGTACAGTCCACCGCACGGGCGTCATTTTATCTTTACAACACCAAAGAAGAAATAGACGCATTGGTGACCGCTATTACCGCAGCGCGGGAATTTTTTGGAGTAGCTTAACGTGAACCTCGAAAGCATGTATCAGGAAGTCATCCTGGACCATTACAAAAATCCAAGCCACGCCGGATTACGGGAACCGTTCAACGCCGAGGTACATCACGTCAATCCTTCCTGCGGTGACGAACTCACCCTCCGGGTCAACCTCGATGACAATAACATCATTACCGATGTCTCCTACGACGCCGTTGGTTGTTCGATTTCCCAAGCCTCAACCTCTGTAATGGCCGAAGAAGTCATCGGTAAAACCCTCACAGAGGCGCTAGACAAACTTGGCGACTTCGAGAAGATGATTACCTCTCGAGGCCAATACGCTGGCAATGACGATCTCATAGGCGATGGAATCGCCTTCTCTGGAGTCGCAAAATACCCCGCCCGAGTCAAATGTGCCCTCTTAGGGTGGAAAGCCTTCCAAGCCGCCGCAGCCAAAGCTGTAGAAGGAGAAAATAATGACTGACGAAGTCACAACACCACGCGCAGAACAAACCGAGGCAGACCTGGCCAAAGCCAGCGACATCGAAGAATACATGCGCGATGTGATCGACCCCGAACTGGGCATCAATGTCGTCGACCTCGGACTGGTCTATGACATTTGGATTGATAACGAAACCACCGCCCACCTAGACATGACGCTCACTAGCCCCGCATGTCCACTAACCGACGTCTTGGAAGACCAAGCACAAACCGCTGTCGTCGGCAGCGGAATCGTCGAAAAGCTGGAACTACACTGGGTTTGGTCACCACCATGGGGCCCGCACATGATCACCGAGGAAGGACGCGAACAATTACGCGCACTGGGCTTTAGCGTCTAGCAAATACCACACGCTTAAGCACAGCAAACCAAAACAGTGCCATGGGAATGGGCTTCTCATAGCACTGTTTTAGCGTTTTGGGCACCACCGACAAGACCGCACCCACCCACGGACGCAGAAAACCAAGACAACAAGACCCCACAATAGTGACGTCACTGCATGCAGGGTTGTTTGCTAAAATCATCGAGTGATTTTAACCACCGACTTCGAGGTCCGCGTCGGCGCTCGCACACTACTCAACGCCCCCGGCCAACACCTGCGTGTCCAACCTGGCGATCGTATTGGCCTAGTGGGCCGCAATGGTGCAGGTAAGACCACCACCATGCGGATCCTCGCCGGGGAAACCGAGCCCTACGCTGGCACGGTAACCCGCTCCGGAGAAATCGGCTACCTCCCACAAGACTCCCGAGAAGGCAATATCGAACAAACCGCCCGCGATCGAGTGCTCTCAGCACGGGGACTAGACGAGATCATCCGCAGCATGGATCGTCAACAAGAAATCATGGAGACCACTGACTCCAACAGCAAACGAGACCAAGCAATCCGAAAATACGCCCGACTAGAAGAACGCTTCCACACCCTCGGCGGCTATGAAGCCAACGCCGAAGCAGCCCAAATCTGCGATAACTTAGGACTACCCGCCAGAGTACTGGACCAACAGTTGAAAACTCTTTCTGGTGGCCAACGCCGCCGCGTTGAACTAGCCCAAATCCTGTTCGCTGCTTCCACTGGCTCTGGTAAATCCACCACCACCTTATTGCTAGACGAACCAACAAACCACCTAGACGCAGACTCAATCACCTGGCTGCGAGGATTCCTCGCCAAGCACGAAGGCGGACTCATCATGATCTCCCACGATGTGAACCTGCTAGCCGACGTATGCAACAAAATCTGGTTCCTCGATGCCGTACGAGCCGAAGCCGACGTCTACAACATGGGCTATAAAAAATACCTCGACGCCCGCGCCACCGACGAAGCTCGCCGCCGCCGCGAACGTGCCAACGCCGAAAAGAAAGCAGCCGCACTCAAAGACCAAGCCGCCCGACTCGGCGCCAAAGCCACCAAAGCCGCAGCCGCAAAACAAATGCTCGCCCGCGCCGAACGCATGATGAACGGACTAGACGCAGTCCGCAAATCCGACCGAGTAGCCACCATTAGCTTCCCCGAACCCGCACCATGCGGAAAAACCCCACTACACGCCACCGGCCTAACCAAAATGTATGGCTCACTCGAAGTCTTCGCCGGGGTAGACCTCGCCATCGATAAAGGCTCCCGAGTCGTTATCCTCGGCTTCAACGGAGCTGGTAAAACCACACTATTAAAACTCCTCGCCGGCATCGAACATACCGACAGCGACGGTGGAATCGTCACAGGACACGGCCTAAAAATTGGCTACTTCGCCCAAGAACACGACACCATCGACACCAATAAAACCGTCTGGGACAACACCATCGCCGCCTGCCCAGAAGCAGGAGAACAAGACCTCCGCGGGCTCCTCGGCGCCTTCATGTTCTCCGGCGACCAGCTCAACCAACGCGCCGGAACACTCTCTGGCGGCGAAAAAACCAGACTAGCACTCGCCACCCTCGTCTCATCCCGCGCCAACGTCCTATTACTCGACGAACCCACCAACAACCTAGACCCCATCTCCCGCGAACAAGTCCTCGACGCCCTACGCACCTACACCGGGGCAGTAGTACTCGTCACCCACGACCCCGGCGCAGTCCAAGCACTCAACCCAGAACGAGTAATCGTACTACCCGATGGTGACGAAGACCTCTGGAACGACGACTATCTCGAATTAGTTGAATTAGCCTAAAACCATGAACACACTACTCCGGCTCCCACGCAGCGCCACCAGCGGACTGGTAGTCGGCGGACTAGCCACCACACTCGCCCCACTGCTGGGCACCGAGCAAGCCATCACCATCGGCGTGCTCTTCGCTGGACTATGGCTAATCACAACCATCCTGCGCCTCCACGTCAGCTGGCTCGGCATCGGCGCACTCCTAAGCGCCGCAAGCATTACGATTGTCGGTCCCCACTGGTTTGCACTGGCATGGTTACCCATCGCAGTAGCACTAGCAGTAGCAACCTGGAAAAACTTCCCACCAAAACCACAACGCTTAGAACCAGACCAACCACAATGGGGCTACCTCATCGCTGGACTACTCATGTACAGCGGACTCATTAACTTCGGCCTCATGAGCCTGAAACTTCCCACCTGGCAACCCGGATGCGCCTTCGCTGCTGCCATGCTACTCACCTGGCTAACCGCCCCCACCAGTCACCGAGCTTATCGACGCTACCCAGTATCCACTCTCGTGAGCATCCCCATCCTCACCACCATTGTTGGGGTACTAGCACTCAGCGACCCACCCACCCTCGTACTCATAGGCGCTATCACCTCAGGAATCATCCTTGGCTTACACCGTGGGATACTAACCCCACTGTTTCACACAAGCTACCCCAATGGAAACCGCAAAGCCACTGCAATTTTTTCGACAATGATGCTCACCCAAGGAGCCTTTACCGGTGCGCTATTTACCGACGCACAACTCATGCTCATCCTTTTCATCTCCGTCACCCAAGCACTCGCAGCCATCATTGTGCTCGAACGCTCCCGATTGACCTAACTACAGTTTTCTCAAGTGTCCACTACACCTCATCCACCCAGCCGCTATACACTCAATACCCATGAAAAGATTTATCTTTGGCTGGTTGGCTGCCCACCTTTCTTTATGCCTCATAGCATGGCACTTCCTCTACCACCTTCCGGCAGATCGCATCAACGGCCCCAAAAAACGCTGGTGGCTAGTGACCACCCTGATTGATATCATCGGCCCACTCTGGTTTTTGTGCCGCGGAATCAAACACTAAAACAAAGACCACATATTCCTTGGACAAAGCCACACACCGACCCTAATCTGTGTTTTACCATGAGAAAGTAATATTCACCGCTTTCTGCCAAGGAGCCAAAACACATGGTGACTACCTACCACAACTTCATCAACGGCGAATATGTTGCCGCAGATAACACCCACCCCATTACCAACCCCGCCACTGGCGAGCTACTAGCTCACAGTCCACTTTCCGACGCCACTGCCGTAGATGCCGCGGTAGCCGCAGCCAAAGCTGCCCAACCAGCTTGGGCCAAACTGACCAATTCCCAGCGCGCCGGGTATTTGACGGCATTGGCGGCTAAGCTGCGCCAACATGTTGACCGGTTTGCCGACTATCTAGTAACAGAGCAAGGTAAAGTGCGGGGACTAGCGGAGGTAGAAGTCAACTTCACTGCTGACTATCTCGACTATATGGCCGGTTTTGCTCTTCGGATCGAAGGCGAAGTCCTCCCCTCAGAACGCCCTGGGGAACATATTATGCTTACTTACCAGCCACTTGGTGTGGTAGCTGGTATTTTGCCGTGGAATTTCCCATTTTTCCTCATTGTTCGCAAAATGGCCCCGGCCTTATTGACCGGTAACACGATTGTGATTAAGCCATCGGCGGAAACCCCCATCAATGCTTTCGAATTTTGTGACCTTATTGCCGATATTAACTTGCCAGCTGGGGTATTCAACATGATCGGTGGCAAGGGGAGTGTGATTGGTCAAGCTTTAGCTGAACACAAAGATGTGGACTTAGTATCTATGACTGGCTCAGTGGAAGTTGGTCAGCGCATCATGGAGGCAGCTGGCCGTAATCTCACCCGTGTCAACCTTGAGCTTGGTGGCAAAGCTCCAGCGATTGTACTCGCAGATGCCGATCTTGAACTTGCTGCCACCGCGATCTGGAATTCCCGGGTCATCAATACTGGTCAGGTATGCAACTGTGCTGAGGTAGTGCTAGTTGAAGAATCTGTTCATGATGAGCTAGTAGAAAAGCTTGTAGCCAAGATGGAAGCTACCAAGTACGGCAACCCGAGTGATGTCCGCGAACTCGATATGGGGCCACTAATTAATGCCGAAGCCATGGACCGACTTGATGAAATGATTGAAGCCGCGCTCGTAGCTGGCTGCTCGCTTAAGACAGGCGGTGGGCGGGCAACCGACAAAGGCACTGGCAATTTCTACCAACCCACCGTCTTGACTGGTGCCACCAAGGATATGGAAATCGTGCGCCAAGAGATCTTTGGTCCTGTGCTGCCAGTGGTGAAAGTCGCAGATTTGGATGAAGCCATCGCTATTGCCAATGCTTCGGACTATGGGCTCACTAGCTCGGTATTCACCAAGAATCTCGATGCTGCACTCAAAGCTGCCAGCGAACTACAGTATGGTGAAACCTACATCAACCGGGAAAATTTCGAGGCGATGCAGGGCTTCCACGCTGGGCGCCGCAAGTCTGGCATCGGTGGTGCCGACGGTAAGCATGGCCTAATGGAATACGTCGAGACCCACATCACCTACATCCAAACCCATAACTAACACTGGCCATTCAGTACATAAGGCGTCGGTAATAGGAAGTGCTAGTTCCTAAACCCATGTACCGGCGCCGGAATGTACCCACCCCGATTAATAAACTTCGCATTGTCTACCGTCGAAACGGGGATGACTGGGGCGTAACCTAAAAGACCACCAAAGTTGACTTCATCACCTGGTTGCGTTCCTGGAACTGGGATGACTCGCACGGCGGTGGTCTTATGGTTCATCACTCCAATCGCCGCTTCGTCAGCGATCATTCCAGCAATTAGTTCAGCTGAAGTATCACCGGGTACTGCAACCATGTCGAGCCCAACCGAGCAAATAGCAGTCATGGCTTCCAATTTGTCAATGGTGATGTTCCCAGCGCGGACCGCATCGATCATTCCTCGATCCTCGGAAACTGGGATGAAAGAACCCGACAGTCCACCAACCCGAGAACATGCCATCATGCCGCCCTTTTTAACAGCATCATTGAGTAGAGCTAAGGCGGCGGTGGTGCCGTGAGTTCCAACTTGGGCCAACCCCATGTGTTCCATGATATGAGCAACCGAGTCGCCCAGTTCTGCAGTTGGGGCAAGTGAAAGATCAACAATGCCAAATGGCACCTCTAACCGTTGTGCCGCCATGGTGCCCACTAACTGACCCGCTCGAGTAATCTTGAATGCCGCACGCTTAATAGCTTCAGCGACATCATCGAAGGTAGCGCCATCCAAATCACCGAGCGCCCGATTGACTACACCGGGGCCAGAAACCCCGACCGAAACAACACAATCAGGTTCTTCGATACCATGAAATGCCCCAGCCATAAATGGAT
Organism: Corynebacterium sp.; assembly: GCA_041854705.1. GTDB lineage: Bacteria > Actinomycetota > Actinomycetes > Mycobacteriales > Mycobacteriaceae > Corynebacterium. The sequence continues at coordinate 20,064 of JBHACV010000171.1, forward strand.
TGTCACCAACTGCATTGGCAAAAACAACCAGCTTGGCGCAGGCAATAGCAGATTCAGTGGCTGTTAAAGCAGCAGCCGTTTTAATGACCTGCCCCAGCATTGCTACCGCATTCATATTGATACCTGCGCGGGAGGAACCAATATTGACTGAGGAACACACCACATCGGTTTCCGCTAGTGCCTGGGGAATCGACTGGATCAGTCTCCGGTCACTTTCAGTCATGCCTTTTTCTACCAGAGCAGAATAGCCACCAATGAAGTTCACCCCCACAGCTTTAGCGGCACGGTCAAGGGTGTGAGCCAATGCCACTGGATCTTCCCGTGCGATTAGTGCAATTGGGGTTACCGCGATGCGTTTATTAACAATTGGGATGCCTAGCTCCCGCTCGATGGCTTCACATTCCTCCACTAGTCGGGCAGCATGAGTGGTGATCTTGTCATACACCGCGGTCGCGGTGTCTTCGGTAGTGCTGCGAACACAATCGAGTAGCGAAATGCCCATTGTCACAGTTCGGATGTCGAGTCGGTATTTCTCGATCATCTCGATGGTTTCAATGATATTGGTAGAAGAGTGATGAAAAACCATGTGCCCCCCTAAATAATATTCATGGCATCGAAAATCGCCTGAGATTGGATTCGGATCACCAGTTTTTCTTGGGCCTCAACCTCAGTCATCTTCTCCTGAATAGTGCCAATATCGACTTTGGATTCATCGAAGGCTACATGGAGAATCATTGTGAAATATTCACCCATGAGGGTTTGGGACACATTGTGAATATTCACATCGAGTTCGGCGCAGGCGGTGGACACCGCTGCAATAATGCCAGTGTGATCAACACCGGTAACGGTCATGATTGCAAACATGGGATATATGGTACGCGATCAGCTGCGCCAGCTAATATCACGAACCCGGACATTGCTAAACTTGGGTTAAGTTTTGTTAAAAATTCTTTCAGGAAAAAATTTTGCAGAGCCCCTTTTCCTGCGATGACAAGGGAATTACCACTCAAAGAAAAATGAGAATAGAATAAAAACATCATGAATCCCGAAGAATTGCTCACGTATCCAGCAGAAATGCGGCTTGTAACCTTGAAAATTGCGAGCGGCGTTCCAGCAACTGACGTGGGAATTAATCGGCCCTTCCGAATCGTCAACAAGCAATGTCTACTCGGAACCGGTGAACATGTTTTCCAAAGGGTGCAAGCTGCAATCGAAAACTTCACCATTCAGCGAGAAGCAGGAATTATCGTCTCATTCCGAGACAGAATCCTCCGACAAGCCATAGGCCCTAGTTTTTCCTCTAGCCTCATACTTAAATCATGGTCTGACATTGGCTTTGATTCCACATCACATGTCAACGACACCACGGTAAAAGTCCGGCGCGCTGGGATGGTACTGGGCACATTGCCGGACCACATTCAGCGCGGTGAAGAGGCATACTTGGTGGAAATGGATGAAACCGGTGCGGTAATCGGCAGATGCATTTCGATTACCACGCACCGGTTGCTTGTTGCACGATTTTGCCCAGTGGTTCCGAGATGGTGCCACCAGCGGACCTATACAAAATATCTCACTGCAATGCAGAAAGTGGCAGGAACTCTAGGCAGGTAGTTTTACTGCGAGACTGCGACAGTGGGCAATGAAGTTCCGAGCGACTTGATGGGCGAACTGAGTGTCGTATTGAGCCAAGCTTGACACGATGGCGTCGTAGTCATCTGGGGAGAAGTACCCGTAGTTCATATAAAAGCGCATCCGAGTGGCTAAAGATTCGGCATCAAGTTCGCAATGGAATTGTGAGGCCCAAATGTGGTCTTTGAATCGCACCAATTGGAAGGGGCAAGTTGGACCAGTCGCCAGTACCGTGGTGTCATTTCCAACAATTGCCACTGATTCTTTATGCCCAGTAAAGCCCGCAAAAGTCTCGGGCAGTCCAATACACAGAGGATCGTTTGTTGCGGCTGGGCTAAGATGAATCATAGTACCACCAGGTGATTCAGGGCTGGAATGATCGACAACACCACCAGTGGCATTAGCCAACCATCCCATACCAAAGCACACCAAGTACACAGGGGTGTCTTGCCGAATCAGCTTGTTTAGCTCTTTATCTACTTGCTGTTGATAATCATTGTGATTGGGATCAGTAACATTCAGGGCGCTTCCGCCAACAATGACACCGCGGTAGCCAGCAACATCACCAATTTCAGCTGAGGCATCACCAAGAATAATATGATCGAGCTCAGATTCATCCAAGCGAGTGCTACGCAGCAAATCACCTAGTTCCGACTTGGCAACTTTTTTGCCAAGTTCGCCATCACGCAGCGAAACGAAAAGGAATTCCTTCATTAACTTTTGGCCTTAATTATGGTTACGAACACTATCTTCTACTAGATGCAGTACAGCTTCCAGATCCTCGGTGCTGCCACCAGAAGCCAGGCGTGTAATGAATCCATCCAACATTGTTTCAAGATACGTGTGGATTACACCAATTTCGACATCATCGCGTAAGTCACCACGAGAAGCATTGGCGTTCAGCCGCATCCGCACCGCATCATCAAGAACTTTCTGGTGTTGCTGCCACCTAGTGCGAAACCGCGGATCAGTTCGTAGCATCTTGGTGATTTCCAACCGGGTGGCCAGCCATTGATGACGTTCAGGATGCAAAAGCATGTCACGCATCACAGCCACCAATCCATTTTCAGCTACGACCTCAGCCATGCGGGCGGCATCCTCACGAGCCAGCGCCAAAAACAGGTTCTCTTTATCACCAAAGTGGTGGAAGATGGCACCACGGGATTTGCCGGTGGCCTCTTCCAACCGACGAACTGTAGCCCCTTCAAATCCATGCTCGGCAAAACAGCGGCGGGCACCATCAAGGATTTCTTGACGTCGAAGACTCAGCTCTGTGCTGCTTACGACTGGCATATCAATCAATTTCTCCTTTGATAGTGACAGGTGCGGCTAAAAACAGCTTAAAGGGCAGTGGGGCTGCAACTCCTTATACAAAAGGCGTGCAGCCCCACTTTAGGGCAAAGCTAAAACCTTAGCTTCGGGTTAGCTTTGGGCCATGTTCCGCAGCACGTACTGCAAGATACCGCCATTGCGGTAGTAATCAGCTTCGCCAGGGGTGTCGATTCGTACAATCGCGTCGAACTCCACGACGTCACCAGATTCCTTGGTGGCAGTTACATGAACAGTCTTAGGAGTGACACCCTTGTTGAGTTCTTCGATGCCAGTGATATCAAAGGTCTCGGTACCATCTAGCCCCAAGGACTCATGAGATTCACCTGCAGGGAACTGCAATGGGATAACACCCATACCGATGAGGTTCGAGCGGTGAATACGCTCGAAAGATTCAGTGATTACAGCTTTAACACCCAGCAGATTGGTGCCCTTTGCCGCCCAGTCACGAGAAGAACCAGTGCCGTATTCCTTGCCACCCAAAACCACGAGTGGGATACCAGCGGCTTTGTAATTCTGGCAGGCATCAAAGATAAAGGCCTGTGGTGCGCCTTCTTGGGTGAAATCGCGGGTATAGCCGCCAGCAACATCCACCAGCTGGTTCTGTAGGCGGATATTGGCAAAGGTGCCACGCATCATGACCTCATGGTTACCACGACGGGAACCCAATGAGTTGTAGTCTTGGCGAGCCACGCCATTCTCGTCAAGGTACTGCGCCGCTGGAGTACCAGGTTTGATGGAGGAAGCAGGGGAGATGTGGTCGGTGGTCACCGAATCGCCCAGCTTGGCTAGCACACGGGCACCCTTAATGTCAGTGACTGGTTCGGGTTCCATGGTCATGCCATCGAAGTATGGTGCCTTACGGATATAGGTAGAGGACTCGTCCCAATCGAATGTCTTGCCAGTTGGGATCTCCAACGCCTGCCACTGAGCATCACCTTTGAATACATCAGCGTAGTCTGCTTCATATAGTTCACGGGAGATGGAAGAAGCGATGGTTGATTCGATTTCCTCGGTGGAAGGCCAGATGTCCTTCAAGAAGACATCATTGCCTTCGGCATCTTGACCGAGTGGCTGGGTTTCGAAGTCGAAGTCCATGGTGCCAGCAATCGCATAAGCGATGACCATGATGGGAGATGCGAGGTAGTTCATCTTCACATCAGGAGAGATACGACCTTCAAAGTTCCGGTTACCGGACAGTACTGCGGTGGCAGTCAGATCGTACTCATTGATAGCAGCAGATACCTCATCTGGCAGTGGACCAGAGTTGCCGATACAGGAGGTGCAACCGAAGCCAGCAAGGTAGAAGCCAAGTGCCTCAAGATCCTTCCACAGGTCAGCCCGCTGATAGTAACCATCAACTACCTGAGAACCAGGAGCACAAATGGTCTTAACCCATGGCTTCGCCTTCAGCCCCTTCTCGGCAGCCTTACGGGCGATCAGACCTGCACCAACCATCACTGATGGGTTGGAGGTGTTGGTGCACGAGGTAATGGAAGCAATGGCGACCATGCCGTGGTCGAGAGTATATTCGCCACCTTGTGGGGATTTGACTACCACAGGGCGAGACACGCGGCCCTCGGCGCCCTCAGCAGCAGATTCACCAGCACCGGCACGAGAGGAATTGAAGTTGTGCTCGAATTCGCCTTCGAGAGTAACTGCGGCAACGGTTTCGGTGTCGTTGGTGTAATTTGGCAGATCCTTGCGGAACTGAGCCTTAGCTTCAGATTGCAGAATGCGGTCCTGAGGACGCTTCGGGCCAGCGAGAGATGGAACAACAGTGCCCAAATCCAACTCTAGGTATTCGGAGTACTGTGCTTCAGGAGCATCTTGTTCTAGCCACATACCTTGAGCCTTGGCATAGGCCTCAACCAGAGCGATCTGCTCTTCAGGACGACCAGTCAGATGCAGGTATTTGGTGGTCTCTTCGTCAATGGGGAAGATGGCACAGGTGGAGCCAAACTCAGGCGACATATTGCCGATGGTGGCGCGATTGGCTAGCGGAATGGACTTGACACCATTGCCGTAGAATTCCACGAACTTCTGCACCACACCATGCTCACGCAGCATTTCAGTGATAGTGAGTACCACGTCGGTGGCAGTCACACCAGCAGGAATTTCGCCAGTCAGCTTGAAACCAACGACTTTAGGAATGAGCATGGATACTGGCTGGCCCAACATGGCAGCCTCAGCCTCAATGCCACCAACACCCCAGCCGAGAATGCCCAGGCCGTTTTCCATAGTGGTATGTGAGTCAGTACCAATACAGGTATCAGGGTAAGCAAGGCCCTCATTGTCGAATACCACGCGCGCTAGGTACTCGATATTGACCTGGTGGACAATGCCGGTACCAGGAGGAACGACTCGGAAGTTGGAGAAATTCTCGGCACCCCAGCGTAGGAATTGGTAACGCTCTTCATTGCGTTCGTATTCAATATCAACATTTTGCTGTAATGCCTGTGCAGTGCCGAACGCCTCGACAATAACCGAGTGGTCAATGACCATCTCGGCTGGGTTCAACGGATTGACCTTATCTGGGTCGCCACCGAGGGTTTTAACAGCTTCACGCATAGTAGCAAGGTCAACAACACAGGGGACGCCGGTGAAGTCCTGCATGAGCACACGAGCTGGGGTGAACTGAATTTCGATACTTGGTTCTGCGGTCGGATCCCAGTTGGCAATAGCTTCAATGTGTTCAGTGGTGATATTGGCACCGTCCTCGGTGCGTAGAAGATTCTCGCCGAGAACCTTCAGAGAGTACGGCAGCTTCTCCATGCCGGGCACTGCATTGAGGGCGAAATAGTCATATGACTTCTCGCCGACCTGCAGAGTGCTCTTGGCGTTGAAGGAGTTCTTGCTTTCAGTCACGTTGAGCTCCAATTCCTAAAGGGTGATGAGTTAAGGTGTCAGTCTTGCGCTCGGTAAGCGAAAAACGGCAGCCGAAAGTGCTACGGTACGTTTTTATACGTACAACGTCGCCTGACGCACAGTCTAACAGTACGGACGTTCTGTTGCTGAATTTTGTGCACTTTTCCAAAGTTTTCTTAAAAACTGCCACTGGCGGGAAACGTGCTGGCAGCTGTGGCGTCAGGGATGAGAAAAACCGCAGGTCAATCCTCATAGTCCCCTCGAACGTGGGTATTAATCTGGGAGTGATGGGGTTAAACTGAATGGCTGAAGGCGTTTCAGCCGCACCAGGAGCTACCCACGTTATGGGGTGCTATGCTATTTCTGTCGATTTATAGAACGTCAGTAGGGAGAGCTTGACATGATTCCGGAGAATATCAACATTGACGATCTTGCTGACCAATTAAATGCTGATCGCATCGCTTTGGAATCAATCAATGACCCGCTGCATCACGACCTGGAATTTGCTTTGAGCTATGCCGAAGAAAAAGGATTAGAAAACACAGGGGTGGTCATTATCGATCACATCCCCGCCCACTACTCCAATATGCGTGACATAGCGCAGGAACTCGCCTTCCGGGCAGGATTGGATACCGTCATTCTGAAAGCACCAGGCGGTGGTGCCATTGTGAGCACAGACTATTCTCGCGCAGAAATCGAGGCGGCTCAGGGGGCATTTTTTATGGAGCCAAATTATGGACTTGGTGTGCGGTTACTTGTCGACGACCTAGTGCTGGGGTCAATTAACTATTTGTACCTAGGTGTCGGGGTGGTCTTCATTATCGTTTTGGGGATTGCTTTGGCACTGCGCAAAACGCGGTTGATTGGTGGTTAAGCTGGGGGTAGCCGATGTGTTTTCAGTATGACTATTCGTTTAGGTCAAGGCTATAAGGTTGACATTTTAGACTAGTCGAGAATCTGCTTTTCGTAGGGTGACATCGAAAGATGTCCCCGCTTTTTTATTTTGTGACTAAGCTCACAATTTCTTTTTCCGGGAATGAAAACCCAAGGTCATTGATGTAATTGTTACGATTGTGACTAGATGGTCTTTAAGTAACTAATGAATAGGGATGTGCAAGAAGGGGTCAATGTGTTTTATGGTTCTGTTATCGGCTTTTTTCTTAGTCGATGCTGGAAACTTGACTTCGTTACTCGCACATGTGGGGAAGCATGTCGCGGGTACAAGGAGATACAGGAGTATCTGTGACTATATTTGGCCGTGTGTTGGCTGTGGCCTGTGCTACAGCTTGCCTGACCACAGTGGCACCAGTTTCGGCGCAGCCAACTAATCCCTCTGACGCCGAGATTGCTAGTGCCACTTCTGAGGCGCAAAACGCTGAGACCAACGTGTCATCCTTGGTCACTCAGATTTCCGAATCTGACGCCACAATTGCAGAACTTGAACTGCAAATGGGAGCGTTACGGGAAGCGGTGAACAAGGCATTAGTCGATTTCCACGATGCCCAAACGGCAGCTGAGCAAGCTCGCCAAGGCGTCACGGAAGCTCGTAAACGTCTCGATGACACCCAAGCGGCGATCGTCGAGGCGCAGAAGAACCTTGATGAGATCTCCCGGACCACTTATCGGCGAGGGGCGACCACTGTGGTCCGTGACGTCGCGGGCACCGAAAATGATCAAGATTCCCTTGATCGCAAGACCTATTTGCGGACCAATGCGGCCAAGCAAAAAGAAGTCATTGATGAACTCGATCGACTGCGCACCAAGCAGGCGAATGAAGAGTCTATGCTGCGGGAGGCCCGCAATATCGCTGAGAAGCGGGAAGCCGATGCTGCCCAAGCACAAGCAGATGCTCAAAGCGCTATTGATACTAACTCGGCAGAGTTGCAGCGACACCAAGCAGAACATGCAGATCTGCTTGCACGTCGTGACGGTGAGCAAACACGTCTAGATGCAGCTCGCAACTCTGTTGAAACCCTGCAAAACCAACGCGAAGAGTTTGAAGAGTATCAAGCAGCAGAGGAACAGCGGATACAAGCAGAGGAAGCATCAATTGCGGCCGAAGCTGCGCGACAAGAAGCTGCAACTGAGGCACAGGCGCGCTCCCAAGAACAGGCTGATGCTGAGGCTGCGGCGCAAACTGCTGCAGCGGCCGAAGCACAAGCTACGGATGAGCAAGCACGTGCGGAAGCTGCGCAGCTTCGCCAAGAAGCTGATGCCACCGCAGCGCAAGCTACAGAAGCCGCAGTAGCGGCACAGCGGAACTTGGAGATTGAAGAGACCAATGCGGAAGCTGCTCAATCGAGCAGCGCCGAGGCAGCAAGTGCCGCATCTGAGGCGGCTGCGGCTTTGATTGCTGCTGCCTCCCCAGAGCATGAGCAATTGTCGAGTTCAAACGAGCTCTATGCTATTCAAAACCCAGAGACAGATACCGCCGAACTGAATGAAACTGATGCTGTTGATGACCTATTTGTACAGTTAGAGGGGCTTGATTCAGTTACTGAGCAAGCAACCTCCGCCTATGGTGATGCTGATCGCTCCACAAAGATCGAAGCTGTCATTTCTCGTGCCATGTCGCAGGTTGGTGTTCCTTACGCTTGGGGTGGTGGTAACGCTAACGGTCCGACCCAAGGTATCCGCGACGGCGGGGTAGCAGACTCACATGGTGACTACAACAAAGTGGGCTTCGACTGTTCTGGTCTGGTGTTGTATGCCTTCGCAGGAGTTGGCATTGCATTACCGCACTATACCGGTTACCAGTATCAGCGTGGTACCAAAGTCAGCCCACAGGAAATGGAGCGGGGCGACTTGATCTTCTACGGTCCAAATGCAGAAACCCACGTGGCTATTTACCTTGGTGATGGAACCATGATCGAAGCCCCGAACTCTGGCTCTACGGTACAAGTTTCTGAGGTCCGCTGGTCGGGAATGAGTCCCTACGCAGTGCGATTAATCTAATACCAAAACAACATCTTCAACCCCGACGCAGGTACAAACCAGTCGGGGTATTTTTCTTCCTGCCCCCACTCACTGCTACGCTATCTGGCATGACAAGCTCGGTAGATGCGCTGTTATTGCTTAGTTTCGGCGGACCCGAAAAACCAGAAGATGTACGTCCATTCTTAGAAAACGTCACCAAGGGGCGCGGTATCCCAGCTGCTCGTTTGGATGAAGTGGCGGTTCATTACCACCACTTTGGTGGATATAGTCCATTAAACGACTGCAACCGAGAGATCATTGCCAACCTCCAAGCCGAAATTGCCAAGCGGGGTCTTGACCTTCCGGTGTATTTTGGCAATCGAAATTGGTCACCATTTGCTAGCGATACTGCCATTGAAATCGCTGCTGCTGGGCACAAGAAGGTTGCAGTATTTGCTACTTCCGCGTGGGGTGGATATTCCGGTTGTCGGCAGTATGGGGAAGATATCCAAGCCATGCGCGCTCGATTAGCAGATGAGACACAACCAACCATCGACTTTTATCGGCTGCGACAGTTTTTTGATCACCCAGAATTTATTGAGGCCAATGTTCATGCCATCACAGATGCCTATCACGAATTCCACCGCCAAGGCGTCAAACAAGACGACATACACCTAGTTTTCACTGCTCATTCCATTCCAGTGATTGCTGATGATCTTTCTGGCACTGTTGAAGACGGAGCATTGTATTCCCGGCAGGTTAATGAAGCAGCTCGCTTGGTGGCAGAGCAGCTGGGTATTGCCGCTTTTGATGTGGTGTGGCAGTCGGCCTCTGGTGATGGGAAGATTCCCTGGCTAGAGCCAGATATTGTTGATCACGTGCAGCAGCTGGCGGCAACCGGAATAAAAAACATTGTGGTCAGCCCGATTGGCTTTATCTCAGATCATATGGAGGTGGTGTGGGACTTAGACCATGAACTCCAAGATGAGGCTAAAACTTTAGGCGTTAGGGTTATCCGTGCTACCACAGTGGGACATACCCAGGAATTTGCTGCCATGATCATCGACCTCATTGATGAATCTTTAGGGCTACAGCCGCCGCAACATGTCGGCGCTATTATTAGTAAAGGTGCAGTGTTAAATGGTGAGCCCTGTGCACGGGGTTGCTGTCAGCTGGCTAGCCGTCCCCAGTCCGCTAAACAGTAGGCTACTGCTGACATCCGAGCTTGCCGAATATGCCGGGAAAGTCCGAGCAATTCGGGATCAAAGGAATGATCGAGTGTGAAAGTCAGAGCTACAATAGCTGATGCTCGATCAGTACGGGCTATGAGTTTCCCAGCTCGTGGTGGCAGAGCTGCTGGCAATCCTGGTGTTTCATAAAAGTCGGTCAGGCTGCCGATCAGCAGTCGCGGTTGTTCCAGCTTACTGACTGAGTGACCCGCTTGGGCAATCCGCTCAGCTGCTTGATTAATAGCAGCAGACATTAGGCGATCAGCATCCCCAGGCATCAGTAAATTCGCAGCTGGTGGTGTACCAGTAACTGCAAACCACTGCCAAACGTCATTGGTGAGAATAAGTACTTGGTAATCAAAAGGCCCAGTGGGAATAATAATCGCTCCGTCTGCCTCAGCCATAGCCGCAGCAGCAGCTTCATCGGCTACTTGAGCTGGATCCCCCGGTCCACTGAGCAATAAAAACAATGCTGGATCACCTTTTGGGGCTTTGGCCACGCTGGTGCGCAGGCGCTTGAGCTCGTCGATAAGCGAGGTATCGGTAGGGTAGAGGCCAAGCGCGGTCAAGGCACGATCTAATTCCTCGTAAGATTCAAATCCGTGCAACCATGCTCCAAGCCACAGGGCAGCGTTTTGCACCGGCGAGTAAAAATCCTTCACCACCGTTACTTTAGTAGGATCGCAGCCTGTGAGAGATTATGGTGATATTTTCAGCAAACAATCCAGCCCCAGTTTTCCCACTGTCCCAGCGAAACCTGGGGAAGTAGTTGAAGTACTTGCTGACGGATTTGTTGGTGCGATTATTGGGTATGAGAAAACCTATGACGGCGAGTTCGTTCGACTAGAGGATCGGCGGGGTATAACTAGACTGTTCAAGTTGCGGGCAGGAGCGTTTTTACTCGAAGGCAAGCGCATAACCTTGACTCGCTACGTCCCGAAGCAAGCTCCAGCTCGTTCCAATTCCGGCTCCACGAAAGTTGCTAATCTGCAAGCGAAGGTCGCAGCACCATCACGGATTTGGGTAGAGGGGATCCATGATGCTGCGATCGTAGAAAAAATCTGGGGCCACGATTTACGAGTGGAAGGCGTGGTCGTTGAATACCTTGAAGGTCTTGATAATCTTCCTGCGCGATTGAAAGAATTTCACCCAAGTCCAACCCGACGGGTTGGAGTGCTGGCGGATCACTTAGTGGCAGGTTCAAAAGAAACTCGATTGACGGAATCGGTTGGACCTGATGTGCTCGTCACAGGTCACCCCTATATTGATATTTGGGCGGCAGTGAAACCCGAGCGGTTGGGGATCCGCGCATGGCCAGAGATTCCATATGGTGAAGACTGGAAAACCGGCGTATGCCAGCGTCTGGGGTGGTCTGATCCACAAGAGGGATGGAACCGAGTCTATCGAGCGGTAAACACATTCAAAGACATTGATTCCACACTCATTGGTGCAGTGGAACGGTTAGTGGATTTTGTTACTACACCGGAGTTAAACAAAGCCGATCTCCTATAGTATGGACATCGTGGGTGTATTGATTTGGTTAATCGCTGGCATTGTTATGATCAGTCTCGAACTGGCAGTAGGGGAAATGACGCTGCTGATGCTGGGGCTAGCAGCCCTAGGCACAGCTGGCATTTCGCTTTTCGACGTTCCGCTATGGGGTGAAGTCACCACATTCGCTGTCTTGTCATTTGCGTCCTTGTTCTTTCTTAAACCACTTCTACGCCGCAGGCTCCATCAAGGGCCAGTGCTTGACACCAGCCACCGGAGTTTAATCGGGTCCACCGCAGAGGTGCTTGAACCAGTTACCAATATTCAAGGCCAAGTTCGGCTTGATGGAAGCATCTGGTCGGCACGTAGCTTTGACCCAGAAACTCAATTTGAGGTAGGGGATCTTGTCAACGTTATGACAATTGATGGCACAACAGCAATCGTCTGGAAGGAAAGCTAATTAGTGGGGGCTCTCCTATTTATGACTGTGGTTTTAGTTGTAATAATCCTTGCAGTCATTCTGGGAATCAAGACTATAGTCTTGATTCCACGAGGTGCGGCGGCGGTGATTGAACGGCACGGAAGTTATACCCGTACTGCTTCTGGTGGTATTACTTTGCTGGTCCCGTTCGTTGATCGAGTACGTGCTCGAGTTGATACCCGCGAACGAGCAGCTATTTTCCCGCCCCAGACAGTGATTACCCAAGATGACGCGACTGTAACCATTGATATGGTAGTAACGTTCCAAATTAATGACCCAGCCCAGGCGATATATGCAGCAGATAACTACATTGCTGGCGTGGAACGAACTTCAACTGAAACTCTGCGTGATGTTGTTACTAGTATGACGCTAGAAGAAACATTGATATCACAAGAAGTTATCAGCCAGCGGTTATGCGACGAACTAAATGCAACTACAGCCAAATGGGGGCTGCGGATTTCCCGAGTAGAACTCAAAGCAATCAATCCATTACCATCGGCGTAGTAGCCAATGGAACAAAGCTAGGCTTGGTTAGGTTGATGACATTTTGGGCAGCACATAGCTTTGATCCATGTGCGCAACTGGTGGGAGTCCTATCAACATTATGGCGATTGATGGTATAACAGTAATCAATTAATCGTCTGAAAGGAGAGCTAATTAATGGGAGCTTTCTCAGTTTTACTTTTAGTTTTAATAATTTTCGTGGTCATCACGGTAATCAAGACTATAGTCTTGATTCCACAGGGTGAGGCAGCGGTGATTGAGCGACTTGGAAGTTATACCCGCACTGTTTCTGGTGGTATTACTTTGCTAGTCCCGTTCGTTGATCGAGTACGTGACCGAATTGATACCCGCGAACGAGTGGTCAGCTTTCCTCCCCAGGCGGTGATTACCCAAGATAACTTGACTGTAGCCATTGACACGGTGGTGACATTCCAGATCAATGATCCAGCCCGTGCGATATATGGGGTAGATAATTACATCGTTGGTGTGGAACAAATTTCAGTAGCAACTTTGCGCGATGTTGTTGGTGGTATGACGTTAGAAGAAACGTTGACATCACGAGAAGTCATCAACCGACGGTTGCGCGGTGAGTTAGATGCCGCCACAACCAAATGGGGGCTGCGGATTTCCCGAGTAGAACTCAAAGCCATCGATCCACCACCATCAATTCAGCAGTCGATGGAAATGCAGATGAAGGCAGACCGAGAAAAGCGTGCCATGATTTTGCAGGCTGAAGGTCGTCGTGAAGCAGATATTCGCACAGCAGAGGGTGAAAAACAAGCCCGTATCCTTGCCGCAGAAGGTGAGAAGCATGCTTCAATTTTGCGCGCTGAAGCTGAACGGCAAGCAGCTATTTTACGGGCCGAGGGTGCTCGGGCAGCTCGCTACTTGGAAGCTCAAGGCGAGGCATTGGCTGTGGAGAAAATCAATTCAGCGATCCGCAATTCCGAAGTCACCCCAGAGGTGTTGGCTTATCAATACCTAGAGAAACTGCCAAAGATGGCAGAAGGCAAAGGCTCGACCATGTGGATGATCCCCAGCCAGTTTGGTGATTCCCTTGAGCAGTTTGCCAAGGCGTTGGCGAAGAAGGATGACGATGGGGTATTCCGCTATGAGCCACCTGCACCAAGTCATCGACAGGAACAATCTGCGCCTGAAGAGTGGTTTACCGCTTCGGAAAATCCCGAGGTTGAAGCCGCATTGGCAGAAGCAAATGCGGTGGTGCAAAAGCCAGTTGATGAGGCTCCATCTGTGGGACCTAGCATAAAGCCCCAACTTCCTTAAACCACCCATATATAACAAGTGGCCCACCAGTAAAATCAGCTGGTGGGTTTAGTTGATTTCGGCTTTGCTTAAAAGCCGAACCGCGAGCCGCCAACCGGATAACTCTGCTTGCCAACCAGCAGCTTGTAACCGTTGACTGATAGCCTGCTTGCTAATACCTAATTCGGTAGCAGCTTCTATTTGATTGAAACCAGCCCGCATCAAACTGGTTGCTTCTCGCCCCTCAAGGGTGCGCCGACTGAGAATATGCCCAAGCATTAAAAATGCTCCCGCAATGTCTTCAGCTTGTTCATTATTGATTGAGCGAGTACTTGCTCGTGAGTTAGTGTTCGATGAAGCGATCCCAACTTTGACTGACCCAGCGCGAGCATGTTGACCAAGGGTTTTTTCAGCTAGGTCTACCGCTGCAGTGGCAGTGGGGGCGATGGCAATCGCGATTGCCCAGTCACCATGAGACAAGAGCGCCAAGGTAGTATCACAGGTGGCTTCGGGAGTTTTAATGTGTGTGGTTATATCTTCGATGCCTTTTACTTCAAATTGACCAACACCAGGTAGCGTGGAAAGTGCGTCTGCAGATCTGCGCACTATCTCTGCGCGGCGCCGTTCCCGACCTCGGTACCGCGCCCGAATTGCGTACATATCATCACACCCCTCCAGTCTTAGGACTTGACTGGAAGTTTATTGTCTACCAAAAGTCCCATGAATCCAAACCCTGCTAAACAGAGGGTAACCACCATCATTGCTGGGTTCGCCGTACCAGTTAGCGTATTTCCTAACATTACGGTTGCGATGGTTCCCGGGGCAGAGCCAAGGAAGGTGGCAAAGGTGAATCCCAGTAATGGAACTGATGACAGTGCAGCGGCATAGTTGAGGATGGAAAAGGGGACACCAGCAATCATGCGCAAGGACGTGATAGCGAGCCAACCGCGGGTGCGTAGCCGCTGGTCGATGTGGACAATGGCAGGGTGAGTTAGTCGCGGTGTCATCCAATCGCCAAGGAAATATCGAACGATCGATAATGATAGTGCTGCTGATATGGTGGTGGCGATTAGGGCAACGAGGATTCCTAGCCCAGGTCCAAAAAGCACACCAGCGCTTAAGGTGAGGATGGTTCGGGGTATGGGGAATTGGGTAATGAGCACATAACCTAGGGTGAATGCTGCTATAAACCAGCGGCCTGCATGATGTGCCCAAGTTTGCATCATTGCAAGACTCGGTAGGTCGAAAAAGACCATCACCGCAATGACGAGCAGGATCAGTCCAGCGATGACCATCCGCTTAAACAGCGACCAGCGTTGGAAAGCTTGGCGGGCATCTTTGAAAATGGTAGTGACAAAATCCACAACGGTGCGCACTTCACCAAGCTTAGCGAAGTCGAAGGTACAACCAAAGAAGAAGTTTCTGATAGAACCACATCTTTGAAGTGAATTCGGTCTAAACTGGAAAACGGTTGTGAGCTAGGTTTCTAACGTGGCTCACACTTTCCGAAAATAATATGACAGTGTTTCTTTTTCCCTGTTCACACCAAGGAAAAGGATATAAATGAGGGGAGTGGGTCCCACTCGTGACTGACACACGAAATTCCTTGATCGAAGGTTTTGAAGATCGTCAGCAGGCTTGGTACAAGTCCGTGGCTGGCGTTTTTGCGCGCGTGCAGAAAAAGGATGTCGCAGACATTCCGCTAGATGTATGGCGCAAGCTCATCAAAACTACTTACGATGGCATTGACATCAATCCGTTATACACCCGTGCTGACGAATTAGCTGAGGCTACCATTCCGGGTGTTTTCCCTTATCGTCGAGGCGCGGCAGGTGTCGGGGCCGAGCACCAAGGTTGGGGGGTTGCCGAATCCTTTGGTGCTAAAGCAAAGAATGCTACTGTTCTTGCTGCCCTAGAAAACGGCACCACAAATCTTGTGCTACAAGGTCGGCCCAATGTAGCTGAGCTACTTAAGGGTGTTTATTTGTCCATGTGCCCGGTGCGGCTTAACTGTGGCACCAATACAAAAGCAGTTGCTGAAGAGCTGTTTGCGCTTGTCGACGCCCAAGAAGGCGATCCACAGCTGATTGAACTGGGTGCTTCACCGTTGAGCTCTGATGTTGATGACTCTGCCTCAGCGGATCTAGAAACTGCCATTGAACTAGCAAAACTTTCCGTCGATCGGGTTAATACCCGTGCCATCTTGGTTGATGCAGTGCGGTTCTCCAACCGAGGTGCAACTGATGCGGAAGAGATTGGTTTGGCACTGGCCGCTGGTGCAGAATACTTGCGTATCTTGACTGAAGCTGGGTTGACAGTAGAGCAGGCGTTGGACCAGTTGTCCTTCCGGTATGCCGTTACCGATGAGCAGTTTGCACAGATTGCTAAGCTCCGTGCGGCGCGTCAATTATGGGCTCGTGTCGCGGAGATTGTTGGCGCTCCCGAGCATGGTTCCTGCCCACAGCATGCGCTGACCGCACCGGTGATGTTTACACAACGTGATCCGTGGGTTAATATGCTTCGCTGCACCGTTGCTGCGTTTGCTGGTGGAGTAGGTGGCGCTACTGATGTTGAGGTACTGCCTTTTGACTGGGCTATCCCTGGGGGGCTTCCAAAGACATCACGCACTTTTGCCACCCGCATGGCACGCAATATCAACCTATTGTTGCTGGAAGAATCGCATCTTGGTCATGTTATTGACCCAGGTGGTGGTTCGTACTTCATTGAGGCGTTTACCTCCGAGTTGGCAGAGAAGGCATGGTCGGTGTTCACCGATATTGAATCCAAAGGTGGCTTGCGGGCTGCTACCGCATCGGGTGAGGTGAAGGCTTTGCTTGATGCATCCTTCGAAGCTGTGCGAAATGATATTGCATTCCGCAAGAAGCAGATCACCGCTATTAACGAGTTCCCGAATTTGGCTGAGGCACCACTTCCAGCTGATCTACGGGGCGGGCCAAAGTATGTCCGCCGGTGGGCAGGTGAATTCGAAGCATTGCGTAATCGTTCCGATGCTTATATGGAAGTCAAGGGTGTGCGCCCAGCTGTTGCCTTGATTCCACTAGGGCCACTGGCAAAGCACAATATCCGAACTGGTTTTGCTACCAACCTGCTTGCCTCTGGTGGCATTGAGGCGCTGAATCCGGGACAGGTATCTCCAGGTACCCCGGAGTTTGAAGAGGCGGCGAAAGCCGCCAAGATCGTGGTCATTTGTGGCACCGATCAAGAGTATGCCAACTCTGGTGCCGAGGCTTTCACCGCATTGAAAGAGCTCGGTGTTGAAACAGTGCTGCTCGCTGGCGCTAAAGCCGAGGGTTTTGAGCCAGATGGATACTTGAACCTCAAGATTAATGCAGCTGCCACCTTGGCAGACCTGCTGGAAAAGTTGGGAGCATAAGCTGACATGAGCACAATCCCTAATTTTGCCGAGTACTCTCTCACTGCTGAGACGACTGCTCCGGCTGATGCTTCTGCCCTGCGGTCCCAAGTGTGGGAGACCCCCGAAGGTATTGATGTACCACGGGTCTTCGATCGGGCAGATCGAAATGAAGCAGTCGAGGCTGACCAACTCGACTCCTTCCCCGGTACCCCACCATTCATGCGTGGTCCGTACCCAACCATGTACACCAACCAGCCGTGGACTATTCGCCAGTACGCAGGTTTCTCTACTGCTGCTGAATCCAACGCTTTTTATCGTCGCAATCTTGCTGCAGGTCAGAAGGGCCTATCAGTTGCGTTCGACCTTGCCACCCACCGTGGTTATGACTCAGATAATGAGCGGGTAGTTGGCGACGTTGGTATGGCAGGTGTGGCTATTGACTCCATTCTTGATATGCGCCAACTGTTCGAGGGCATCGACTTGGGCAACGTGTCAGTATCGATGACCATGAACGGTGCTGTGCTTCCAATTTTGGCCTTGTATATCGTGGCCGCGGAAGAACAGGGTGTGACTCCGGATCGGCTAGCTGGCACTATTCAGAATGACATTCTGAAGGAGTTCATGGTCCGTAACACCTACATTTATCCACCAAAGCCGTCGATGCGGATCATTTCAAATATCTTCGAGTACACCTCGTTGATGATGCCGCGGTTTAATTCAATTTCTATCTCTGGCTATCACATTCAGGAAGCTGGTGCTACTGCGGATCTTGAGTTAGCTTATACCCTCGCCGACGGTGTGGAGTACATTCGCGCTGGTAAAGAGGTCGGCTTAGACGTCGATAAGTTTGCACCACGGTTGTCCTTCTTCTGGGGTATTTCCATGTACACATTCATGGAAATCGCCAAGATGCGTGCTGGCCGTATTCTGTGGTCGGAATTGGTGGGTAACTTCGATCCGAAGTCGCCAAAGTCGCAGTCACTACGTACCCACTCCCAGACCTCAGGTTGGTCGCTGACTGCGCAAGATGTGTTCAATAATGTCGCGCGTACTGCGATTGAGGCCATGGCTGCCACCCAAGGACACACCCAGTCGCTTCACACCAATGCCTTGGATGAGGCATTGGCGCTACCGACTGACTTTTCGGCACGTATTGCCCGTAATACTCAGCTGCTGCTGCAGCAGGAATCCGGCACAGTGCGTCCGGTAGACCCATGGGCTGGTTCCTACTATATCGAGTGGTTGACCCAGCAACTTGTTGAACGGGCCCGTAAGCACATTGAAGAGGTTGAGGCTGCCGGTGGTATGGCACAAGCCACCATCGAAGGTATTCCGAAGCTACGGATTGAAGAATCTGCCGCTCGTACCCAAGCTCGTATTGATTCTGGCCGTCAGGCACTGATCGGCGTGAACAAGTACGTCGTGGAAGAAGATGAGCAGATTGAAGTGCTAAAGGTGGATAACACCAAGGTGCGTGCTGAGCAATTGGCAAAACTAGAGCAATTGCGTGCAGAACGCGATGAAGAAGCCTGCCAGGCTGCATTGGCTGCCCTGACTGCCGCGGCAGCGAAAGAGACCAAAGAGCCAGGTAACTTGGATGAGAATCTGCTGAAACTTTCGGTAGATGCGGCACGAGCCAAGGCTACTGTTGGCGAAATCTCCTATGCACTGGAGAAGGTATTTGGCCGTCATGAAGCTGAGATCCGCACCCTGTCTGGCGTGTATAAGGAGGAGGTTGGAAAGGAAGGCACTGTGAGCAACGTCAAAAAGGCGATCGCTATGGCCGATGCTTTCGAGGCGGAAGAAGGCCGTCGCCCTCGTATTTACATTGCCAAGATGGGCCAAGATGGTCACGACCGTGGCCAGAAGGTGGTTGCTTCCGCCTATGCTGACTTGGGTATGGATGTCGATGTCGGACCACTGTTCCAGACCCCAGCTGAAGCTGCGAAGGCTGCCGTCGATGCCGACGTGCACGTCGTCGGTGTTTCTTCCCTCGCCGCAGGTCACCTCACTTTGGTGCCAGCGTTGAAGGAAGAGCTAGCCAAGTTGGGTCGCGAAGACATCATGATTGTTGTTGGCGGTGTCATCCCACCAGGTGACTTCCAAGAACTGTACGACGACGGCGCGGTGGCCATTTACCCACCAGGCACCGTCATCGCTGACTCTGCTATTGACATGCTCAATAAGCTGTCAGCACAACTGGGCTTTGAGCTCACTGTCGAAGAGTAGGGTTTAGCCCTTCCCGCTTGACAATCACCTAACACCGGTCACGATGCTAGCTCGAAGCAAATCGGGGCCGGTGTTAGCCCATCTACCACCTCTTCTTACCAAGGAGAACAATGGCAACCGATAACGAATACCTCGAACACCACCTTGGCTCGTTAATGACCACAGCCGGTACCGATTTGGGTGCTCAGACAGCGGTCGCACCCGAGATCATCAAACGTGCTCGGCGACGGATCGACGTTGATGAGCTTTTCGACGGCGTCCGTAGCGGAAATCGGACCCTCATGTCCCGAGCGATCACGTTGCTAGAATCCACCGCCCCAGCACACCGGGTATTGGCACAAGAATTATTAGTACGGTTATTGCCTTTTAGTGGCAATGCCCTGCGGGTTGGTATTACCGGCGTTCCGGGAGTAGGAAAATCAACCTTCATTGAGGCGCTTGGAATGAAGCTAATTGGTGAAGGACATCGGGTTGCAGTTTTGGCCATTGATCCATCATCGACCAAGACTCGTGGCTCTATCCTTGGTGATAAGACTCGCATGGCGAAGCTGGCGCGAGAGGAGAATGCTTTCATTCGGCCATCGCCGTCAGCTGGGACACTTGGTGGGGTAGCAAAAGCAACCCGAGAGTCAATGGTGGTCTTCGAAGCTGCTGGCTTTGACATTATTCTGGTCGAAACTGTAGGAGTAGGCCAGTCCGAAGTTGCAGTTTCGCAAATGGTGGACTGCTTTACCTTTCTTGCTTTGGCAGGTGCAGGCGATCAACTTCAGGGCATTAAAAAAGGTGTGCTAGAAATGGCTGATTTGGTGGCCATTAATAAAGCCGATGGCCCCAATTTAAAGAATGCGAAACGTGCTGCACGGGAATTAGCAGCTGCCATGCGCATGGTGCGTCCCGAAGATGCATTGTGGCATCCGCCGACGATTACTACCTCTGCGGTTGAGCATGAGGGTGTGGATACTTTCTGGCAGCACGTAACCGATCACCATCAAGTGATGCTTGAATCCGGTAGGTTTGAACAGAATCGTCGAGAGCAACAAGTCCAGTGGATGTGGTCAATGGTGCATGAAACCCTGTTGCAGCGGCTAAATACCAATCCTGATGTGGTAGCTACTCGGAAACTGGTGGAATCACAGTTGCGGGATGCACAGATTACTCCAACCTTGGCTGCGGAGAAGATTCTCACAGCTTTTGATAAGGCAGAATAATGTCTCGTACCACACAGATTTTTGTATATCTGACCACTTTCGTTGTTCTTGGCACTGTGGTGCTCGGTTCTATTGTCTGTGTCACTGATTCTTCGGCAGCCTGTCCGAACTGGCCGGGCTGTTATGAGGGTCAGATTACCCCGGAGTTTCGGCTCAACCCCATGATCGAATTTATTCACCGGGTATTTTCCGTTTCCTGTGCACCAGCCATTATTATCACTGGATTCTTGCTTCGCCACCATGCGGACAAGCGAATGCGCTTTTTGCCGTGGCTTGCGTTACTTGGTGCATGTGGGGCGGGAATTTTTGGAATGCTTACCATCAAACGTGGTCTTAGTTCTTTTGAAGCGATGCTGGATTTGTGGTGCGCTTTCCTCGCTTTAGTTGTTATGGGGATTTTAGCTGCGAATACGGTTCAACGATCGACTTTTACCAGCCCAAAGGTTGGCCTACTAACCACAGTGGCACTGTTTTTACTGCATGGATTTGGAATCCTCGTTGCTGGAACTGGGTCTTTTACTAGGTGTGTGGGTTGGCCATTGGGTTGTAATACCGTAGCCGATCACACACTTTGGTTGCAGGTGGTGCGGATAGCATTGGCGCTTAGTGCAGTTATCGGTATCGTGCTGCTTCGATCCAAATTGGTCAGTGCCATTCTGGCTGTGGAGGTGGTCCTAGGGCTTGCTATCTTGAGCTTAGGACTTAATGATGCTCTTGGTTCTGCATTCTCCGCAACCGCCGCTGCACTTTTGCTAGGAGTGGCGTATCAATGGGGTCTGACATGGTTTCGACCTGCAATAATGGAAAATACACACACTTATGGGTAGTGGGGTACTTTAAGCCCAAGGTTGTAGTATCAGACTAATGAGCAGGAAACATGATTGCCGCACAGGAAAATCTGTGCGGTTTATCGGCTTTTATGGTTTTAGCAGTGTGCATTTGTGGGTTGCAGGAATTCTGGGGTGCTGGAAAATCAAGCTATTATTCCCACTTCCAGCCAGCTACTACCTAAAGCCAGAAAAATCTCTTTATTGCCCCTATAGACATCATATTTGATGCTATTTCAGTGCTAAATATGACCACTTCATTTGGGTTGGTTTTAGGTAAAACCCATATTTTATGATGAGCAGTCAGATTCTCCGGGCTAAGGACTTTCATACCGGCGGCTAGTACAAGATAATATCGTCGGATCAAAATCGTTGGCACCACATCCTATTCAACTTTTGTTTGTGCATCTCCATAACATCTCACCTATATCTTCACATACAGCCACTTTTGATTAAGATCTACCAAGGATGCGGGACAAAATTTTTTAGGAAGCAACCATAAAGATCAACTCCGTTTTCACCTTGCACAATAGGGTTATAAACCCGCGCGGCGCCGTCAATAAGATCAAGGGGGGTACGGAAGCCAGCTTCTGCAAGTCGAACCTTTGTGGTATGGGGGCGTTCGTCGGTAATCCATCCCGTATCGACCGCAGTCATGAGGATACCTTGTTGGTACAAATCCTCAGCAGAAGTGCGCGTGAGCATATTTAATGCTGCTTTGGCCATATTAGTGTGGGGGTGACTAGCCGATTTATAGTTTCGGTAAAAGACACCTTCCATTGCTGAAACGTTCACAATATACCGGCGGCGGGTTTTTGCTGCGGCTAAAGCGGGTCGGAGGATATTAATCAGAATGAAGGGTGCTACAGCGTTGCATAACTGCACTTCTAACATTTCCACCGGATCGATTTCCCCAATTTTTGCTACCCATGAGTTGTGCGCCACTTCATCTGGTATCAATCCACCAGCGTCGACGGTGCGGTTAGTAGTGAATGGGGTCAGTGCAGAGACTGCTTTTAGTGCTTGTGTCGCAGTTTCATTGATAGTCGAATCTTGTTGCGAGTCAAGCAGTTTTTGGGCCGAAATTTGATGTGCAGGTGATGAGCTAGGAGAGTAGCAAAAGCCTTCATTTAGGCTTTTCATATCGATCGTGGATTCTGCTGCAGACAATGACAATTGTTCGCCTTCTTGGAGAAGCGCATAGGCGCTGGGACGACGCTTAATCGTCTGTGCTGCATTATTGATCAAAATGTCTAGTGGCAGAGCGGAGACTTGTTCGCCAAGCTTGACCACTTGAGTGAGATCACGCAAATCAATACCAATAACATGCAGTCGGTGCTGCCACTGAGAAGCATCTGGTAGTGCTGAGAAACGTCGGACTGCATCTTTGGGGAAGCGGGTGGTAATGGTGACATCAGCTCCATCACGTAGCAATTTCAATGCTATTTGCATCCCGATTTTTGCCCTCCCGCCGGTAACTAGGGCTCGCCGACCACTAAGATCGACTCGGGCGTTTCTGCAAGTGAAATTATGCTCAGCACAGGTAGGGCAGAGATGGTGATAGAACCAGTGAACTTGCCAAAATTCAGTTTTGCAGACGTAACACTGGCGGGCATTATTTAAGGTGCCAACCCAAGTCGTGGTTGGTGGGTTAGGTTGGGGTACTTCAATCGTGTCATCATCGACTCGATCAGGGTGAGCAGTAATAGTAGCGGATAAAACCTCATTATCAGCAAGTTTTCTTTTGAGTTTTGCTTGTCTTCGGCGATTCTTTTTTGCGTGTTTAAATAGCTTAGATGCGCCACGTTGTAGTTGAAGTGAAACTGGATCATAGGGATCGAGGTCACCAGCTCGTTTCAGTACTTCTAGGGCATGGGATAGATCAGCCGGTGAAATAGATTGTATTTGAGCAGAATTAGGATTTATTGATGGCAAATTAACTTCTTTCATCGATAAATTTGTATCAGGGGTAATTATAGCGGTATAAGGCTTATGAAGATTTAAATTATTCCCATTTACCCCTGTGCCTAATTCATGACAAAAGCTATCAGGATGATTATCGGTTACCCAAGCACAAGCCGCATCTTTGTGGCGTAGTCCGATATGGTTTTCGTGAGGCCAAAAACATTGGGGAGGCTTTTGACCAGTATTACATAGGCAATGGTGACGATAATGACCACGATCAATAGTGCCAGAATCACTGAGATTAATAGTCGGCGCTGTTGCTGGGTTCTAGTTTCGTGCTGTTCGAAGTCGGTGTCAACAATGTGGTGAATATTTGTGGCAGAGGTGGGGGATCCGTCGAAAAGAAAGTCTGGCGTTCTACCGTCGGTTGGCTCGGAATGACTGATATCGGGTGGGTGTGACATGGTGATTCCTTAATGGTGTGTGACTAGGTTGCATAGTGTTTATTCTAATTGGTTATTGGGGGAAAAGACGAGGTGAAAATATTAGCGGAACAGCGGTGTTTTCCAATCGCAGCGGCATCTGAATCTTCTTGGCAGGGCACTCACAGGTTTTTGGGATCAAAGTTGAAGCTGGTTTCATGGCTGCACCTTGGGTAACTACCAGATTTACCCGCCACAATAGGTATTCAAGCAGCACAGACAGTCAGACAGTCCCGAGAAGGTTCGGTGATTGCCTGAGTTGAAGGAAATAAGGAGTTTGTGTTCATCATGAACATTGCATTGATTGGAATCGACGTAGCAGCTATCGCAGTATTGGTGTTTGGGATTTATCTACCTAGGCATAAACGCCGCGATCTGGCTTTCGCTCTCATTGGTGTAAACCTAGGCGTACACGTTGTTTCCACCGCACTGTTAACTGCCAGTGCTGCAACCAGCCTTGGGTTTGGTTTGGGATTGTTCGGTGTGTTGTCGATCATTCGGTTACGTAGTTCCCAGATTTCTCAACGAGAGGTCGCTTACTATATTGCATCACTAGCAATAGCACTAATCACTGGTGGGGCAACCACGATTGCTACCTCAGCATTACTTACTGTCGTGATCTTGATCGGCATTGCGGTATCGGAATATCTCCCAGCGCTACGCGCCACCCAATCGGTAGAGGTTCGGTTTGATCGAGCTATGAGTTCTGAAGCAGAGCTACGTGCTGCATCCGAGCGATTGATCCACGGGAAAGTTGAAACTGTAACCATCATCCGCATTGATGAAGTGGATGATCTGACTGTAGCTCAGGTCACTTATACCGATCATGCCACTGCTCGGTCACGGTCTCGGCTAACTCCAGTAGATAGTCACTTGGAATTGATTGCCGCTCATTAATCAAGTTTTTTGTAGATACGCAAGGATATTGTGATGACCACTAAGATGCGCACCCTTGAACTACCACAGTTCACCCCAATTGACCTCCCCACTCTAATTCAGCAAGCAGAAATGCTCAAACGGGTGGATCGGAAATATTGTATCCCAGTTGAGACTGCTCAAAAGGTACTGGAAGACCTCACGGTTGAAACCCAGATTCTGACCATCGCAGGCAAGCAGAAAATGCAGTATTACTCGGTGTACTATGACACCTCAGAATTTTCTACCTTCTATCGTGCTGCTACCAAACGGCGTAAGCGTGCGAAAGTTCGCCAACGCTGGTATATCGATACTGATACCGCTTTTTGTGAAGTGAAACATGCTGGGCCGCGGAAAACCACCCAAAAGACCCGGATCGAAACCGATATTCATAATGTGCTACGAGGTCGATTGTCGGAAACGGAACAACAGTGGGTGTATTCCGAGACTGGTTTGACTAACCTGCATCCGATTTTATGGAACTCCTATGATCGCAGCACCTTACTTTTGCCTGATGGTACTGGTCGCGCAACCATTGATACTCAGGTGCGGTGGTGCAATGAAGCCGATGAGGAACTAGTGCTTGGCGATGAGGTCATCATTGAGACCAAAACCCATCATGGTGAATCGGTCCTTGATGCGGCGATCCGTCGAGCTGGTTATCGGCCGGAACGGATGTCAAAGTTTGGTGCGGGGACAGCAGTTTTGTATCCACATTTGCCACACAATCGGTGGAATCGCCCGCTTCATCGCCACTTTAACCCAGCAATCTTTTCATAAAGCTTTTCGTACAACTTTTCACATAACAGGGAGAAATTACCAATGAAACCCAGCGCCTTCCGTACCACTATCGCCGCAGCCGCTATGGTTAGCCTCGCAGCACTTACCGCCTGCAGCGGTAGTGACCAGAGCTCAAGTGCGTTTAATACTGCTACTTCTTCCTCCATTGTCAATACTGCCACCTATGAGACTGTCGTGGCTGCAGCCCGGAGTGAAAATAATACCGCTGCAGGGCTTGCCCAGTCGGAATGGCAAGATCTTGACAAACAGGAACTTCCAACGAATGGTGAAATTACTGAGGCAGGAATTTATACCATCAGTGGCACCAATAGCTCGGGGATTAGAATCAACGCCCCAGATGATGCTGTTGTGGTATTAGTTCTAGACAATGCCACAGTCTCCTCCGAGACCACTGCTGCGATCTCGGTAGAATCAGCCAAAGATGTGGTGTTATACCTTGAAGGAACTAACACCGTTACCGGTGCGGACACAATGACCACTGAGGATGAGGTCAATGCCGCCATTTATGCCACAGCAGATATCACCATTGACGGCACTGGTACGTTGAAAGTCTCCTCGAAACAAGCTGATGGCATTAATACCAACGACGACCTAACGGTCTTGAATGGCAAGCTGGAAATCACTGCGGGGGATGATGGCATTCGCGCTAAAGATTCAGTCACTATCGTTGATGGTCATCTCACCGTCACCGCTGGTGGTGACGGCATTAAGTCGGATCAGGATTCCGATGAGAGCAAAGGCATTGTTGATATTCATGGTGGAACCGTCACCATTGAAAGCGTAGGTGATAGCATTGATGCTATAACTGATGTGATTATTACTGATGCGACGGTGACACTAAAAACCACCGGTACCGATTCCAGCAGCCATGGCATTCATGCAGGCCAACTAGTAGTCGTTGACAAGGCGCAGATCGCTACAGAGACCACTGCAGATGGTATTAACAGTGATGGAGACATGTATATTCTTGACGGAGAGTTGGAAATCACTGCGGGGGATGATGGTCTTAATGCAGTTCGTGGGCTTAATATTGCCGGTGGCACAACCACGATCGCTCAATCAGAAGAAGGACTAGAAGCGCTAACGATCACTATTGATGGTGGCAGCGTGGCGGCCCACTCCAATGATGATGCCATTAATGCATCGGTGGATGATTCAATTACTGAGGCGGTGACCCCACAAGTGACAATTAACGGTGGCAAGGTCACCTTATACCCAACTACCGATGGTGTCGATTCCAATGGTGGGGTGAGCGTTACTGGTGGTGAACTCTATGTTTACGGCCCAACCGAAGGTGGCAATGGAATTTTCGATGCTGATGGTGAGTTCAGCATCACTGGTGGCACTGTGGTGGGTGTTGGTAATAATGAAATGCCAGTGACTCCCCAAGGAAGCCAAAGCTTTGTCAGTAGCACTTTAACAGTGGCGGATCAAGATACCTTAAGCCTGAAGGACAGCAGCGGGACAGAGGTATTTAGCTTCACTGCGGTACAAGGTGGGTCCAGTGTGTTTGTCTCTGCCGATGGTATCGAAGCAGATCAAACCTACACCTTATCAGCAGGATCGAATGAAACTGAGGTGATAGCAGGAGAGCAAGCTGGTGGTATGGGTCCTGGCGGTATGAATCCTGGTGGAGCACAACCTGGGAACTTTCGACCAGACGATCAGCTATCTGGTAATTAGGTGCTACCAGCTACGCATGAGGGTTAATGACCAGCAACAGTAGCGAAAATATAAAAACCCCAGTATCTACTGGGGTTTTAACTGTCTCAACACAGCGTGCCCGAGGGGGGACTTGAACCCCCACGTCCGTTAGTAGGACACTAGCACCTCAAGCTAGCGCGTCTGCCATTCCGCCACCCGGGCATTGGGTTTGTTTCAGCCATTA
>JBHACV010000172.1:0-5869 GCA_041854705.1 Corynebacterium sp.
GTAGATTACAAGAGTTTTCTCACCACAATAGGGGCCTGCACCTTATTTGGTGACGAGACACTGCCTGGCATTGATTTTCTCCCACCGTGGCAGTGGGAGCACTTTGCCCACACAGTGTTTCATAATACCGGTAGCTTCTTATTTCCCGAGGTAGTCCTAGTTATTTCGGATACTCGCACTGGGTCAGTCGCTGGTTTTACCCGGTGTGGGGAATTTGGAGAGTTTTATCCCGATATGCCACCAGAATTTTGGCTGTCCGACGCAGAATTCATGCCGTTTAATTCATGGTGCAATGAGCTTGTGACTACAGTATCTGGGGCAGCACAGTAAGAGGCCAACAAGCAGCAAGCCAACTAGGACTTAAACCACCACTGGAGACACACACCCTAAACGGGTTGAAAGTGAAAATGACAGCTTGATTCTTCAGATCAGTGTGAGGCTTGGAGTGGGCAATCAAGCTACATCGCGCCTTTTGTTGTGGAATCGAGCTGCTAATCCCGTCCAGCAACAGCCGTACCCACCCCTATATCCCCAAAATAGCAGCTTGATTCTTCAAGCTTAAGGCTGAAAAACCCGTAAAGCCTGAGTACCGAGCTAGTTTTAGGCTGCATCACACTCTCTGTTCTTTGAATCGAGCTGCTCAACCGCATATACAAGGCCAGTGAGGATGAACCGTACCCTAGAACAGCAGCTTGATTCTTCACTCGGCCATCCAGAACTCCCACGACTCGCTTACTCAAGACACCGCAAAACCAAACCACCAAACCCACCCTAAACCCAAAAAGCCCATAAAATCGTACTTTACGTGCAAGATTTTCCACATCAGATACCCATAGGGGAGGCAACCTATGACCCATTTCGAGTTCACCGGTGAGATCAAACAGGAACATGAATATGCTCCGGTACTTCGGCGCATTCGAGCGACTCAGGATCTACCAAAACAAGGAGTGAAAAAAGGTGATCTCGGTGGTTGGGTTGAACGGAAGAAGAACCTTCGCAGCAAAGCTTGGGTATTTGATGAAGCCCAGGTGTGGGGCGATGCAGTGGTGAAAGGACATGCGACCGTTCGCGATAAGGCAAAAGTCGGTCGTAGCGCTGTGATATGCAATCATGCTGAAGTCAGTGGTGACGCCAGCGTTTATGGAGTCCAGATAGTTATTAAAGATCATGCTGTGGTAACCGAGAATGCCGAAGTGGAGATGTACACCGAGATTTCCGAGAACGCACGACTTGCAGGCTCCGTAACTCTTCGTGGAAATACGCTCTCACCAGGAATAATAAGGGTTTCAGGAAATGCCGAGGTAGTGGGTTCGGGTTTTATCTATGGCAATGTGTGCATTACAGGTGAGGCAGTTATAGCGGGAAATAATTTCATTCAAGGCAGTGTATTTATTGGCGATAAAGCTCGGCTTTCAGGGAACGCTAGGGTTTTTCGTAATGCTGAGATTTATGGGGAGGCAGTGATTAAGGGCAACGCTGAGATATTCGGTGGCTATATTTTTGATGGGGCAGTTATCACTGGAAACGCTATGGTGCATGGCGAAGCAGAGATTTTTGGGAAAGCAAAACTGCGCGGTACCGCAAATGTGTATGGGGCAGCACGGGTTGGAGGTGCTGCGTTAATTGAGTCCGCTCACGATGTTTTTGTTGTACATGGCGTTGGAAATAATGGTCTGGCAATAACTTGCTACCGAACCGAAGCTGGGATGGAGATCATTGCTGGAAAATGGCGCGGTAGCATTGATGAACTTGAGAAAGGGGTAACCGGTTCGCCCCTAGATTCCACGATTGCAGACCTGCTACGACAATGGGCAAGCCAGCCTAAACACAGCAATCCGCCCAAGCTTCAAGGTACGACAGAAAATTATGCGCTTTATTGGCCGTGGAGTGCAGAACATGCTCCTTAAATGCTCCATGTAATTATCCAACCCAGCCAACATGGCAGTTACCAGAGAATGCTTTGTGCTCTCCATCTATTCATCCAACCCCAATGGGGGAGGGGAGCTTGATCGGTGTCATATCCATTAAGTCGGTTTTTCACGATCATCATTTCTTTTCTTAGCACTACGGTTAGCGAATTCACACCTTTAATGAGATTTTTGCAACATGCGTTTTTCTTCATCAATGTAGGACTAGATTCCCATAGGCTCATGGGTCTAGACTTCATTCCTATGCGTCCTGAACTCTCCCAGTACAACCATCTTTCTGCTGGTAAAGTACGAGAAAACTACGAAATCGACGAGGATACCCTGCTTATGGTGGTTTCCGATCGCATTTCGGCTTATGACCATGTGCTCAGCACCGAAATCCCCGACAAGGGACGTGTGCTCACGGCCATGAGCATGTACTTCTTCAATAACATCGATTTCCCAAACCACCTCGCGGGTTGCATCGATGACGAACGCATCCCCGAAGAAGTCCTTGGACGAGCGATGGTGTGCAAGAAACTGAAAATGCTGCCCTTTGAATGCGTAGTCCGCGGTTATCTCACGGGCTCTGGCCTGAGAGAATATCAGGAAACCGGAGCAGTATGCGGCATCAGCCTGCCAGAAGGACTTGTTGAAGCATCCAAACTACCTGAACCAATCTTCACCCCAGCCACCAAGGCTGAGATTGGGGACCACGACGAGAATGTCAGCTTTGATCGAGTCGTCGAAAAGCTAGGAGAATCTCGCGCCAATCAATTGCGTGATGCCAGCATCCAGATTTACACCCAAGCTGCAAAAATGGCTGAAGAAAAAGGTCTGATCCTTGCTGATACTAAGTTCGAGTTCGGCCTCGATGAAGATGGCACCTTAGTGCTTGCCGACGAAGTCCTCACCCCAGATTCCTCCCGTTACTGGCCCGCGGCGAGCTACGAACCAGGCAAAGTACAACCCAGCTTCGACAAACAATACGTGCGCAATTGGCTGACCGGCCCAAAGTCTGGTTGGAATATTAATGACATTACCCCACCGCCACCACTACCAGGTTCTGTGGTTGAAGCTACCCGGGAGCGATATGTTGAGGCCTTCGAGCGGATCACGGGTAAGAAGTTTCACGAGTGGATCGGTTGTTGCGTCTAACCTTTAGTACCATCGGAGTCCATGACCATAACCCCTCCACTCGCGAAGAAACATCCGATTAGCCGCCGCCATCACGATATCGAATTCATTGATAACTACGAATGGCTGCGGGACAGCGAATCGGAAGAAACCATCGCGTACCTTGAGGCAGAAAACGCCTACACTAAACAAGAAACCGCCCATCTGGATCAATTACGGGAAAACCTTTTCCAAGAAATCAAGGCACGGGTAAAAGAAACAGATATGTCTGTGCCCACCCGCGCCGGGAAATTTTGGTACTACAGCCGTTCGGAAGAGGGAAAATCCTATGGTACCTCCTGCCGTATCCCAGTTGAAGCGGGGCACGATGCTTGGATTCCACCCACCATTCCCGAAACTGGTCCAGTGCCGGGGGAACAAGTTTTGCTTGACCTCAATGAAATGGCTGAAGGTCATGATTATTTCTCGCTTGGTGCATCGTCAGTCACAGTTTCTGGGCGCCTGCTTGCATTTTCCACCGACACAAGTGGCGATGAACGGTTCACACTGCGAGTGAAAGATCTCGATACAGGTGAATTATTGGATGAAGTCATTGAAAATGTTTTCTATGGTGCTACTTGGGTAGGTGAGGAGTATCTTTTCTATACCCGAGTTGATGATGCTTGGCGTGCCGATTCCATCTGGCGGCATAAGATTGGTACTGATCCGAGTGAGGACGTTCGGGTTTTCTATGAGGAAGACGAGCGTTTTAATGTTGGAGTGGGTGGGTCACGTAGCGAGAAGTACGTGTTCATTGAGACATCTTCGAAGATCACTACTGAAACATGGGTGTTAGAACAGGACAATCCCACTGGTGAGTTTCGGGTGATTCGCCCTCGAGAAGAAGGCGTGGAATACGAGGTCAATCACGCGATCATAGATGAACGCGATGCGTGGATTATTAACCACAATGTGCACGGCCCCAATTTTGAATTGGCGTGGATGTGGGCTGACCAAGCATTGACTGATTTCGGAAACCTTGAGGTTTTGGTGCCGCACGATGATACCGTGCGAATTGAAGGCGTGGACACGTATCGAGATCAGATTGTCATGGGCTACCGCCGCGATGCCATTCCGCGGGTAGCAGTGATGAAACTGGATAATGGCTTGGGTACTTTCGAGGAACTGGAATTTCCAGAGGAACTATATGATGCTGGTATCGAAGGCAACCCCGAGTGGGATGCCCCAGTATTGCGTCTAAGCTACAACTCTTATGTCACCCCAGCTCAAATCTATGATTACGTGGTAGCAACCGGGGAGCGGCGATTGCTGAAAGAGCAAGAAATCCCGTGTGGGTATGAGCCTAGTGATTACACTGCCCGCCGAGTTTGGGTGACTGCTCATGATGGGGCACAGATCCCAGTGTCGGTAGTACACCGCTCTGACTTAGATCTGTCACACCCCAATCCAATGCTGCTCTATGGTTACGGCTCCTATGAGGTTTCATTGAGCCCAACCTTCAGCGTGGTACGTTCCTCGCTACTGGATCGTGGCTTGATTTTTGCCACTGCGCATATTCGTGGTGGTGGGGAAATGGGACGCCATTGGTACGAAGATGGCAAGATGCTCAAGAAGAAAAACACCTTCACTGACTTCATTGCCTGCGCAGATCATTTCATCAATACCGGTGTTACAGCCCCAGACATGTTGGTTGCCTCCGGTGGTTCCGCGGGAGGGCTACTCATGGGTGCAATTGCCAATATGGGCGGTGATCGCTTCAAAGCCATTGATGCCAACGTTCCCTTTGTTGACCCACTGACCTCAATCCTGAAACCAGAACTACCCCTGACCGTTCCAGAGTGGGAAGAGTGGGGCAACCCATTAGCCGAAAAGGAAGTCTACGAATACATGGCTTCCTACTCGCCCTATGAAAACATCGAGGCCAAGCGTTATCCCAATATCCTAGCCATTACCAGCATCAACGACACCCGAGTGCTTTATGTCGAACCTGCCAAATGGATCGCTAAGCTTCGTGACACCGCTACCAGTGGGGAATTCTTGCTCAAAACCGAAATGGCAGCTGGTCACGGTGGGGTCTCTGGCCGTTATGAAAGTTGGCGTGAGATTGCTTTCGAATTTGCTTGGTGCATTAACCAAATCACGGGACTAGAGAAGTAACAAACTCACAGCGCCAAAGCTTAGGGTGGGGGCTTGGCGCTGGGGACCGTGTTGCTTGGGAACGGTGGGTGGGCTTTAGCAGTCAGGCTGCTGCTTTTGCTTTTCGACGCTGGTCGCTATTGTTCGGTGTTTTTGGTGTTGTGTAGTTCTTGTTGTTTTTGGGTGATTTGATCGCGGATTTTTTGGGCTGTGTCGGTTCTGTGCCATTCGTTGGGTCGGGGTTCGCAGAGGAGGTCGATCATCAGGGGGATGATGTGTTGTTGTTCGGGGAAGAGTTGGGAGAGGAATTCGTCTATGGGGATGTTTCGTGTTTCGGGGATGGGGGTGCGTTTTTGTTCTAGGTGTTTGGTTTTGGTGCCGAACAAGGATCGTCGAATATAGGTGGCGTTAGAGATGATGAATTCGATGGTGTTGTCTTGTTTGCTGACGTCAATATCGAGGTTGGGGTTATCAGAAACCAATGCTGATCGCCACCATAGCCCAGTGACCTCTTGTTTTATGTACCTACGGTTAACAGTAATGGTGTGCGGCATGATGGAAAGAATGAGGGCATATACGATGATTGGGAATATCACAAAGGCAGTAAATAGGTGCCAGAGTGATGGGTAGGTGCTTCCTGGTAAAAAGACCCCAGGGAATAGCCACGGCGCTAAGCCAAAAGAAAGACA
>JBHACV010000173.1:0-13449 GCA_041854705.1 Corynebacterium sp.
GGACAAGTCCGTCACCAAGGGTGTCTTCCACCGCAACAATGCGGCTAACAAGAAGTCCAAGATGGCTAACGCCCTGAACAAGATGGCTTAACCTAAGCTTC
Source organism: Corynebacterium sp. (assembly GCA_041854705.1). Classification (GTDB taxonomy): domain Bacteria; phylum Actinomycetota; class Actinomycetes; order Mycobacteriales; family Mycobacteriaceae; genus Corynebacterium. The sequence goes on from JBHACV010000173.1 coordinate 102, forward strand.
ATCTAAGGCCCCACATTTTGTGCGGCCTTATTTTTATGCCAAAAGTTAGGAGGATCTCATTCCAGCGCGCGACTGTGTTTACAAGTCTTGTCTTCACAGCCTTGCCACAGTGCTGGGCAAGAAGCATGTTTCGTGATAGTCTGCAAAACATGTACCGCGTCATAGCGGATAGCAACGTCGCAGGTTCGAATCCCGCCCCTGCTACTAATCATGCAAAACATGTACTGTGTCATAGCGGGTGGCGCACTACTTCCCTACTACTAAAACCTAAAACTCCCTGCAATCTTTTCCAAGATTCCCAGGGAGTTTTGCGCTAGGTTTTTAAATCAGTTCCGTAATACCAGCCACCACAAGCGAAGTTCCAGCAACAATAAAGAACAGACCTGCGATGAGGTCGATGACGGGACCAGCTTTGAGGAATTTTTCCCGCATTGTCTTAGTCGATAGCACATAGACCACAGCTGAGAACCCAAAAAATGTTGAGGCAACCACGCACACCACAATGAGGATGGCGGTTCCCAAGGAGGGGTTAGTGGGCATTAATGGTGCAATAATAGCCGAGAAGTAGAGCACTACTTTCGGGTTAGAGAGGTTGGTCATTACGCCTTGGCGATAGCTGCCAAGCGGTGTTCCCAATATTTGGGTGGCGTCTACAACTGGTTCCATGCGGGTATGGAATTGCTGCCGTGCGGCTAACAACATGCCCCGGCCCATCCATATCAGCCACAGTCCACCAACAAGTTGGATGACACCGAGCAGCGCTGGGTAAGTATAAAGAAGTGCAGCTGCACCAAAAACGGTCAATGTCACCCATAAGATCAAGCCGGTGGAGATTCCAGCAACGCTGGCAAGGGCGTGTTTCCGGGAGCGAATGGCAGCGCGCATGAGTAGGAACATGTCGGGACCCGGCGTTAGCATGCCAATCACGTTGAGCATGATGAGGGTTCCCATTTGGGTTAATGAGATCATTGGCTTTCCAAAGGCGCTATCTAATTTTAGGCGGACACGATCATGTCCCCACAGCACTTAATGTATTAAAGTGCTGTGGGGACGTGCAATAAGGCATCGTACAGGTAACCGTGCCGGAAATACTAGTTCCCGACAAATGGCAAGCAGAGGTTTACTGTTCAATACCAATGTTGATCGCTGCAAGCACCTGAGTGCCGTCATAGCTTGCTTTGACCAAACCTTCTGAGGAGAAGATCGAATCGGTGTCGTTGTAGGTATCGCGTCCTTGGTGTTCGTTGTAGGGGCTGACCTCGGAGTTAATCTGGTCGCTGAGTTCATCGTCGAAGAACAGTTGGGTGGTCAACACCGTATTACGGTCGATGTGTACTTTGACGTGAATGTGGACGGTACGCGACACATACCAGCCGGGGTAAATCGAAGTGAATTGCACGATGCCTTCAGAATTGGTCATCTGTGCACCGCGGAGATAGGTGCCGTCATCAGTTGGGGTGGCTTCTTGTTCACCAACAGAGTAGCTGCCGTCGGATACTGTGCCGCTGCCGCTGTCGTTAGACATATCGGCTGGAGCCCCGGGGCCGCCTTCTGGTGGTGGTCCAGATGGGGGCGCGCCTTGTGGTTGTCCACCGCTAGGCGCGGCGCCACCACCGCCTTGGTTCGCAGCTTGCGAGGATACTTCGAAGCCCGAGTAGACACCACCAGCGTCACAGTGCCAGATTTCGACTGCGGCGTTGGCTACTGGGTTGTCGCTGGATCCAACTACACAACCATCAACATTTTGCACGCGGATCATGAGCTGGAGTGGTAGGCCGGGACGATCTTCAGTGATGTCGCTACGGATGGAATCAACATCAAAGTAATATGGGCCTTGGGTTTCCTCTGGGGTTGTTACACATCCAGGGGCTTCATTCAGCAATGCCTTGAGTTGAGTTTCGACACTGCTGTCAATGGTGCTAGTTGTTCCAGCAGAGGTAGTAGACCCAGTGGTGGTTCCGGCAGTTGTCCCTGCGGTGCCATCGGAGTTGCCACTGCAGGCTGTCAGAAGACCAGCAAGCCCCACCGAGCCACCAAGCCCTAGGGCTCGCCGCCGCGAAATCTTGGCTCGAGAGCTTAAAATGTCGTCGTTGGGTGTGTACATGACACATATTCTAATGGCCTCAGCTGACAAAACACCGGCAGCGGCATGCCGATTTCATGGTTTTCCTACTGTAGATAGCTGTTAACTACCCGCTGAGTTGCTGAAGTCGATTGGCAAGTTCTGCTTGTCCGAACATTTTTGCACAGTCGATTGCATTGGGGTGCCCTGCGAGTGGATTCGCACCAGCGACAATCAAGGCCTCAATCACGTCCGATTCTTTCTTGAAAATGGCGCCTGCTAGTGGGGATTGCCCCCGATCATTAAGCCGATCCACATCGGCGCCCGCCTGTGCTAGTGCAGTAACAATTTCCGCGTGGCCATTGTAAGCAGCCAACATCAATAGGGTGTTTCCCTCGTGATTAGTCAGATTCGGTGACAGACCCGCTTGAATGTAGTGCCCAAGTTGCTCGGCAGCATTCTCGCCGCCATTGCGCGCAAGGTCAAAGATTTTACTGACAAATTCTTGCAGTTCAGGGGTTAGTTCCTGGTTATGTTCAGCTGCAGCAGCGCTGGAAATTGTGGCATCTGCATAGGCTTGTTCCAACTTTTGTTCGGTGAAATCTGATGAGTTTTGCGTCATAAATTCATCATAAGGCTAGTTGAGAGATTTTCCGCACAGCATCTTCTAATGCAAAGTTGGGATCCCCACCTTGACCTTTGACCGTGGCATCCAAATCGGCGACAATAATCACTGCATCCGAAACTGCAGCCCCCGACCAGCGTCGCGCCAGTTGAGCAGTTTTTTCCATCACAAATGGGTGCATGCCTAATTTCCCAGCTAAGGACGGATCTAGTCGGCCGGTGGTGCTGTATAGCCGAGCAATCCCAGATACCTTCATTGATAATGCTGCTGCGAGGGCGGCAGGTTGTAATCCCAATTGCAGGGCACGGCGCATGCTTGCCAATGCTCGGGATGTTTGCCCAGCGCAGGCTAAATCGGCGATGTCAAAACCTGAAACTTCCGCAACACCAACATAGTAGGCGCGTACTGCCTGTTCGGTGACTTTACCATTGGTATCTGCGACTAACTGGCTCACTGCTGAGGCAAGTTCCCGCAGATCCGAACCCACGCCTTCTAAGAGGGCGTGGACCACATCAGGCGTCACCCGCACGCCATGTCGTTTGAATTCCGCGGATACCCATCCCACCCTAGCGTTAGGTTTGAGCTTTTGCGCTTCATGCACTTCCGCGATCTTTTTCAGCTTCGGAACCATCGATTTGGTTCGTCCACCGCCGGAATGCACCACGATCAGATGCACACCCGGCGCGGGATCTACTGCCAGTTTCAGTACTAGGTCAGCTGGTTGCTTTCCTGCTTCCTCCATCTTGTTCAGCACCACGATCCGGTCTTCCCCAAACAGCGATGGGCTGCACAAGTCAATGATTTCCGCTTCGGTTACATCCCCGGCGCGTAGCGTCGTGACTACCAGATTTTCACCTTCGGGCGATTCTTGCCGCAACTTTGCGACGATTTCTAGTCGTGCTCGCTCGGCAAGAAACTCCTCGTCACCGACAATGAGATACACAGAAGGGTGTGGCATGGGTTTTACTTTACCGGCTGGTGATCGTTCCGTCTGTATGCATAACGATGCTCAAGCTACCATCTGGTTCTCGGTAGGCAATAGGGATTCCGCTCGGGGTGATAGCTGGTCGAGGTGGGGATCGGCTGGTTTTGTGGGGGTGATTGACAATGATGAGTTGGGTTCCAGGTGGTGGGTTCAGGTGAGCTAGTTCAGTATCACTGGCAATAACTACTGATTGTAATTGTGTGAGATCGATGGGGCGTGCGGTAGTTATTGTTCTTGGTGTACATAACACCGCGATCGTGATTGCGCCGAGTAGGAGTAATCGGCCGGTGCGTAGTAGGTAGATAATCCATAGTCCTATGAGTAGGGCCCATAGTGGTGCCATGTTGGTATTGAAGGTTATGACAGCACCAGGAAACCGGGAACAATTGCGTGCAACAAAACCAATCCAGTCCGCCAATGGTTCCACCACATTAAGCACCACCCCCGCCAATTCATCCAACCCACCTGGGAGCACCCCTAACACCACTGCCAACAGCCCTACTACCGTAATCGGTGCCACCACCGGCGCTGTGAGAATATTAGCCAACACCGATACCACCGAGACCTTATGATCCAGCAACCCGACAATCGGCATAGTTACCACCTGCGCCGCCAACGCTATTGCCAGCGCTTTGGCCACAATATCTGGCATACGAGTTCGAGCAATCCATCGATAGAACCCAGGATAACCAACCACAATCCCCGCGGTCGCCACTACTGAAAGTACGAATCCAAAATTCACAGCCAAGGAAATATCCCACAGCAATAATCCGATTACCGCTAGCGCTAGGGAGTTAATCGGTGAGCGAACCGTAGCACTCAGTAATGCAATAGTGGCAATAACTCCCATTACCGCAGCCCGGAGCACCGATGGTTCTGTACCAACCAGCAATACAAAACCCAGCACTGCTAGTAGTGCTGCCAACCCTTGCACCCGCGGGGAACATTGTGCAGTTACCAACGCTGCGGCTGTCGTCACGATGGCAACATTTGCACCAGAGACAGCACTTAGGTGCGCTAATCCAGTATCCAAAAACAACTGTTTGGTGGCTAAATCTTGCAAAGAGGTATCTCCCAACACCATGCCTGGAAGCAGCATTTGGGCATCCCCATCAGTGTGACTGGTTACAGCTTGGATAAAGTTCTGCCGAATCCACCCGGTTACTGCATCCGGACCACTTGGTGGTGTCACGATGGTCGCCTCAGTAGCAAAAAACAAGGTGTGGTTCAGCCCAATCCCCTCAGCAGAGACCGGATCACCACGTAATAGAACGGTAGCGCCAACAGGAATGGTGGTGGGATCGTCAAAAAATACTGGAACAGACGCTGGGTAACCTGCCACAGAATATTGCTGTAACCAACCTGCGGTGCTGGGTTGACCTTGACTGATTGCCACTGCATGCAGCTGGTTACCACAGTCCCACCTAGCCGCCTGTATCTGAGCAATTCCAGCCGACAACCCACCAATAGTGCTAGCCACAGCTACCAATACCGCTTGCCCGTGATCTAGCAAGAAACAACCAGCAACTAGTATCAATCCCAATACAATTGCGACCCACCATTGGTCAGTGCCAATCACCACGACTGCGATTAACCACAGTGCTACCGCTGCTGGCACCAACCGCAGTTCAGTCACAAGGTCACTTCCGGGGAAATCGCCGCAAACTTTGCCGGACCAATACCTTTGACCTGCTCCAATTCAGAAATATCGGTGAAACCACCATGTTCCTCCCGGTAGGCAATGATTGCCTCGGCGGTTTTCACACCTACTCCACTTAGTGTTTGTAGTTGTTCCAAGGTCGCAGTATTCAATGAGACCTTTCCGGTCGCAGCATCTATGGGCTCTGCCGCAACCGGACCAGCGTCTATGTGCGGCACGTGAATCTGCTGGCCATCAACTACTACCTGCGCCAAATTCAACCCCAAGGTTTGACCATGGGGATAGGGCTTTGCCACCGCCATTGCATCAGCCACCCGCGCCCCTGGCGGGAGGGTATGCAATCCCGGAACCTCAACCTCACCAACCACGGCAACCACCACAGAAGTAGCAGGTGGAGTGGAACTAGCAGCTAGCGGCAGCGGGGAATCAACCTCAGGCAGGGCGAAAAACCAGCGCCACCCCAAAAACAGGACCAACACTAACCCAGCCGCCACCGCTACCTTCGGATCAATCCGAAAGCGCAACTGCTGTGGGCTGGGATAATCTACTGCTAACTCATCTTCAGCACCAGTGGGGCGAGTCAATTCACCCAACCGGTCTTTTAATGCCATCGGGGTTATGCGTTCACGAATGCTCATCATGACCTCGACGTTAAAACCCACAAAATGCCACCACACCCCCCCTTACCTTGGATGTGGAAAACTCTCCCATTAATGAAAATGGCATTTTCATTAAGTTGTGGATAACTACCCGCTTTTGTCACCTGTGCCCCACTAGCACCAAACTAGCCAATCTTCTTTCCCCAAGGTGGGGTTAAACCTTAAAGGTGCCTGCCCAAAGGCTCCTAGGTTGCTTCCTGCCACATTGTCTACATTGTCGCAGTTGGTTCTTCAGGCTCAGGAACTTCAGATTCTTCCACTGGCAAGTCTTGTTCTCGTTGGGAAAAAACCACCGAAATCCCCAGCGCGCCGGGCCCACAGTGCACAGCCAAGGTGGCATCCATGTCTGTAATAATGATCGAAGACCCACTAGGCAGTACTAACCGAAGTTGTTCTTCCAAACTGCGGGCAGCTTCTCGGGCATCGTATTGTTGAATGGCGATAAACACCGGTTGCTCGTCAGCCCGTTCCATCAGCAATTCGATGAGTTTGGCAAAAGCTTTGACTTGGGTGCGAGTGCGGGCTGCTAGTTCTACCCGACCATCAACTATTTCCATGATAGGTTTGGCAGCCAGTGCGGTTGACACTACCGCCGTAGTTGTGGAGATACGTCCTGAGCGTCGAATCTCATCAATTCGGTGGAGGTACAACCAAGTCTTGGATCGAGCAAGGGTGTCCTCGGCCAGTTCTACGCAGTCTTTTAACGTGCCACCATCAAGTGCAAGCCGAGCTGCTGCCATTGCTGCTGCACCAACGCACATGCCAATGCTGCGAGTATCAAGTGCAACGACTTTTCCTTCGAATACCCCACAGGCTGCCACTGCCGCTGACCAAGTACTAGAGAGGTCCTTGGATAGATGCAAGGCTACTACCCCATCGTCGCCGCCTCGTTCCAATTGTCGGGCATAGGTGGCTGCTAATTCCAGTGCCGATAATCCAGAAGTGGACTTCTCATCTTCCTCCCCAAGCAGATGCAGTGGCACCACGGTGATGCCCAGTTCCTCAGCTACTTGGGGTGGCAACCCGGCGGAAGAATCAATCACAACACGAACCGGCATGGCTTTTCCTTTTCCTTGATTTGACCTGGCTTATTTGCCGGGAGCTCCAGCTTCACCTATCGTCGACAAGCTTAGTTCTTGGGAAAGTGCTACGCCCATGTTCCAACCATCGAGGTACCATTGGGCGTCGCCTACATTGTCGGGAGTAAAACGTGCTGAGGGGATATAGTCCCCGTTGAGGGATTCTGTCTTATTGGCATTAAAACGCGGCCGCGCAGTCAATTGTGCCCAACAGGTATTACCCAGTCCAGAGAACATTGGATATTGATGATATTCCAACCCCAATAGGTTCGAGGTCAAAGCTGAAATCGTGCCACCGTGGGCCACCAATAGCACCGTACCATCATCCCATCCATCGAAACTTGCCATGAGTTCTTCAACCACTTGTCGAGCACGATGGGCGACGTCAATACGCGATTCCCCACCCGGTGGAGCCCACGTCGGATCATGGCGCCACATTGCCCGTTTGCCGGGATACAAGGTATCCACCTCATAATGGCTGCGTGCCTGCCACTCACCCAAATGGGTTTCCCGCAATCGCACATCCTTATGCACTGGCATGCCGAGCCGTTCGCCAACCACGCAGGCAGTGTCGTAGGCACGGTTCAGGTCAGAAGAAATGATCCGAGAAATATTTATGGTAGCGAGGAAATCCACCGCCAACTTCGCCTGTGCGAACCCCACTTCGCTCAGTTGGGTATTGAGATGGCCTTGCATCCGGCGGGTAGCGTTATACTCCGTCTGGCCGTGGCGGAGCAGGATTAGTCGGCGGGTCATGGTGGTTAAAAATCCTCCTCCGATTCAGGTTCTTCAGCCAAGGGAATGTCATCAAGGCTAGTAACAGTGCGCACGTCTACTTCATTGTGCCATTCTTCCGGGCGCACCATGGTCTCAATGCCGTCGATTTCTAATAATGGGCAATCGCGATACAGCCGATCTAGTCCGTAGAAATCTCGCTCAGTATTACGCTGAACGTGAATGACCAACATGCCATAATCCAGCAGTACCCAGCGATTTTCTCGATGTCCTTCTCGCCGCTTGGGTTCCTCCCCGCGCTCGGTCAAGACATCTTCAATTTCTTCAACGATCGCACGCACTTGACGCTCATTATCGGCAGAGGCCAACACGAACACCTCAGCGATTGCCATTACATCAGAAACATCAATAACGGCAATATTGGAAGCAAGCTTCTCGTCAGCAGCCAGCGCCGCCGCAGCGGCGAGGTCAATTGTCTCTTGAGTTGCAGTCACAAAAATCCCTACATGAGTCAAAAACTAAAAGGTATTAGGTAACAGTTTTTCACGACACCCCCTGCTTTGGGAAACGCCACAACCATAATGACTACTGCTAACTTAGCCAGTGGCTCAGCTATCGGTATAGAGCTGGTACTTATTAATGTATTGCACCACTCCATCCGGCACCAGATACCACACTGGCAACCCAGCTCGAGCACGTTCCCGGCAACCAGTAGAAGAAATCGCCATTGCTGGTATTTCCACTAGTTCAACCCGATCATGATACTCCGATGGAATATTTTCCTCATGCAACATGTAGCCCGGTCGAGTAACCCCCACAAAGGTAGCCAGCTGGAACATGCGCTCCCAATTGTGCCAATGCAAAATGCCCTGCAGTGCATCTGCCCCCGTAATGAAAAATAATTCTGCCTCGGGATACAGCTTTTTTATATCAGTTAAAGTGTCCACGGTGTAGGTATCACCCGGGCGGTCAATATCAACTCGGCTGACGGTAAACCTAGGGTTCGATGCGGTAGCAATCACGGTCATTAAGTAACGATCCTCAGCTTTAGACACCCTACGGCCAGCTTTTTGCCACGGCACACCAGTGGGCACAAAGATCACTTCATCCAGTCCAAACAGGTGGGCCACCTCAGAACCAGCAACAAGGTGACCATTATGGATAGGATCAAAAGTGCCACCCATGATACCAATACGTTTTGACAAAGCATTCATTATCGGTTCAGTGTAGCCGATAATGAATGCTCTTTTACCAAGCTAGGAATGTAGTGGGCCCTAGTCACAGCGCATCGTTAAGCGACACGATTTTCTCATGTTAGTAAGTTCTGCATGCCGCAGTCTGCATCCACCATTTTCGATTACACTTCGATGCCATGCGCAAGATTATTGTTACTGCTTTTATTTCTCTTGATGGTGTTATGGAAGCACCTGGTGGTGAGCCCGGCTACCGCAATTCCGGCTGGACGTTCACAGACATTGAGTTTGTTCCCGAAGCTTATACCGTCAAAGGTGAGGAACAGGAACAAGCTGGTGCGTTACTGCTTGGTCGAAAATCTTACGAAGCATTCGCTCCAGTCTGGCCAGACATTCCAGATTTCGCCCGCTACAATGAAATCCCACGCTACGTCGTCTCTTCCACTCTAGAATCCGAGGATGAGCGCTGGCCAGCAACAATTCTGCGTAATTTGGATGAGGTTGCAGCATTGAAAGACACTGGCGATGCCCCATTGCTCGTACATGGTAGTGCTACTTTGGTCCATGCGCTTGCCGACGCCGACCTAGTAGATCAATACACTTTGCTAGTCTTCCCGAAACTATTAGGTGCTGGTAAACGATTGTTCCCCGCCAGTGATGTGGATGCCACCAACCTCGAATTGACCGACTCTGAGGCTTATTCCAATGGAATTGTGAAACTGATCTATACAGTGAAGCGGTAAAAACTTACTGCTATCTTTGCGGTCACTAACCAGCGCTTCCAGTTTTAGGATAATGGCGGACTGGAAGTAGGAATAACAGCTTGATCCTTCAGGCCAACTTGAGACTGAGGCGGAAGAATCAAGCTGCACTGCCGTTTTATCCCCATGTTTGTCGAAATCAAGCTGCTAACCTATGCCCAGCAGTAGCCACGCTCACCCATGCATATCCCAGAATGACAGCTCGATTCCCAATCGCCCATCCAGTACTCCTACAATCACCCTAAAACTAGAAGAGCCTGCTAACTTTCTACAGCTCACATTCGCGGATGAAGGATTTTCAATCAAAAGCTTGACAGCACAAATCCCCACTGCACTTTGAAAAGCGGACCTAATTTCATCGAGTAGAACAAGCACATTGTCTTGTTCTACTCAACGCTATTTTTAAGCCCTTATTGCAGCAGGGTTGTGGTTGCTCTGGTTGCCTAGCTGTTATTCATGACAAGCTGGGGTGTTCATCATGTGGCAGCCTGGGCTAAAAATCGAGGACAGCATCAAAGCCCCCACAACAGGTGCTTCCACAATCGCCCATAGACCAGTGAGCAAGGAGCTATTAGTCACAAATTCGCTTGATATTTCTGCTTCATCCGCATTGGCCACTGGGGTTACCAGTGATGATGCCGCAATAGTGGCAGCAAGGATTCCAGTGGAAATTCGACCTAGTTTCATGATGACTCCTTAAAGAGTTCAGTACGAGCAGGTGTTAGTGGAGTTTATCATGATATTGATAACTATAAATATTTGCCGCGCCGCCTTGTTCGCCCTATTACGCTCCTCATTTCAGTAGTGCCCAATCTATGCGCTGCGACAATCAGATTGCACACAAGGAAAATTTACCTGCTACACATTTCCCATCCGAAGGAAAAATACCCCCAAATATGGGCCCTTAGCACACAGATTTTGCCGTACGTTCAAACTACCACCCAGTCTGTATGCACATAGATGTGAATGTTAGCTAAGCAGGTTTGCTTAGCTAACACCATGCCACTTAGCGGCTTGTTATGGCCGAATCTGCCCACTTCCCTGCAAAATCCACTTAGTACTAGTAAGCTCCGGCAAGGCCATCGGACCCCGTGCATGCAGCTTCTGGGTGGAAATACCAATCTCAGCACCCATGCCATATTGCTCACCATCAGTAAAAGCGGTAGAGGCATTAACCATCACCGCAGCAGAATCCACCTCATCAACAAATCGCTGCGCAGTGGTGACATCATTGGTAGAAATCGCATCAGTATGACCAGTAGAGTGCTGCCGAATGTGAGCAATCGCCCCACCTACCCCATCGACCACCTTCGCGGCAATGTCCATAGACAGGTACTCATCATCCCAATCTGCATCAGTAGCAGGAACAATATCAGTGGCGCCAAACTCCGCAAGCTCTGCCACTTCACCATGCACTACCACTGAAGCATCCTGCAAAGCAGTAATGATACGCAACTTATCTGCCGCCGACAGTGCGGCGTCGATAAGCACGGTTTCAGTGGCATTACACACCGAAGGTCTGCGCGTTTTACCATTAATTGCCAGTGCAATCGCCTGGTCAATATCAGCAGCTCGGTCGATATACAGGTGGCAATTGCCAGTACCAGTCTCAATCGTGGGCACGGTTGCCTTGGTCACCACTGCCTCAATCAGCCCTGCACCACCACGAGGAATAACCACATCCACCAAACCACGAGCAGTAATGAGATCTTGCACGCTATCATGCGTTTCACATGGCAATAGCTGAACTATTTCTTTTGGCACCCCCTGCGCCTCGACAACTGATTGCAACACCTCAACCAGCACCTCATTAGAATTCTTCGCTGATTTCGAACCACGCAGCAATGCCACATTGCCAGACTTCAGCGCCAAGCCGAAGGCATCAACAGTGACATTAGGCCGCGCCTCATAAACCATGCCCATCACACCCAATGGCACTCGAACTTGACGCATCTGAATTCCATTAGGCATCACCGAACCACGCAATACCTCGCCAACTGGATCCGTTAAACCCGCAACCTGCCGCAATCCCGAAGCAATACCTTCGATTCGCGCGGCATCCAAGGCCAAACGATCAATCAATGAATCTGACATACCCACCGCTCGGCCAGCCTCAATGTCAAGCTGGTTACGCTGAATAATCGCCGCTGTCTGAGCGACCAAAGCATCCGCCGCCGCAAGTAGCACCGCATTTTTCGCAGCACTCGATAACTTGGCGACGACCGGCGCCACCTCTTTGGCAGCCGCCGCCATTGTCAGTACGGTTTCACGTTCTTTTACTCGGATGTCATTTGTCGTAACAGTCATACCCCCACAGTGTAGTGTGCTTCCTCGCATAATTCGAGGTGCGTATTTGCCCTGGAAGTGGCTTGAGCGGGGTGTTTGATACTGCAGAATCTGAGGACCAAACTAACCAAGAAGCTCAACGCCCTAGTACTGAGCACATTCAACTACAAAATCAACATCATAAGCAGTTAGACAAAAAGCACTTCAAGTGAGATTTATGAGCTTGAAGCACTCTTCAAAGCACAAGATTTTTGAATACTATGGCAACTAGAACCACCTGATTTTAACTCCCAACTATTAGCAATAAGTGAAAGCAAGTGAGTTGACACATGACAAACCCCGATTCCATTGACCCCGCACAAGTTCGGGTTAGCGATGCAGATCGAAACGCAGCTTTAGATGATTTAAGTGAACATTTTGTAAACGGCACACTTGACATCACTTTATTTGAAGAACGCACTGGTTTAGCAGCGATAGCAAAAACACGCGGTGAACTAGACAAACTATTTATAGATCTTCCAGAACTAAACCGTGCTTCCGAGGACCCACATCCGAATGCACCAGCAGTCCCCCACTCACTCGAGACAGAAGTGCAAGAAGGACAAGCAGAGCTTGATTCTGTTCTACATAGAGCAAGCATTGTCCAGAAATTTGATATTGCACTGTGGTCAATAACATTCTTACTATTTTTCTTGGGACTGTTTGTTTTTCACTGGCCATTTTTCTGGGTGGTATTTCCAACAGCAGCATTAGGACGTTTTGCCATACGAACACTTGTCGGGCTTAGCGAAAATGAGGAAGAAATTTTCGAGGAGCTCAAAGAAGCCGAGGCAGAAAAACGCACTGAGCGGTTACGCCAAGCAGCAGCACGCAGGAAGGAACTGGGACGATAATATGAAGTGGCCTGATTTTTAGGACCGCATGGCCTAAAAATCAAGGCTAATGACTCATCTTTCACAATCACGTGAAAGACCCAAAGAAGCAGAGCATATCAGTTATTCTTGGTCGAATATCTGTTGCGCTTCACGATCGATTAAATCAGTACCCCACCACGCAATCGCGCTAGGGTACCCCTCAAAGATATAAAATGTTATGCGTTCTTTGGGCCACCAGATCATAGGATCAGAGACAATTGGTGTTGAACCTATACGAGCCAGCTTTGCTGCAAACTCATCAACCGGAGTCGCCAACATCTCAATCCCTTCAAAAGTATCCTCCTCGAAGAAGCTATTAAGTCCGATAGAGCCCACTTTTCCAGTATCAGGATTTTGATCAACAACCAAAAAATACGACCGTCCTTCTA
>JBHACV010000174.1:0-68281 GCA_041854705.1 Corynebacterium sp.
AGGAAACCTTCCTGATTGGCACCCGCGCCGCGGCTTCTGATAATAAGGATTTAGAGACCTATTCTGAGCAGTCCCCGCTGGGTGCAGCTATCCTCGGCGCACATGAGGGCGATACCCGTGAGTACCTTGCCCCGAATGGCAATACCATCTCGGTGACTGTGGTCTCTGCCGAACCATATGACTCCATCAAAGCAGCTACCCTTCGTAACGGCTAATCCCCCTTCGAGATTTCGAGAACGACAACGGTGAATACTCGTGCCTTTTGGTCATCCCGACTTTTTGCCATCAGTGCTGGGGTGACCATTTGTATTGTGATTGGGGCAGTTTCGTCATGTGCCCCACCGCACCAACAGGATTCTGCCAAGAAATTGGCTACTGCCACCACGGTCAAACCGGTGGTTATTAGCAGCACCGCCGCGACTATTTCGGTGCCAAAATCGACGGCTGCCAGTACTAGCGCCCGCCCGTCTGGAAGTACCACCCCGCGCACGTCTAGTAAAACTACTACTAGTGCTGCTAAACCCACGACGAAAACCTCGACAGCTACTTCCACATCGAAGAGTTCCGTCAATACCACCACCACGAGGAAACGGCCCTACACCACCGCAACCGCGATCCAGGTGGAGCCAGAGCCAATAGATTTAGTGCCCACTGCCAAACAACCAGGTGTGATTGATTGCATCAGCCCCGCTGTAATTAAACCTGCTACTCTACATATTTCCTGCGTAGACGAGACCGACATAGTCAAGGACATCAAATGGACTACCTGGAGTGAACAAACAGCAACCGGCACGGGTAAGCGGGTCAAGCAGGGGGAAGACCCAGAAACGGTGACCATCAAGCTATCCGACCCGCAAAAGTCGAATTTCGGAGTGATTTTCGAAACCATACTGGTCAATGGTTTTCCGGTCACTGGTCTAAGCCCAACAACCGAATCTGGTTACTGATTATTTATTTTAACAATACGAAAACCCCGCAGCTGCTTTGCTTAGTCAAGCAGCCACGGGGTAGGTATTGGATTAAAGACTATTACCTACTTTGGAAATAACTCAGCAGACGCAGGATTTCGGTGTACAGCCAGACTAGGGTCACAGCCAATCCTAAGGCCACGCCCCAAGAATAACGAGCTGGAGCACCACTGCGCACCAGTCGGTCGGCAAGGTCAAAGTCCTGTAGGAAGCTTAAGGCAGCTAGCACAATACAGACCAGCGAGAAGACGATTGCAATTGGACCACCGTCACGCAGTACGTTACCAATGCCCAGCACTGCCATGAGCATATTGCCTAAGGCTAGAACCAACACACCAATCAGCGCGCCAGTGAGGATCCGGGTGAACCGGGGGGTAACCTTCACCGCACCAGTCTTATATACGTACAGCATGCCAACGAATACGCCAATGGTGCCAAGAATTGCCTGACCAATCAGGGTTCCAGCATTTTGGTTGCCGACCAAAAAGCCAGACATGATGAGCGAGAAGCCGCCAACGAATAGACCCTCAAAGGCTGCATAGGACAGGGTAAGAATCTTAGAGCCGAACTTCTTGCCGAAAGCGGAAATCAGCACAGTGATCAGACCGCCAATAGCACCGACCATGGTCAGTACCATTGCAAGGCTGGGGCTGAAGGTACCAATGCCAAAGTTGACCGCTGCGAACGCGATAATCACGCCGAGAGTAATACCAGTCGAGGTAACCACATCATCTACGGTCATGGGACGCTCAGACTGGATGGGGGCAGCATTGTAATTGCCATAGGGGTCATAGCCCTGTTGTTGCTGCTGATATCCCCCGTAGTAGTTTGTTGTAGGCTGGCTGCCCACAAGGGACTTCATAAATGGATTACTGCTACTCATAATATAAGGAAGCACTGTCCTTTCACAGATTGTTTTCCTTTGAGGTTTTCCACCAAAGAATTAGTGGAAATTTCCTTGTACACCTTCTCAACGCACATTAGTGGAGTTTTGTTCCATTGTGAAACAGCTCAATCCAAGTTACACCATGAAAGTTCATCACTTTTTAGCGCTTGAGCTGGAAAAACAACAATTTGGCCACAACTTAGATGGTAGGTACTAAATCTTGTTCGGCAATCGCACGTTCGGTTTCCGCGAGCGGTGCAAATGGCATACTGCTGGTGGTACACATACCAAAGACCAAAGCATTATCAAGAGCCTGCGCAGGGGAAACAGTTATGTCCATGAAATCCCACGGCACCGGCAATGCAATGGAGCCAGCAGCAATGTCGAGTCGAGTATCCGTTCCCCCAGGAATGGTCACGGTCTCCCCCGTCCCAAGAAATCGGCAATAACCGGGGGTAGTCACAGTCGCAGTGCCCTTATACAACCACAATAATTGGTCGCCCTCAGCGCGGGCGAAGGTAGTCACCGCGGGCACAATCGGCGCATAACCAGCTACTCCCATGCCAATCGAACCAGTGGTAAAAGCTGAAGGAGTTACTCCAGTATGCCGCTTGAATGCTCGAGTCAGGCTAGAGGTGGCTTCAAAACCCACCATTGATGCCACATTGGCAATGGTGAATTGGTGCGTTAATAATTCTGCAGCAACTGCCACCCGGTAGGCTGCCCGCCACTCGCTGAAGGAATAGCCTGTACCTGATAAGAATTGTCGTTGCAGCGTCCGCGAACTCACCTTTTGCTGAGCGGCAAAGTCAAGCAGTGAGGTTTGATTCGCGGGATTCGCTTTGAGTTGCTTAGCGACGGCCAACGCCGCAGGAGCAACTGGGTCAGCTGGGGCCTTGGCGCGGTCGTCGAAAAGCTTGGCGATATCGGCATTCAGTTGCTTCTCCCCGAGCAGGCTGCGAGCATATTCGGCGATCATACGATCGGACCATAGCCGCCCTAGGTGAATCCGGCGGGTAACACCGTGAACGTGCATTTCTGGGAACCGAATTGGAATGACCACTCCAGTCGGCCCACCTTTGCCAGATCCAGTGACAAAGGCACCGTGTGGCGCAATAACCAAATCCCCCGCCAAGACAGAAATGATCCGGTCGGGTGCATTGATAATGGCAGTGCCCCGATGGCACCACAGTAATGTGCTGGCTGAAGCTGAAAAACCCATTGTGTTCGAGTTCGCCTTCCATAACAAGCTACAATCAGATGAGCTTAGCCTAACTTCACTAGGCGCAAGTTTCAAGCTTTCACACTAAAATATTCATCCCCGCTGGCTAGGATTAGGTGTATGACAATTGCCAATTTGAATATTAAATCCCACACTTTTCTTGCAGATATGGTGAACGATCCATATTTTCCTCACCATCTCGTAGAAAAAGGCCAAGCTATTTTGTTGCGCATGTGTGAGCGGATCGAAAATAAGCAGCCCCACAATTTGGTGGAGTTATATGCAATCACTCATGCCGCAACGGAAGAATTCAATGATCTGGCTGAAGAGTTTTACGAAGCTGATAGTGAAATCGAAACCGTAGCCCGTGATGCCATCGCCACCGATATGAAGTTTATTTCCGAAGTCTACGGTTTCGATGCTGATATTGAAGAATTAGTCGCACCACGAGACTGGTAACTTGCTACGAACAATCGAGATACACCAGATGGGTATCACAATGCAGGCACCGAAATAGGCACGCGCACAGATGACCATCAGGATGGATATACTGCAGAAGATCATCATCCCAACCATCAGCCCGCAATTGGGCAACTGTTTCTGGGAAATCCTGCAGTTCTTCCCAACTGGGGCTGCCTAAATAAGCCGCCCCATCATTGCAGTGTGTCAGCCATGTCTCTTCCTGCCAAGAGAAAAAACTAGGGGTTCGATATTCAATCTCGGCTCTAATCTGCGGCGAAACCCCCTCGACTTCAGGGACAAATAGTACCCCTAATTTCTCGTGTGCACTGCCATTGGCAATGCACCAAGGACACAGATCTTCGAAACGCTCATACCCATAAGGGTGACCCTGATATACCCAGCCGGTTTGCTCCTTGCAACATGGGCAAATTGCATCAGCATTAGCTTTAATCATGCCGGTGGCAATCGGATCAGGATGATAGCGAAAGATTGGTAGTTCTTTTTGTACACGCATGCTGTGATTCCCTTATTTCTTGATTGATTGGTTGTTGGCCTAAGTATAAATTTCGGCCCCGACTTTGGGTACAATCAGAACAAATATCGGGTGGTAATTTTTAGCTAAAATCCGAATGTACTAGGTATTTTTCACAATGGCGACAGTGGAACAAATGTGCCCAAAAATCAGAATTAGGATCAAACCAAGCTAAAGCGTCTTCCGTTAGACCTTCGGCAAGAAACTGCTCCTTCACTCCTGGTAGGTCTGCTAGTTCTTCCCACGCTTTCACCCCAACATAGACTGCGGCATCGTTGCAGCAAGTTTTCCATGAGAGGTCTTGCCAACTTAAGATTTTTGGGGTGCGCTCATACAATTCTTCTTCTACTTCAGCTGGTAATGGTGTTTCAGTGGTGCTAACAAAGGAGACACCAAACTTAGCAGCAGCACTGCCATCAGCAATGCACCAGGGACAAATATTCTTCACTCGCTTTCGACCATAAGGAGTAGCATGAAGCTTCCATCCAGTTTTCTTCCCACAACACAAACACGGATAGTAGTTATTTCGTACAAAAGCCCCAGTTGCTACTGGGTCTAGGTGATAGCGAAACACTGGTAGCTGTTCGACTGGACACCGAGTTTCACATTCACTGTCATTAGGACTGGCGAAAAATTCCGCTGGATCGATTGGTTCTGGATCAGGAGCTCGATTTCCGATCTGCACATGTAGCTCATCACCCAGTCGGCTGCAATCTTTTATTGGCAATAACAGCAATCGGTGGGCTAGACCACTGAGCGCAACCACTACCGCACCTTTGGGAATCGCTGTAATCTCACTTAGTTTCCGTGTGTGATAAACAATGTTTTCCGCGGTCCTGATCTGGGTCTTTCTTGAACTTCGATCCAGCACCGGCAGGAAATCCCAGACCCGCTCGGTACGACCTGCGGTATCATCAGTTTCCCAGCGATTGGTATGTAGCAGGCGTTGACGTAACCATAATGGCAAGTCATAGCCGAGCATCTTTTCACATTGCGCAATGTCTGTTTCACGCGCGGGTGATTGTGGACGGTTGGTGGTCACCCCGTTGAGAGTACTGGAGAAACACACCCATGGTACATGTTTTAGATTTGCTAGCGTCAAGCAATATAGTTAGCACACGAGCCTAAAGCATTAAAAAGCTCTGACCCCCACCGTAGAAGGAGCCAGAGCAAGTATTGGAATTAATTGCTTTGAGCCTTTCCGCCGCCCTCCCCTTTTAGGAAAGGTGAAAGGAAAGGAGAAGGAGAGGAAATGCCAAAGGGGAAGGCAGCGAGAAAGCTCAAAGCTTATTTTAAATTTTTTAGCGGTGACGCACTCGAGCAATATGCTCAGGAGCCACACCTCGCGCCATCGGCCTTAGGTTATTGACATTCTTAGCGAAGCGGCTGGGCTGACGCTCGCGCACGTAATAGGTGGCCCGCTCCTCATAAGGGTTCATGTCAACGAAGTAGTACACGTCGTTGGTATTGAGATCACGGGTGTTGTAAATGTCTGCAAAAGCGTTGGATGCTACTTCTGCGGTGAAAGTTTCTGCGGTGATGACGCTCATGATTACTCCTTTTGGTTTTTGTCCTGTTCTTGCGCTGTTAAAACTAATCTAAAGGGAGATTCTGGAGAGCAGGTGCACCGAAGCTGGCAAGTCGCTGTGAGTTGCTTTGAGTTTTGTTGGTAGGCATATCCCATATTCCTGAATTTCAAGGCACAACAAATGCACTATCCATCTTTTTGGGCCGCAAACGAATTAATTTACCAGCAGTTCAAAGTAGATTTTTCCGAGGGCGCCATAGAGAGAAGCAGCCTAGTTGCCATTTATTAAATCGACCCCTGTTCCGGCAGTGTTACGCCGAAAAAAATTTTTCAAAAAATCTTTACCGATCCGTTATTTTACCCCCATTTGGAACACTCGCGCCGACGTCAAACCAGTAACACTAGCCCCATTGTGCCCATTCAACAGGGGAAACACCACCAAAACTACGATCGACACAAACGCCACCAACAAATAACGAATATATAACTAACTACTCCTACAGCATCGATTCGGCGTTATTCCTTATAACGCCTGTAACACACAAGCTCAGGACCTATTGCTGGCTATGTTCTATCGGCATAACACGATGCAGCTACCATCTTTTAGCCCATCTGCCTGATAGACGCCCCACGCCAGAGCTTCATAGCAGGTACCCACCCACGCTACTAGTTCACCCCATGAGACTTATCGGGGCGCTGAGCCACTAACTCCCCCACCACTACAACCGAACTGGGCCATTACAAACCGAGATACTCCTCGCCCCGATAAGTCTCATGGGAAACTCGCGAATCTGGGTTAGCCAACAAATTCTGTCATTGAGCCCCGAATCCAACCCAGATGTAGCAAAAGATAGATACTTTAGTCAGGGATTCCCCAGCATCATGTCTGGTTCTTACCCACCCCACCAATACAAAAAACCAGCGGGCATATCCGCTGGTTTTTACTGTACCCCCAGTGGGACTCGAACCCACACTGGATTGATTTTAAGTCAACTGCCTCTGCCGATTGGGCTATGGGGGCAACGAAAAATAATTCTAGACCAATCAACCCGCCAAAGCGAAACCACCGAGACAATGCCCCTATTGGCCAATACTTGCTTGGCGCACCGCCCGGACAGCACGATCATCCGCAATCAGCTCAGAAATAATGCCATCCAGGATGTCTCGTTCAGAAATCACCATATCATTGACCCCTGAGTGCTTTTCGATCAGATCTAAAATGCCACTGACCACCACTGCCCCACCAGCGATCACATCGGCACGCCCAGGATGGACTACTGGGTTAGCCCGCCGCTCAGCAGAAGTAACACTAATCAGTTGTTTAGTTAGCACCCGAAGAGCATCGAAACGCAAGCGGCAATCGTGAATGGCTCGGGGATCGTATTCCTCTAACCCAAGGGCCAGTGCGGCAATAGTAGTAAAAGTTCCAGCACAACCAACAAAAGTTTTCGCATCAGCAATTGGCACCTGTTCTGGCAGGGTGGAAAGAATGTCAGTGACTTGGTCTTCGGCAATTTCCACCTCAGTAGGGGTTGGTGGATCAGAGCGCATAACTCGTTCCGTCAATCGCACACAGCCCATCTGCGCCGAATGGGAACCGAGTATTGCTCCTTCTCTGGTCCCCACCACAAATTCGGTGGAACCCCCGCCTAAGTCAATTACGCAATACGGACCAGGTTCATCGCGGAGGTCCGCTACCGCACCAATAAATGATAGTTTCGCTTCTTCCTCGCCACTGATTACTTCGGCGACCGCGCCGGGGCGGATCGTTCCAAGTAGTTGGGCAGTCATGCGGAAGAATTCATCGCGGTTTTTGGCATCCCGGGTGGCAGAAGTGGCAACCATCCGTAGATCTTGCACTCGTTCCTGCCGCATGAGTTGAACGTATTTGAGTAGGACGTCTCGGGTACGTTCGATTGCCTCCGGGTTAAGCATTCCGGTCGCGTCAACCCCTTTGCCAAGGCGCACGATTTCCATGAGCCGCATAATGTCTTTGACCTTGCCATTGTGTTCTTCAGCGATGAGCAACCGCAAGGAATTTGTGCCACAGTCAATAGCCGCGAAGCGAGTCATAATTACAGCGTATTCCTTTATCTTTTGTTAGGGACATCTGCGTGAGTGAAATCAAACTGGTCTAAGTCAATGTCTAATTCTGCGCAGGTTGGCCACTCGGTTGGGATAGCAGTGCCACGCAAACCACCGTGATCGGCAGCCAATGCTACTGACTCGGTGCCTAGCCGGAAATGCTCAGGTCCTTCGGCTAGCGCGTAGGCAATGAGAACATGGAGACATTTGACGCGATCGGGCATGCCTCCACCAGAAAAATCGGTACCCAGATCTGCTAACTCATTGCGCTTTTGCAGGTAGTATTCATGTGCTTGGCGATAGTCGGCTTGTAATTCCGCATCGGATGCTAGCCGTGTGGTCATCCACTTCATCACATGAGCCACCTCTAGCCGAGATGCCTCGGCAGTCAGTCGCGGATCGGTGAGGTAGTACAAGGTAGGAAACGGGGTGCCATCATCGAGCTTTGGAGTGGTCATCACCACGCCTGGTGCGCCGTCTGGGCACCGGTAGGAAATTTCCACTACACCACGTGGAGTGCGCCCGAGTTGTTGGGCGACTGTTGCGAGATCTTCTGGGCTTACGCTCATGAAAGGAATTGTCTCATGAAATGGCCAGCTTAGAAAAGTTCTCCCAGCTCAGGACCTACCAACAGTTCCGCTTTTCAATACCCACCCGAGCAGCGTCCCCTTAGGGCGTTGTTGGTTCCTCGGATGTCGGGGCATTTGGGTCGGGAGCAAGCGGCATATTACCGGTTGGGGTTGGAGTTTCTTCGGTTTCTTCCAGTGTTTCTGGGGTGGTCACCGAATCCCACAATACTTCGTACCAACTGCCGGTGGTGGCGTCGTCGTTTTGGAAGGAATCACCGGTTTGGCGCTGGTTTTCTAGTGCTGGGTCAATGACCCGGAAGGCCATCTCACCAGGTTCGATCACGCCAAGTCGAATACGTGCCTGTTCTTTGATGTATTCCTCGGATTGGTATTTCTCAATTTCACCCTCCAGTACTGTTTTCTGGTTATTCAAAGCATTAATAGAGGAGCTGAGTCGTGCGATTTCGGCACGTTGTTCCATGTAGTTACGGAGTGGAACCGTAATCATCACCAATACCAAAATGACAACCATGATAATCAGAATCAACGGCTTGTACCCCAGACGAATGCGCGGGATCTTTATATTGATCCCGGATTCTTGTTCTGCGCGATTAACGATGGGAATATTGCGCCGTGATTTCTTTGCCATAGGAGTCCTATCCTAGTGTGCAATCCTTCCATGGTGGTTTCACGACACCAAAATCCCCGTCCCTAGAGGCGAGGCCTTGGTTATTGGGACGGGGATTTTAAGGTTGAATTAGCAGCAGATTAGCCCTTGAATCGTGGGAAAGCATTGCGGCCAGCGTAAACAGCTGCCTCACCGAGCTCTAGCTCGATGCGTAGCAGGCGGTTGTACTTGGCGACACGCTCGGAACGAGCTGGAGCACCAGTCTTGATCTGACCGCAACCCAGTGCCACAGCAAGATCGGAAATGGTGGTGTCCTCGGTCTCACCAGAACGGTGGGACATCATGGTCCGGTAACCAGCGCGGTGTGCCAGATCCACAGCGTCGAAGGTCTCGGTGAGGGTACCAATCTGGTTTACCTTCACCAGCAGGGCATTAGCAGCCTTCTTCTCAATGCCTTCCGCCAGACGAGCTGGGTTGGTCACGAAGAAGTCGTCGCCAACGATCTGAACCTTGTCACCGATCTGTGCGGTCAGCTTGGTGTAGCCGTCCCAGTCATCTTCCTGCAACGGGTCCTCGATGGACACGATGGGGTATTCAGCAACAAGCTTCTCATAAACGTGTGCCATCTCCTCAGCGGAGTATTCGCCACCTTCGAAGTGATACTTGCCATCCTTATAGAACTCGGAGGAAGCAACGTCGAGAGCTAGGGCAACATCCTTACCAGGCTCAAGACCAGCTTTCTTAATGGCCTCAAGGATCAGGTCAAGTGCTGCGCTGGTAGATTCCACAGATGGTGCAAAACCACCTTCGTCGCCGAGGCCGGTGGACAGACCCTTGGACTTAATCACGGACTTCAGTGCGTGATAGACCTCTGCACCCATACGTAGTGCCTCGGTGAAGGACTCGGCGCCGATTGGGGCGATCATAAATTCCTGAACATCGACACCGGAGTCGGCATGAGCGCCACCGTTAATGATGTTCATCATGGGAACTGGGAGGATATGGGCATTAGGGCCACCAATGTAGCGGTACAGCGGCAGGTTTGCGGATTCTGCTGCGGCGCGTGCTACGGCCATGGAGACGCCAAGAATGGCATTGGCGCCAAGGTTGGTCTTGTTGGCGGTGCCATCAAGCTTGAGCATGGTCAAGTCGACAAGACGCTGGTCGTCGGCCTCTACCCCAACCAATTCGTCAGCAATGGTTTCATTGACGTTTTCCACTGCCTTCAAAACGCCCTTGCCGAGGTAACGGTCGCCGCCATCACGCAGCTCGTGGGCCTCGTGGACACCGGTGGATGCACCGGAAGGAACGCCTGCAACACCAACAGACATGTCGTCAAGTACGACCTCTGCTTCAACGGTGGGGTTGCCACGGGAGTCCAGAATCTCGCGTGCAAAAATGTGCATGATATCAGCCACTGTAAGTCTCCTACTTATTGTGTAAGGGTGCTGGGTTGGAACGTGAATTTTTGATTGTTTTTGATTTGTTGAGATTTCAGCCAGAAACTCACGCTTAATACCAATTATGCCAACAAAACTGCGTCTGTGGTCTGCTGAGAGAGTGAACAATTACACACTTGGTTGTGAGACTGCCTACAACCAGCCCCTTTTTGCGGGTAAATAGTCCACAAAATCGGGCACGGGGTTTCTTTTTGCCACGGTGGAGGCATTGGCAAACACAAGAAAAGTACGGACCGGTTAAGCAGACTGGCCTAGTGCGTAGTTAGCGGCTGCATCGCGTACTTTATTCACATAATCCTGGGAGTTATTGTAGGCACGGATCGCCTCAGTCCAGCCATCAGCGGTTGCAAGGTCCCGGCCAGTGCACAATAGATTAGCTGCAGACAAGGCGGCGTCGTCAATTTGATTGGGGTCGGCAACGCCATCGCCATTAGCATCTCGGCCAAAGCGCTCCCATGAGCTGGGAATGAATTGCATTGGGCCGACTGCCCGGTCGTATTCGGTATCCCCATCGAGCTTGCCATCATCGGTATCACGGATTTCGGCGAAGCCAGATGTGCCATCAAGAGCAGGACCAACAATCGGCGGCTGCACATAACCATTGGCATCAATAGTGCGGGAAGAAAATGGGGAACCGGAATAAGTGCCATGACGGGTTTCAACATATCCGATTCCCGCTAAAGTACCCCACGATAGCTGGCAGCTAGGCCAAGATTCGGCCGCAATCAGTTCAGCATTGCCATAGGCACGTAACGCGGCTGCAGAAATTCCAATCTCAGCAGCGATTGGGTCAGCCCAATAAGCTAATTGGTCAGAAGTACGCCCTTCTGCATGGATGTCAATCTCTGGCACCACAGCAGCACGAGCAGGCGGAACATCATTAGGAACTGGTTGCCGAGTACTGATTGGCGCGGATCCTTCTAGGAAGGAAAGACTCCAACCAACGATCCCCACCACGAGGATAATCGACAATACAACAACTGCTGCGCACCCAGTTCCACACCCAACTCTTCGGCCTCCTGAACTCATGGCGAGAAACTATACCTATCTTTTCTGTGAACCAACTGGCACCACGTCGAACGGGGCTATGCTTGTTGTTTTCCTAACTGCCATAACCGTTCTTGGGTATCGATCGTCACCACTTCGCGGGTACCGTCGAAAAGATATGGGGCACGCTTATGCAACTTTTGAACAAACCCCTCAGCCACATCATAAAAATTAAAAGCCTGCCGCTGGGCGGCAATTTCAGCGTGAAACAACACCTGCAGCAATAAGTCCCCCAGCTCTAACCGCAGTTGCTCATCCGTCTCGCCTTTTTCGATAGCCTCAATCACCTCTGTTACTTCCTCCTTCAGATAAGGAATGAGGCTTTGGTGGGTTTGGGTTTGCTCCCACTCCCCGATCGTCAGCGCGGTTCGCATGGCTGCAACCGCTGCTGTCACCGAATCCCACCCAGAAACAACCTGCGCATCAGCGGGCACATCTGCTGGATCATAGGTAAGAAAAATAGGGGTTTCGCCTGGGGCAATGAGCTTTTCGACGACTGTACGAACCTGCGGATCCACCCCCGCTGGATACTGTACCCGTCCCGCGAGTTTCGCAATATCAAGTGCAGGCAATAATTCGGGTCGGTGTGGGTCAAGCAAAATATAAATTGGCGTCATATCCGATATCCTTGTTAGCTATGCTAGGTTACCGTGGGGTAAATAGGGTGTATCCGGCGTATTTATCCCCCAATATTATTGGGCCAATACCCAGTTGTGCACTAGTGTTAGAGCCGTGACGGCAACAGAAACTTCTCAATCTGTAGGTGCCACCGGGAAAAATACTGCCCATAAAGTGCGCATGTGGACCCTCATGGGTATTATCATAGGGTCTACTATTGGTTCGGGCATATTTGCCCTACCGCAAAATATTGCATCGATAGCAGCACCCGGCGCGATGTTCATTGGTTGGCTAGTGGCAGGTGTGGGCATGCTCAGTGTTGCCTTCGTCTTTCAGATTTTGGCTCACCGAAAACCCAAACTAGATTCTGGGGTATATTCCTACGTCCGTGCTGGTCTTGGCGACTTCATTGGTTTTGCCTCTGGCTGCGGTTACTGGCTTGGTTCGGTGATTGCTCAAGTTGGATATGCCACGTTGTTCTTTTCCACCTTGGGGCATTATGTGCCGCTATTCAGCAATGAGAATCGATTTGTTCAGGCGTTCGCGGTTTCTGTAATGACTTGGGTGATTTTTGGCATTCTGGCCAAGGGTATCAAGCAGGCGAAGATTATGAATGCTATCACCACCATTGCAAAGTTATTGCCGATTTTTGTCTTTGTGGTTTTGGTTGCATTTTTAGGTTTCAGCTGGGACACCTTCACCTTTGATTTTTGGGGTGAGTCTATTGGGTTGACCGTGTTTGAGCAGGTGCAGGGCATTATGTTGTTCACGGTGTGGGTGTTTATTGGTATTGAGGGGGCGTCGGTGTATTCCAAACAGGCCGAACGGCGTTCTGATGTTTCCCGTGCCACCATTTTGGGGTTCATCAGTGTTTTGGTTCTGTTGGTGACAGTTGCGACTTTGTCCTTTGGGGTTTTAAGTCAAGAAGAATTGGCTGCATTACCGGATAATTCGATGGCTGCTGTGTTAGAGGCTGTGGTTGGCCCTTGGGGTGGTGCGCTGATTTCGATTGGGTTGTGTCTGTCAGTGTTGGGCGCATATGTGTCTTGGCAAATGTTGTGTGCTGAACCGTTGGCCTTGATGGCGTTTGATGGGCTGCTGCCCCATAAGATTGGTTCTGTCAGTCGTGCTGGTGCTCCGTGGGTGGCCCAGTTAATTTCGACTAGCGTCATTCAACTGTGGGTCATTATTTTCTTTCTTAATGAGACCACCTATGAGTCAATGGTGCAGTTGGCAACGGTTTTGTATCTCTTGCCCTACTCGTTCTCGGCGCTGTATTTGGTGTTGTTATCAGTGCGTGGTCGTGGTATTAGCCATCCGCATGCTGGTACTCATTTTGATGATTCGGGTCCTCAAGTCACGGCTACGGATAATCGCAAGCACCTGATTGTTGGGGCGGTTGCGTTTTGTTATTCCTTGTGGTTAATTTATGCGGCTGATCCGGTTTTTGTGCTGTTTGGTGCGTTGGCGATTGTGCCCAGCATTATCCCGTATGTGTGGACTCGGTTGTATCGAAAAGAGCAGGTTTTTAATACCTTCGAGTGGTGTGTGGTTGTTTTGATTATGGTCGCGGCCATTGGTGCGGTCTGGGGACTTATGACTGGACAGCTCAGTCTCTAGCACCTAGGCTCGCCCCCAATGTGTTGTTGTGTTTTGCCGCTAATACCGCACCAATACTCCAACAGCTTAAGATTGCGCCGATTGATAAGCACGAGCCAATGGAGAAAATTGAAAGCACAGAACCAATCGATGCGATGGATAAGCATGATCCGGTGCTGCCAATGCTCAATACTGAGTTGGTTGACCACAGACTCAGCATGGAGTTTTTAGATTTGTAGGACCAGATGCTTGTTGTGGGTATTGGATTATGACGCTTCTTCTGTTTTTTCATTATCAATGCTCTAGCCTATTCAGCAGACATAAAGGTCCATGGTTTTGTAGTTATGTTTAGTAATATTACACACCATTAAACCCTTGTCTTTGTTAAAACTGTGCAGCTAAGAGCGGTCACAGAAGGTAGCGGTATACCTAAATTACGGGAATCATCTGGAATAAGTGGTCTAGTGCTAACCCCTGCTTCATGGGATTGGCCATGTTTGACACGGCCTTTTCCATTCAAATATGCCGGTTAACTGCGCCTAGCAGTACCGCGAGTTACTCATCTATCTAATTTTTAGGCATTTAAATCATTGCTGGCTGATCTCCTTTTTCTCTTTGATTCAGACTATACCTCTGTCCTATCTAGACCAAACGGTATATAGTTCTCAGACATCACAGTCTATCGACTGGCATAAAACAGAAATTTAGTTATTAAAAACGGAAGGCACCCATGTCTCAACCTCCCCACGTCGATGCTCAGGTGGAATCCATCCGACGCTTTACTTTCTCCGAGGACTGGCTCGCTGTTATTACCGGACTCACAATCGTGGCCTTAGCACTAGCTGGCGTTATTACCGAAGGGTGGTTACCACTATGAGTCTCGACAACCAGCTACCAAACCCCAATAATGCCAGCGGCAGCATTGCTGTTGCCGTTAAAGAAAAAGAACATCCACTAGAGCGCGCTAACCTTCAAGATGGTTCTAGCCTACAAATCGGCCCCTTTCTAGGGGGCATCGCGGTAGTACTACTTGGTGTGGTCATTACAAGGTTTCTAACCGAAAACGTTCCCACATGGTCTGAGGGCACCTTCTTAGAATCACTCGGTGGCGCAATTGAATACCCAGTTTATGCCATCATCCTAGGGCTAACGCTCAATGGAATCTTGTCAGCACTAAACCTACAGCACAAGCTGTCAGCTGGATTCCGCACCGAATTCTTTATTAAGACTGGCCTGGTACTACTAGGCGGCACGGTAGTCCTCACCGTCATCGTTCGTGCTGCTGGACCAGCAGCACTGCAAGCCCTTGCGCTCATCACTGGTGTTTTCCTCTTTACGTGGTGGATTGGTGGCAAGCTAGGACTTGATGACCGACTTCGCGCCCTTTTAGCTTCCGCCCTTTCCATTTGTGGGGTCAGTGCAGCAATTGCCGCAGCTGGAGCCGTAAAAGCAAAGAAAGAAGACTTGGCTTACACCGCTAGTCTGGTGATCTTGTTCGCATTGCCGTCCATTTTCCTTTTACCGTGGTTAGCCTCCCTCTTGGGACTCAGCCCCGAAGTCACCGGCGCCTGGATTGGTGGAAATATCGATACCACCGCCGCAGTCACCGCAGCTGGGGCTGTCGTTGGGGAAGAAGCCCTGCAAATGGCCTCAATTGTGAAAATGACCCAAAATGCCCTAATCGGATTCGTAGCCATCGGACTGACCGCATGGTTTGCCATTAAAGTCGAGCGTCGTGAAGGCGCAGAACGATTAAGCCTCGGCAAATTCTGGCAACGATTCCCCAAATTCGTCCTCGGTTTTTTGGCTGCCAGTGCAATCATTACCGTAGCGGCAGAATTCGCTTCCGAAGCTCGACTAGATAATTTCGATACAGTCATCAAGGCCTTCCGAGATTACTTCCTCATCGCTGCTTTTGTCTCCATCGGCTTGGAGTTTAAAGTCAGCTCCCTCAAACAGGTTGGGGCCAAGCCAATCGCAGTATTTGCCGCTGGTACCGTCTTTAATATCGTCTTGGGTCTAGCCTTGTCAATGATTTTGTTTAGCGGCTTCACCCTTTAAAACCACGCACATACCCACCACCTCGCACACATTCCGAGGTGGTTTTCTACTTCCCCACTAACACCCCAAGGCCTAGGTCTCCTCGGTAGAGTTATCCAACACCTCCACTTTGTGCTGACTGAGCAACCACTCTCGGACCGCAGGGATCCGATAGGCAGGTTCAAATGACGCCATATGCTCAGAAGTAGCAACCGGATTGACCGTAGTGACCGTCCCCTTGGCAAACGTGGCAAAATTCAATGGACTTGCCTGACTGAACAAATCTTCAGCCGCAGCGTTTTGTTCCGACATTGGCCAAGTGGCATCCCACTGTTTATCAGCCTCAGCAAACTCCACCCGTTCCTCAGTGAACATGTTTTTCACCTGTTGCTGACCTTGAGCTGCCTTTTCATCACCAGCTGCCGCAATATACAACATGCGGTTATCAACAAGACCAGAAAGATCGGTGGTATCCCATTGCCCCGATACGAGCAGTACCGCAGCAAACAAATTGGGAATTTGGGCGGCTAAATACATAACCGTCATACAGCCCATGGATTGACCAGTGCCATAAACGCGGGACTCATCCACCGAATATTTCGTCTGTAACCAAGCAATCATCCGACCAGTGGCATCAACATAATCAGAAACCATTGTGGTGTTGTTATTGTCATCAATGATCTTTTCCTCATACTGCGGCACCACCACAATGGCCTCATGCTCTTTCTGCTGCTCCGCACTCGCCCAAATTAAGGCACCATACTGCGATAAATACGCAGTGGAATCCTGGCCTACCAAACTCGAATCTGGAATATACACCACCAATGGATACTGCTTGGTGTCCTGATAACCTTCCGGCAAGAAAACGTTATAGGTGATCCGCTTACCACTTTGCGTATCAGAATAACTATCTTGCTGAAACTTCCCCTGCACCTCAGCAATGAGCTCATCAACGGTGGGAACCGTATCAGTAACCGTCGAAGGCGCCGAGGTAGTGTGCGGTAAATTCAGCGTGCTATCGGGAACAGTACCAATGGTAGTGGTTGTAATACCACTATGGCCTGTAGAACAACCAAGCAGCGTCGTACCTACGACTGCTGAAATAATCACTACAGCCGGAACTTTTTTCATTGATTGCCGGAAGCGCATAATTCCACCCTATCGACTTCTGCTGCCATCTTTCTGGCAACGCACGGTGAAGACCATACAAATCTTGGGCCATCACCAGCGAGGGTAGACGTCGAAAAGCAAAAAACAGTTAGCGGAGTCGGAACTTTTTACGCCGCGCTTCTCGCTTCTCCTCGTAATCTATGTCCGCATTCCGCCGCACCGACGCACGCACCACCGGCTGTTCCTCGACCGTGACCACCTGCGATTGCACCACCGAACCACTAGTGACATTCACCTGATCTAAGCCGAAAAACTCAGCAATAAAATCCGCCACCCACTGCACCAAAGCCACATCGCGAAGCGGCTTATCAGTGACCGTTCGACCTTGCTTCGGCACCGGGACCTGGATTGCCTTTGCCGCTGCCCGATAGGTTGCAGCTGGCAACAGACGCTTAAGCCGCACCTGCTTAGAATCTGGAAGATCCGCCGGATGCAACCGAATGCGGCTGCCCTGGACACCAATGTCGGTAAGCCCAGCGCGCCGGGCCAGATGCCGCAATCGTGCCACTGCTAGAAGTCGCTTGACTTCTTCTGGGATGGGGCCGTAGCGATCTTCCATCTCTTCTACGATTAGTCGCAAATCTTTTTCGGAGGTGGAGGCCGCGAGGTTGCGGTAAATTTCTAGCCGTAATCGCTCAGCATTGATATATGACTCAGGGATGTGGGCATCCACTGGCAAATCAATGCGGATTTCCTTTGGCCCATGATCGGTACCATCAACTGGTTTGCCTTCTGCTAATGCTCGATAGGCTTCCACTGCTTCCCCGACTAGGCGGATATAAAGGTCAAAACCCACCCCAGCAATGTGGCCGGATTGTTCGGCGCCGAGCACATTTCCGGCACCGCGCATCTCTAGGTCTTTCATGGCCACGGCCATACCAGCGCCAAGGTCATTGTTTTGGGCAATGGTCGCCAATCGGTCATAGGAGGTTTCGGTCAGGGTGGCACCTTTGGGGTATAGGAAATAGGCATAGCCGCGTTCTCGGGAGCGTCCCACCCGACCACGTAACTGATGCAGCTGTGACAAACCCATGTGGTGGGCGTTTTCCACGATCAGGGTATTGGCATTGGCAATATCCAGCCCAGTTTCTACGATGGTGGTACATACCAAAACGTCGTATTCCCGATCCCAGAATCCTTGGACAGTGCGTTCTAGTAGATCCTCACTCATCTGGCCATGTGCCACCACAATTCGCGCTTCTGGAACAAGGATTCGCAGTTCAGCGGCTTTTTGTTCAATATCGCGAACCTTATTATGCACAAAGAAGACTTGGCCATCTCGTAGTAATTCCCGGCGGATAGCGGCTGCAATTTGTTTATCTTCCTGGGCGCCAACATACGTCAGAATGGGATGACGATCCTCTGGCGGGGTAAGAATAGTAGACATCTCCCGAATGCCTGCCATTGACATTTCCAAGGTCCGCGGAATCGGTGTAGCGGACATGGTGAGTACATCCACATGGCTACGCATAGCTTTGATGTGTTCCTTGTGTTCTACACCGAAGCGCTGTTCCTCATCGACCACAACTAGCCCAAGGTTTTTCCAGTGCACCCCGGTTTGCAACAGTCTATGGGTGCCGATCACAATATCCACCGAGCCATTGGTCAGGCCGGTAATAATCTCTTTGGCCTCGGAATTTGCAGTAAACCGTGATAATCCTCGGATGGTGACTGGGAACCCTTGCATTCGCTCGGTGAAGGTAGCCAAATGCTGTTGTGCCAATAGCGTGGTGGGCACTAGTACCGCGACTTGTTTGCCGTCTTGAACCGCTTTGAATGCGGCACGTACAGCAACCTCGGTTTTGCCATAACCAACATCACCAACTACCACGCGGTCCATTGGCATGGGTTTTTCCATATCCGCCTTGACTGCCTCAATGGCTAGCATCTGATCCTCGGTTTCAACGAAGGCGAAATTGTCCTCCATTTCCCGCTGCCATGGGGAGTCTGGGGCGAAGGCATGCCCAGGGGAGGCCTGCCGCTTGGCATATAGTTCAACCAGTTCACCGGCAATTTCTCGGACCGCAGCGCGTGCTTTCTTTTTGGTGTTTTTCCAGTCGCTGCCACCCATTTTGCTTAAGGTTGGTTTTTCGCCCCCGACATAGCGCGACAACATATCGAGACTGTCCATTGGCACATACAGTTGATCTGCTGGTTGGCCTCGTTTAGCTGGAGCGTATTCCAGCACAATGTACTCTCGGCGCGATGTTTCATCCCCAGCAGTGATCGTTCGCTCGGTCATTTTTAAAAACCGACCAATGCCATGCGTTTCATGCACCACAAAATCTCCGGTTTGCAGTGCCAGTGGATCTACCCGATGGCGACGCTTTGCCTTTCGACGCTTCGCCCCGGCGATATCCCCTACCCGATTGCCGGTCACATCGGTTTCGGTAATAACCACCAATGGCAATCCCGCTCCACCTTTAGGTTTGCGTACTTTCGGGAAAATCAACCCAGCATGACTTAGCGCCTGATACAAAGTGATTGTTCCCGGCTGTGGTTCTTGTCCACTGGTGGCGATCACATTCGGGATTCCGTGTTCGCTAAACCGGCTAGACATGCGGTTAATTGCACCTTGAGCTGGGGCAATATAGGCTGCTCGGCCCCCATCGGTCGTGTGCGCCAGCAACAATGCCATCATCTCATCAATCTGCTTTATGTCTCCCCGTGGTGTGAGGCCAGAATCATAATCCAGCGGTAAAGTTTGCGCTTCATCTGCACTGAGCATGCCTTCGGGGACGAAGGTCCACCAACATCGACCAGATTTTTTCGTACCCAGCTCCAATGATTCATAGGAACGGTAGCTAGAAGCAGACAGGTCTAAGGTAGCGGCGTCAATCGGACCGGTTGCCCCCATTGCGGCGGCTTCCCAGCCCGCGGCCAAAAACTCTGCATCGGTAGCTTGCAAATCGCTAATTCGGGTACGGATCTTCTCAGGATGGATTGCTACCACATGGGTGTTTTCCGGCATAAGTTCCGGCAAGGTGACATAGGGAGTGTCCACCAACGCTGGGATTAATGCCTCCATCCCATCAGCTGGTATGTGATTGCCAATCTTGGTCAGCAATTCCTGCAATGTGGCATTACCACCATGCTCAGTGGCAAGTTGTCGTGCACGTTCGGCAATCTCATCGGTAATCAATAACTCTCGGGCAGGAAAAACCGCTACCTCCTGCAGTTCGGTATCGCCCAAGGTCCGTTGGTCAGCAACGCTGAACCCACGAATTTCGGTAATCTCATCGCCCCAAAACTCCACTCGCACGGGATAGTCTGCGGTGGTTGGGAAAATATCCACGATGCCGCCTCGGGTGGCAAACTCTCCGCGCCGAGCCACCAAATCCACATGTTTGTAGGCTTTAAAAACCAGTTCATTAGTTAACTCTGCGAGGTCGTTTTCTGCACCAACGGTAAGTACCAGTGGCTGTCGACCAGCTACGGTTTCTACGATGGGTTGACACACCCCACGGGCTGCGGTGACTACTACTGATAATTCATCGAGGTGAGTAAGTACTTTAGCCCGCTGACCAGCCACATCGGCAGCCGGTGAAAGCCGTTCGTGCGGCAGTGTTTCCCACGCTGGGAACCAAGCGACCTGCTCACCGATCAGGGCACGCAATTCGGCACTGAGGTCTTCGGCTTCCCTGCCAGTTGCAGTGACTACCAACACTGGTACACGTTGCGCCAAAGTTCCAATCGCCCATGGTCGCACTTGATCTGGGCCGGTTACATGGAGCTGTTTCTCCCCGATTTGGGTGGTGAGTCCTTTGAGTTTGGTATCGGTAGCGGCGGTTTTGAGCAATCCGGCAAGCATGGCCGGTTCACGCTTTTCGACGTTCACAGTGTTGTTTGTTTCCTTGGCGTGGTTAGTTGTGGTTTTTGTCGGCGTCGGCACCTAACTGTTCTGGTGGTGCGAAAACGCTGGATAGGGTCGGATTGTTTTCGATACCTCCGAGGCCATTCCAACATAGATTAACAATATGGGCTGCTACATCTTCTTTGGTCAAGCTTTCATCGGTATCACGCTGATCTAACCACCATTGGGCAGTCATGCTGACCATTCCCACCAGTGCTTGGCCATACAAAATAGCGGTATCAGGATTGAGCCCAGAGCGTTTGAAAGCATTGCCAAGAATGTGGGATACCTGCGCCACGGCGTCGTTAAGCAGGGTGGAATAGCTTCGCCCCATGCCTGGTTGTGTGTCCCGGACCAAGATTTGAAAGCCATCGGTTTCATCTTCAACATAGGTCAAAAGCGCAATGACAGCTTGCTCAATGCGAGCGCGGGAACGACCATGCACCATAGATTCGGTAATGGTGGTTTCCAGCTGGGTCATTTCCCGGTCAACAACCACGGCGTATAGACCTTCTTTACCGCCGAAATGCTCGTAGACTACGGGCTTGGACACCCCAGCCCGCAATGCTATTTCTTCCACACTGGTGCCTTCAAACCCCCGCTCGGCGAACAAACTCCGGCCAATGGCAATGAGTTGCTCGCGGCGTTGTTTTCCTGTCATTCGCTGACGAACCATGGCAATAAGCCTAGTGTGCGCGGTTCCCCTTTTGCGATTTAAGGTAACTGCCCACCTTATCGTGTGTTTTAGTTACTTACAGATCTTTTCGTGTATGATGCAATAGGTCGATAATTGGCATGGGGTGACTCCTGCTGCATTATCTCGATTTTTCCCTGTGGTGTAATTGGCAACACAACGGTTTTTGGTGCCGTTATTCTAGGTTCGAGTCCTGGCGGGGAAGCTCTACACCCAAGATATCAGCAATGATGCTTGGGTTTTTAGCTTATTGCTCAGTTGCAAAGGACCCCTCATCATGGCAGCCTCCATTGAACTTGCAGAATCCTTCCCAACCTGGCTGGACCGGAATTTGGCGGACGGGGTCCCCACCAAAGCCCAAGGTTTTTGCTTCAATCTCTCCCAAGTTGATTGCAATAGTGAATGGGCTATGGACTTGGTTTATTCCGACTGGTTTGATCCCGAAAACCCAGACTGGGCTTGCAATGACATTGACACTATTGAAAGTGTTGAAACCAGCATTTTGGAGTGGCAACAAGTAGCAAGCTGGGAAGAAGTACTTGGCCAAGTCACGGAATTGGTAAAAGATTACCTTGCAAACCAGCCACAAGCTGTGGGGTTGCTACGCCTACAGGGGGGCGCTGTGGGTTTTATCGATGGTGACCTGCATATTGTGCATCATGCGGGATAGCTGAACGTTAAAGCAGCGGTAAGCGCTTTAAGGAGACTGTGCAGGTATTAAAAAGTGGTATGAGCCCTGATGTTTGAACTTTATCAAGCACCCTTGCAAGGGTTAGTGCCTAGATTCTCGCGCTAACAGCAAAATTAACCAGGTAAAACCACCTTTACTCCCTCATTATTGAAAAATACTTTCGACTACTTACCCCCACAGAAACCCCTGTTAGAGCCACATTAACCCCCAAAAAAGGGATCTAGGCCACAGTAGCAACAGAATGTGATCGCGGTAAATTTTCCTCTCGCTTATAATGCAATGAAGCGCACAGCTGTGTAGCTCAATAAAACGATTCAAAACCATTCAATCAGGAAGTATCACTTCATTGTCTACTGCAACCTCAGCCCCTCCGAAAGGCGGAATCCGCGTCGGAGTTCAGAAACTGGGCACCTTCCTTTCCTCAATGATTATGCCCAATATTGGCGCTTTCATTGCCTGGGGCATCATCACAGCACTTTTTATCCCCAAGGGATTTTTCCCGAATGAAAAAATCGCAACCATCGTTGAACCAACGGTTTATTTCCTCCTCCCCATCTTGATCGCCTATTCCGGCGGCCGTCTCATTTATGAGATCCGCGGCGGCGTTGTTGGTGCGATCGCCACCATGGGTGTGATTATGGGCACCTACTCACCGGTATTCATTGGTGAAGATGGTAATGGCTCCCCCATGTTCTTAGGCGCCATGATCTGTGGCCCACTGGGCGCATGGTGCATGAAGAAACTCGATGCACTTTGGGCTGGCAAGATCCGGCCCGGCTTCGAAATGCTGGTGGATAATTTCTCCGCTGGTATTTTCGGCGCCATTGCCGCGATCGCCTCGATGTTCCTGCTCACGCCAATAATGAATGTCTTCATGAATGTTGCTGGTGCAGCAGTGGAGTTCTTGATTAATAACAATCTATTGTTCCTCACCTCCATCCTCATTGAGCCCGCGAAGGTGCTCTTCCTGAATAACGCCATCAACCACGGCGTACTCACCCCACTAGCCACCGACCAAGCAGTTGAAACTGGCAAGTCCATCCTTTACTTGCTCGAAGCCAACCCCGGACCAGGTCTCGGCATATTGCTGGCCTACATGTTTGTTGGCAAGGGCACCGCGCGGGCCACTGCCCCTGGTGCTGCAATTATCCACTTCTTCGGCGGTATTCATGAGATCTACTTCCCGTATGTACTCATGCGGCCACAGCTAATTCTTGCTGCTATCGGTGGTGGCATGACTGGTATTTTGATCGAGACCGTCACCAATGCTGGTTTGCGCTCCCCTGCTGCACCAGGATCAATCATTGCTATTCTTGGTTCCACCGCGAGTGATTCGTATGTTGGCGTGATTCTTGGCGTCACTGGTGCTGCAACCGTGTCCTTCTTCATTGCTGCTGCCATTTTGCGTTTCAGCCAACAGGGGGAGGATGACCTGGCTGAAGCCACCGCCAAGATGGAAGGCATGAAGGGCAAAAAGTCCAGTGTTGCTGGTGCACTAGCTGGAGGATCTGCAGAAACACCCCTGATTTCTAAGATCGTTTTCGCCTGTGATGCAGGCATGGGCTCTTCCGCAATGGGTGCCTCGGTATTGCGCAATAAGATCAAAGATGCTGGGTATGGCGAGCAAGTTTCGGTGGTCAACTCCGCCATCAATAATCTTTCAGATTCCTTTGACCTCTTAGTCTGCCACCAAGACCTCTACGATCGAGCCAAGACCCCCACCCCAAGTGCGGTCCATGTCACGGTGGATAACTTCATGAATTCCCCACGATATGACGAAATCGTGGATCTTATTCGCTCCCAGCGCGAAGGCACCCCATCTGCCGAGGCCGACCCCACACCAGCATCAGCAAGCAAGTCGGGTGCTACTGCCACGGCAACCAAGACTAAGAAACCACTGTTGTTGGCAGAAAACATCGTCCTTGACGGCAATGCTTCCACCCGCTACGAAGCTATTGATGAAGCTGGACAGATTTTGGTTGATACTGGTGCAGTGGACCAAGACTATGTCCGCGCCATGCATGAACGGGAAGAATCAATTTCTACCTTCATGGGCAATGGCCTGGCTATTCCACATGGCACCAATGAATCCAAGGATTTCATCAAGGATTCAGCAATCTCCTTCATTCGCTATCCTGAGGGTGTGGACTGGGGTGGACAGACGGCACACTTCGTCGTTGGCATTGCTGGTGCCGACGGTTCGCACCTGAAGGTTTTGGCCAAGATTGCCAAGATCTTTGGCAAACAAGAATCGGTGGACAAGCTCAAAGCAGCCGCCACCAAGGAAGACATCCTCGAAATCTTCGGTTCAGTCACCGAATAAGGAGTAGCAATAATGCCTAAAACTACCAAGACTGCACTGCATTTCGGCGCAGGCAATATCGGCCGTGGCTTCGTCGGGGTCATCCTTAGCGGCGCTGGCTACGAACTCATCTTTGCCGATGTCGCCGCCCCACTTATCGACGCCCTCAACGCCGAAGATTCCTATACCGTGCATGAGGTTGGCCACGATCCCAAAGACATCACGGTCACTGGGTTCTCGGGGGTCAACTCCGCCACGGAGAAAGAAGCACTGTTAAAGCACATTGCTGAAGTTGATGTGATTACCACCGCTGTGGGTCCGACTGTGCTTAAGATCATTGCCCCCACCATTGCTGAAGGGCTCAAACTGCGCGCCGAACAAGGCGGAACTAAAGTTGCGATAATGGCTTGCGAAAACGCCATCAATGCCACTGATGGACTAGCCGAAGCCATCCGTGCGGTCTACCCAGAAGTCGATGAAGTGGCATTTTTCGCAAACACCGCGGTCGATCGTATCGTTCCCGATCAAGCACCTGGCCAAGGCCTTGATGTGACGGTGGAGAATTACTTTGAGTGGGCGGTGGAATCTGCGCCTTTCGGTGCTGACGTTCCCGAAATCCCAGGTGTAACTTGGGTCGAAGATCTTGCGCCCTACATCACCCGGAAACTGTTTACTGTCAACACTGGCCATGCCGCCACCGCATACTTTGGCTACAATGCTGGCATTAATAAGATTGCCGATGCACTGGCTGATGACTCGGTTCGCGCACATGTTGAAGCAGTCCTAGCCGAAACTAAACAACTGATTGTGGAGAAATTCGGCTTCGATCCTAAAGTCCAACAGGCCTATGTGGATAAAATCATTTCTCGCTTTCAAAATCCGGCACTGCCCGATACCGTACAACGGGTTGGCCGCGCCCCGCTACGGAAGATTTCTCGTCACGAGCGGTTCATCGGCCCAGCCGCTGAATTAGCCGAACGTGGTCACTCAGCGCAGGCCTTGGTCAATGCCATTGCCGCAGCCTTACGTTTTGACGTTCCCGAGGACCCAGAATCCGTAGAATTGCAGCACAAACTCAAGACCGCTGCCGGTTCTAGGGAAGCAAGTGATGTCCTCGTAACTGAACTAACCGGCATTACACCCGATCATCCGCTGTTCCCAACCCTGTCTGAGGCATTTGCAAGCTAGCCTCATCCAAGCTCAAAACCCCAGTGGAAAAACTGGGGTTTTGGTGGTTTTAATGGTGATGCTCGCCAGCACTACTTTCGGTATATGCAGTGTCTAGCTCTGGCTGTTCCCCCTTATTGAGCATCATGAATTGCCCCATCATGCCTTGATCCTCGTGATACAGCATGTGGCAGTGATACATGTAGGGATAGTGATTATTCCGGTATTGTCCAAACACCACCGCAAGCTTTAAGGTGACCCCTGGCGGAATGGTGACAGTATCTTTCCAACCAAAAGTATCAAAGATCACCTCAGTAGCGGTTGATTCCAGCACTTTAAAAGCACAATTGTGGATGTGGAAATTGTGAATCCAATCTGAATTGCCATTGGTGACATTCCAAATTTCCGGATCGGAGTGGTCAATCACGATATCAACCCGATTCATATCCATCGTTTGACCATTGATCTGGAAGGTATTGAGCTCAAAATCCCGCTCAATAGCATTGCTGGTATCCACTGGCGCCGCGGCCGTGGGATCCAACTTTGCTGGTCCACCGACATTTGCTGAGGCATTGAGCGGTGGTTCGATAGTGAGCAACTTAAAGACATCCTGCAAACCAAAATCCAAGGCTTGGGCATCGGTGGGAACACCAAGATTATCGCTAAAACCCAAACTGGTAAGCACCAGATTTGTCCCTGCGGATAAATCCACAAGAATTTCTGCGCGTTCCCCTGGACCAAGCATTACGCTAGTCGCACTTCGGGGTTTATCTAATAATCCAGAATCAGAAGCAATGTGATAGAACTCTTGCCCATTATCAAAACCAAGATTATGAAATCGCATATTCGACCCATTAAGCAGCCGCAATCGGATCCGAGACGCCCTAG
The DNA here is from genome assembly GCA_041854705.1 of Corynebacterium sp. GTDB lineage: Bacteria > Actinomycetota > Actinomycetes > Mycobacteriales > Mycobacteriaceae > Corynebacterium. The sequence continues at coordinate 26,410 of JBHACV010000174.1, forward strand.
TTTTAAACTTCGGGTTGGTAATGCCATTGACATGCGGCACTGCCCCTTGCAGACCAAGGTTTTCATCCATGGTTTCATCCAGTTGCCCAGCCTCGGTGAAATTGGCATCCATAATGACCACCGGAATATCGTCCACCCCATACTCCCGCGGTAAGTTCAAACCATCCTCAACGTCGTCGTCAAGAATAATCATGCCAGCCAACCCGCGATAAGCCTGTAATCCGGTCACACCATGAGGATGAGGGTGATACCACAATGTTGCGGCAGGCTGTTCCACAGTGAAAGACGCAGTCCATGTTTCACCAGGGTTGATCGGTGAATGTGGGCCACCATCCATATCTGCGGGCAGCAGCATACCGTGGCAATGCACCGCAGTCAGATCCGGTAATGCGTTGCTAAATTCTAGGGCCACCTTTTCACCCCGCGACGCCCGAATCGTCGGTCCCAACATCGGCCCATTAAACCCCCAAGTAGTGGTTTTCACTCCAGGCAAGATTTCTGATTCACCTACTTGGGCTTTCAGCCGAAACACCATCCGATCCCCAACTCGCTCAGCTTTAGCAATCGGTGGGATGGGCAACTCACGCGGTTCCGAATCCCAGCCACGCAGAGTTTCGGTGGTAGTTGCAGGTTCAGATTCTTCCACCTGCCCATCTGACTGGCTACAACCATATAACCCAGCAGTAACAGCCATAGCGGTGGTGCCATAAAGAAATGACCGGCGTGAAACTTCCATATAAATGCTCCAAACTTCAAAATTTTAGAGTGGGGTACCAAGCATAGATTTACTCCCCCTTATCCTACTTTCGAACTACCCTGAACTCCTATTCAACATTGTTGCGCTTTTGTTACCTACACTTGTATCCAAACGAATTCCGTGAACCCCATAGGAGCACAAATCACTGTGAGCACTTCATCTAATGTGGCTGTTATCGTCCTTGCTGCTGGCGCTGGCACCCGCATGAAATCGAAACGGCAGAAAACCCTACACACCATTGGTGGCCGCAGCCTACTATCCCACGCATTGCATGCCGCCGCTGGTCTTGACCCGCAAAAAATCGTCACTGTCATTGGGCACCACCGCGACCAAGTACAACCAGAAGTCGAAGCAATTGCCAACGCCCTAGACACCCCAGTCGTAACTGCTATTCAAGAAGAACAAAATGGCACTGGTCATGCCGTCCAATGTGGCATGAATGCATTGACCGATTTCACGGGCACCGTGGTAGTTACCAGCGGCGATGTTCCATTGCTGCGTTCGGAAACCCTGTGCGGGCTTGTCGACGCCCACACTGCCTCCCCCACCGCCGTAACCGTTTTAAGCGTCGACATGGCCGATCCCACCGGTTATGGCCGCATTGTGCGTACCGCAACCGGGGAGGTCACCAGCATTGTTGAACAAAAAGATGGCGACGCCGAAACCCTCGCAATCACCGAAATCAACACTGGAGTCTTTGCCTTTGATGCAACGGTACTGCGCGAAAGTCTCAGCGAGTTAAAAACCGACAATGCCCAAGGTGAGTTATACCTCACTGATGTACTTGGCATCGCTCGGAGCCACGGGCATCCTGTGTGTGCGTTCAAGGCTGCCGATCCCCGCGAACTCGCTGGGGTCAATGACCGCGTGCAGTTGGCAGAAGCAGGTCGAGAACTGAATCGCCGCATCGTCGAAAATGCCATGCGATCAGGTGCTACTATCATTGACCCAGAGACAACATGGATTGATGTTGAAGTACAGATCGGACAAGACGTAACCATCCATCCTGGCACCCAACTATTAGGCAGCACAGTTATTGGTAATGACGCTGTGGTAGGCCCAGATAGCACCTTGAACAATGTGGTTGTAGGTGCTGGCGCTTCGGTAGTACGCACTCATGGCTCCGATTCCACTATTGGCGCTTTCGCTACTGTTGGACCCTTTACATTCATTCGGCCAGGTACGGTGCTAGGTGAACATGGCAAGCTTGGTGGGTTCGTCGAAGCCAAGAATGCGGTCATTGGTCGTGGCTCCAAGGTGCCACACCTGACCTATATCGGTGACGCCACCGTGGGCGAAGAATCTAATATTGGCGCTTCCAGTGTTTTTGTTAACTATGACGGTGTGACCAAACACCACACCACCATTGGTTCTCACGTACGCACCGGATCCGACACCATGTTCATCGCCCCAGTCACGGTTGGCGATGGTGCATACTCTGGTGCAGGTACGGTGATTCGCGATAATGTTCCCCCCGGCGCGCTCGCGATTTCTGGCGGTAAACAACGCAATATTGAAGGTTGGGTGCAGGCGAAACGACCAGGTACGCCAGCAGCCGAAGCCGCCGAAAAAGCACTGCGGGCACAGGAAGACTAGCCCTGTTGTTGTGCTCCTCATAGTGGCGTTCTACCCATTGTGGGGGGTAACCCATTACACTATTGCGTGGACGCACAGCTGATTGCGCCCGATTGCAGACTCCATCACCCTTGTCTTTCCCAGGAAGGTTTGCCACCGAATGACCGCCAATAAATGGAGTAGTACTCAAAAAAACCTCATGCTTTTTTCCGGCCGAGCACACCCTGAGCTCGGTGAAGCTGTGGCTGATGAGCTTGGCATCGATCTTGTCCCCATGACTGCCCGTGATTTCGCCAATGGTGAGATCTTTGTTCGCTTCGAAGAATCCGTTCGTGGTTGCGATGCGTTTGTCATCCAATCCCATACTCAACCGCTGAATAAGTGGCTGATGGAACAGCTTCTGATGATTGATGCGCTCAAGCGTGGCTCTGCCAAACGCATCACCGCTATTTTGCCGTTCTACCCCTATGCTCGCCAAGACAAGAAGCACCGGGGTCGTGAACCAATCTCTGCTCGGCTAGTTGCCGATATGCTTAAAACTGCTGGTGCTGACCGAATTGTTGCAGTGGATTTGCACACTGATCAGATTCAGGGGTTTTTCGACGGACCAGTCGATCACATGCATGCCATGCCGCTACTGACTGACTACATCAAAAAGCAGTATGCGCTTGACAATATCGTAGTGGTTTCCCCAGATGCTGGCCGTGTGAAGGTCGCCGAGAAATGGGCTAATACTTTAGGTGATGCCCCGCTGGCTTTCGTCCACAAGACTCGTTCCACCGAGGTGGCAAACCAAATTGTGGCCAATCGTGTTGTTGGTGAAGTCGCAGGCAAGACCGCAGTTCTGCTTGACGACATGATCGACACTGGCGGTACCATCGCGGGTGCGGTTGGGGTGCTACGTGATGCTGGTGCCACGGATGTCATCATTGCATGTACCCATGGTGTGTTCTCAGACCCAGCTAGGGAACGACTATCACAATGTGGCGCCAAGGAAGTGATTACCACTGATACGTTGCCACAGTCGACTGAAGGTTGGGATAATCTCACCGTTTTATCATTAGCCCCGCTGTTGGCCCGTACCATTAATGAAATCTTCGAGAATGGTTCGGTCACCGATCTTTTCGAGGGCCAAGCTTAAGCTGGCTTCAGTGGTGGTGGCAGTTGATCCTGTCACCACCACAATCACGGTGGCTGCTTGATGCCTGATCAGTTCAGTAAGTGTACCCTAAAAAGTATGGCACTCACTGAGGTTCAACACACACTGTTTTTTCCCCTATTAGGGCGTGCCGCAGCTGCCCACCGTTGGCCTAAGTTATTCCCAGACCCATGGGCGGAACAAGCTGCCGAAATTGTGGCGCAGGAAGGCACCCCAGCTAAGCACATTGGCGACTTTCCCGAGTTAGTTTATGGGATACGCCATCGATTGATGATCGATGAAATCAAAACCTATCTGCGCACCCATCCTGGTGCTGCGGTGGTTAACCTTGGCTGTGGCCTCGACCAGTTAGAACCTGACTTGGCGGATACCAATCATGGCACAATTTACAATCTCGATTTTCCCGAAGTCATTGAGATGCGTAATCGGTGGGTCCCACCAGGAGCAAGCGTAGATTTGGCGTATTCAGCCACGGATCACCGGTGGCTAGAGCAGGTGGATGCGGAAAATGGAGTAATCACGATTGCCGCTGGGGTGATGTACTACCTGACAGTTTCGGATGCCGCTGAACTTATCGACGCCATGGCGCAGGCCTTCCCGCGTGGTCGGTTTGTCTACGATGCCGAATCCCCAACCACCACCAGAATGAGCGAAAGGAAGATTGCCAAAGCGGGTCAGGTCGCGGCTATCATGCCGTTCAAGGTCAAGGATCCATTTTCGGCTCAGTACTGGTCCCGCAGTATCAATGACATTTCCATCTGCTTCAATTTTCTGGATTATCTGCCAGCAAGTGAGCGCAAGCAACTTCCCCGCTCACTCCGGTTTGGTATGAAAGCTTTTGAAATCATCAAGGGCATGTATATCGTGCGCCTCAATTTTAAGCCATGATTGATTTTTGTTGAATCCTTTGGCGCGGCCTTGACTTATGAGCTAGTCACAGCAGCTGGGATCAGAGGTACCATCATGACAGAACTATATTTCGAATCTGCCTGTTATCGACGGTGGCCGGAGTATGCTTGATCGGTATGGACGTCGATAAGCTGCGGGCTACATTGCTGGCGGAATCTGATTCGGTAATCGCTGAGCAACAGGCGAAGTATATGCGCGGCCAGTTTGAGTATGTTGGGGTTAAAACACCGCTGCGTAGTCAGCTTGCTCGTCCGTTTTTGGCTAGCTGGAAAACTTTGAACCACGATGACTTGATCATGGTGGTTCGGCAATTGTGGGCACAGCCAGAGCGGGACTTCCGGTACATTGGTGCAGAATTGCTGTTTCGTCATGCCAAAGGTAAGAATCCGACCCTTAGTGACACCGATGTAGAGTTTTTGGGGGAATTAATCTGCGATCAACCGTGGTGGGATATTACCGATAACCTTGACCGGACTATTGATCTGATCGCCACTTCCGAGCAGATGGTGGATTGGGCGCAGCGCGAGAGTTTTTGGTTGCGTCGAGTTGCTATCATCCACCAACTTAAACGCAAATCAGACACTGATACCGCGTTGTTGGAACAGATCATCACCTTGAACCTTGGGTCGAAGGAGTTTTTTATCAATAAAGCCATTGGCTGGGCATTGCGTGAGTATTCCAAAACTGATGCTGCATGGGTGCGTGCGTTCATCGCTAACCACCAAGGTAAGTTAGCTCTACTTTCAATCCGTGAAGGTTCGAAGTATCTGTAACCTCAAACCATAACCACCCCCTAAAAGGGTTGCTTTTACCTATCACCAGAGCCTATAGCATACGCCACCACACAAACTGTGGCCGGGGTCACTGCATGAAATTTTAGCAGTACGATCTGCAATTTCATCGTACCTTTAAAGTTTTCACCCAATACGCCACCCAAGTACTGCAAACTCGGCACAAAAGCGTATTTTTAGGAAAATTTACCAACTTAGTGACCATCAATATTTTTTGATGTTCAATTAAAATCACCAATCCACTACAGATTGAATGGTCGCACTTAAAGGAGGTACTAACACAATGACCACACACGCCCCAACTCCCGAGGAGTTCGTAGCAGTGGCGCACAGCGCGGAATTCCAACGACTGCGCAAAACCTTCCGAGGCTTTGCCTTCCCCGTCACCATCGCATTCCTAGCCTGGTACATCTTCTACATTGTCACAGCCACCTTCGCCACCGAGTTCGTCAAGACCGAGGTCTATGGTGCCATCAATCTCGGCATGGTGTTAGGACTCGCCCAATTCGCAACCGCAGGCCTAGTCACCTGGGCTTATGTGCATTTCGCAGACAATAAGATCGACCCTGCAACCGAGGCCATTCGCGCACGGATGGAACACCTCGCCCCAAGTTCATAGGAGCCAGATCACCATGCATTCTTCGATTCTCGCCCAAGGTACGGTGGACACCGGAAACCCCATCCTCAATATCTCTATTTTTGCCATTTTCATCGCGGTGACCATGACCATCGTAGTCCGTACTACCCGCACCACCTCCCAAAAAGGCTCCGATTTCTATACCGGTGGCGGCAGCTTCTCTGGCTGGCAAAACGGCCTTGCCATTTCCGGCGACTACCTCTCCGCGGCCGCCTTTCTTGGGGTCACTGGTGCTATTGCTCTCTACGGCTACGACGGTTTTGTTTACTCCATCGGCTTCCTCATCGCCCTGCTAGTAGCACTAGTACTTGTTGCTGAGCCGCTGCGTAATACCGGGCGATTCACCATGGCCGATGTACTTTCCTTCCGACTCCAGCAACGCCCTGTACGCACCGCCGCCGCAGTGACTACCCTTTCGGTGTCTTTGTTCTACCTCATCGCCCAAATGGCTGGTGCTGGCGGATTAGTAGCCCTGCTTCTTGGAGTTTCCGGCAAAACTGCCCAAGCCACAGTGGTCGCCATCGTAGGCATCCTCATGATCGTCTATGTGCTGGTCGGCGGCATGAAAGGTACCACCTATGTTCAAATGATTAAGGCTGTACTACTAGTTGGCGGCTCCATCATCATCTCCCTGCTCACCTTCTTGGCACTCAAAGGCGGGTTCAATAATGTGCTCGAATCCGCAGCCTCGGCACACCCCCAAGGTGATGCTGTTTTGGGGCCCGGTCTGCGTTATGGAAAATCCACCCTAACCAAAATCGATTTCATTTCCCTAGCAATCGCCTGTGTGATGGGCACCGCCGGTCTACCACATGTGCTCATGCGGTTTTACACCGTTCCCTCGGCTCGGGTAGCACGCCGCTCCATGACCTGGACCATCGCCATTGTCGCCCTCTTCTTCCTGCTCACCGTGGTTATGGGATTTGGTGCCGCGGCCCTCGTTGGCCCAGAAACCATCCAAAACGCCCCGGGTGGCGGCAATTCCGCAGTACTCCTGCTGGCTGCACGAGTCGGCGGCTCCTTCTTCATGGCTGTCGTCTCTGCCATTGGCTTTGCGACAATCCTTGCGGTGGTTGCTGGCTTAACGATTTCCGCTTCCGCCTCAGTGGCCCACGACCTCTATAACTCAGTATTGCGCAATGGTGAAGCTTCTGAAGAAGAACAAGTCCGCGTCTCTCGCATCACCGTAGTCGTCATCGGCATACTGTCGATTGTGCTTGGCATTGGCGCAATGGGGCAAAACATCGCCTTCCTCGTCACCCTTGCCCTCGCCATTGCTGCTTCCGCCAATCTACCGACCATCATCTATTCCCTCTACTGGCGCGGCTTCAATACCACTGGTGCACTGTTTTCCATGTATGGAGGGCTGGTCATCGCGGTCACACTCATTATTTTCTCCCCGGCGGTTTCCGGTGCTGAAACCTCCATGCTTGGCGCAAACATCAACTTTGCCTGGTTCCCACTAACCAACCCCGCCATCGTATCGGTCCCAGCTGGGTTCCTGCTGGGCATCATCGGCTCCAAATTAGGAAAACCAGATGACCTAACCGAATTAGCAGCCGAAATGGAAGTCCGTTCACTGACTGGTGTGGGCATGGCCAAGGCCATAAGCCACTAGAAGTTGGTCGAGTATTGCCAGCTGTAGTATAGTTTTCACGTCTCGGCGAGGGCTGCATAATTGTGGCCGTAATCGACGCGATAGTGAATCTTCAAGCCTTGCGAAGACTCTCCGACGACACCATAACCACAAGGAAGTCGCGGAGCGCACGGCCCCGCACTCTCCCCACAGACCAAAAGGAGTTTGCAATGTCTACTGAATCCATCATCATCTCAGCCGAACTAGGCACCGAATTCGGCAAAGGCCCTGCCCGCCGCCTGCGCCAAGCCGAAAAAGTTCCTGGTGTTATCTATTCCGCTGACCTGGAAACCCCGATTCATTTCGCCGTCTCCCGTATCGACCTGCATGCACTGCTACGTCGCCACGGCGTAAACGCGGTATTCGAGCTCGACATCGAAGGTGACAAGCACCTTGTCATGGTCAAGCATGTGGACCAAAACGTCATCACCTTAAACGCCGACCATGTTGACCTGCTTGCCATCAAGCGTGGTGAAAAGGTCGAGGTTGAAGTTCCAGTCGTCTTTGAAGGCGAAACCGCACCAGGCACCATGCTGGTCCAAGATCATGACACCGTCCTCATCGAGGCTGACGTATTGTCCATCCCAGAAGAGATCCGCCACAACGTCGAGGGCCTCGAAGCCGACTCCAAGGTACTGGCTTCCGATCTGGTACTGCCCGAGAAGACCGCCCTCATTGCCGACCCAGAAACCGTCCTCGCTTCGATTAACCATGAGGCAGTCGCCGAGGCGGAAGAAGAAACTGACGAAGAAGCCGCTGCTGAAGAAGCTACCGACTCCGAGTAATCAGCCCCCTAAAAACCGCCGCCAATTCTGGGGGCGGTTTTTCTTATGCCACAATACTTCGGTGAGCACCTTTTTAATCGTAGGCCTCGGCAATCCCGGCCCGCACTATACCAACACCCGCCACAATATCGGCGCCCAAGCCCTCGCCGACCTCAGCACCGAACCGTTCCGACTCCACAAACGCTCCCGCTGCATGGTCGCTGAAACCCGCATCAGCGGCCACTCTGTCCTACTCGCCACCCCCGGCAGCTTCATGAACCTTTCCGGCGGCCCAGTCAAAGCCCTCGCCGATTTCTATAAAATCCCCACCGAACAAACCATCGTGCTTTTCGACGACCTTGAGCTCGACTTTGGCACTGTGAAACTCCGCCAAACTACCGGCGACCATGGGCATAATGGTCTGCGCTCAATCACCAAGTCCCTAGGCAAAAACTATCTACGTCTCGGACTAGGAATTGGACGACCTCCCGGCCGAATGAAAGCAGCAGATTTCGTTCTCAAACCTTTTACTAAGTCGGAACTACCCCACTTACCAGTGATCTACGCTGATGCTGCAGCGGAAATCGAAAGCTTCCTTACCACTTACGAGCCTTAACCAATGCGGCACGCAAGGCGGCGTCGTCAAGCTGCAAGGCACCTTGTTTCCGGAGTCGATGCATGACTGTTGGGCATTTTTTACAGCGCGGCTTAGAACGGCAGCACTTGTTTTTCATGCTGCCAGTTTCGATACGGCGACGTAGCTTGAGCATTTCCGAGTTATTCTCAACCGTACCCATGGCTTGGGCGAAGGCATCACCAATCAGATCTGCGGCATCTATTTTGGGGGTTTCAATGAAAAAGCTGTCGACCACTTTTGATTTACGCCGCTTCGTTCTAGCACCCATGAAAAGTAACATAGCACAGCCTTAGCTAATTTTGGGACGGGGGTCCCCGGTGATTATCACTAGGCTGGTAGGCTAAGCAGGATGAAGATCGAACACCTCGCTATGTATGTCACCGACCTGAACGCCGCCCGCGACTTCTTCACCACCTATTTCGCCGCCCGCCCAGGCGAGCGCTACCATAACCCACGCACCGGATTCAGCTCCTATTTTCTCTCTTTCGATGAGGGGGCCCGGCTAGAAATTATGCACCGTGCTGATACGGTTAATCCAGCCAAAGATCCCCTGCGCACAGGCTATGCCCATGTGGCATTCAGCGTAGGCAGCAAGGAGCAGGTTGATGAGCTTACCGCTCGTCTAGCGGCCGATGGGTTTGAGGTTCACAGTGGTCCCCGCACCACCGGTGATGGTTACTATGAAAGCTGCATCGTCGCATTAGAGAATAACCTCATCGAGATCACCGTCTAATAAATAGGAAATAATTTCGCGCGCCGAGCCCGCGCGCAACAACTCCACCCGAGTGCCAACCAAACAATAAGCGGTGTCGAGTTCTTCTCGGCGGTCTTTTAACCGCATGCCCAACAGTGGATAGCTCGGCGGCAGGTTCGGGTTTGCCCTAGTGAATGCCGTCTCCAGCCCGCGCGCAACTCGGCCTGAAAACGCCCGAGTTGCCACCGTCTTTCCGCCCGCGCGCAGCAAAGCACGGTTGAACTCACTGGTGCCAGCTTCATCAGCAAGTAAGAAGGCCGAGCCGCATTGCACCGCCACCACGCCCGGACACTGCAGTAGCGCACGTATGTCTGCTGGCTCGCGCACCCCACCCGCAGCAACTAGGGGTACCGTCACCGGCTGGATGCTTGCAATCAGCTCGGTAGTTGTCACCGGTGCCGGATCCTTAGACATGGACCAACATAGCCGGTGCCCACCCGCCTCATAGCCTTGGACGATCAACTGGTCTGCCCCGCGATCTTGCGCAATCCGGGCTTCGGTGGGGTTGGTCACCGCCACCCATGCCTGTGCACCGACATTATGGATCGCTTCAATCTCAGCCTCAGTGAAACACCCAAACGAACTGCTCAACACCTGCAGTCGCGGATTGTCCGATTCCAAGGCCGCACGGAACTTGGCGGTGAAGCCAAAACTGTAATCGATATCTGGCGCCTCAGGTAGGTGCTCGGGCTGGGGATAAAAGAAGTTCACCCCAAACGGTACACTTAGCTGCTTCAGTTGCTGACGCAGCTGATCTGGCGCAAGGTTTCCAGCGGCTAGAAATCCAAACGCCCCGGCCTCACCTGCGGCTTGTACAAGTTCCGGAGTGGTGGGACCACCTGCCATGGGAGCAACAATCAATCTCATGCCCTCCATGGTAAGGAAGTATGGGACGATATTGAGCATGAAACTTTGGCAGTGGTTTAAACGAGAAGACCCGACCTTTGTCGCTGACTGGTTGGTCATCGGGCTGGGTAATCCGGGCGTAAAATACCGCGACACCCGCCATAATGTTGGTTATCTCGTCACCGACGCTTTATTGACCGAACCATTCCAGCAGGTTAAAGGAATGCCAGTGGCGGTTTCGCAACTCGATGTCACGGGGATCCCAGTGTTACTAGCCCGATCTACTACTTACATGAACCTCTCTGGCCAAGCCATTGCCCCGCTGTGTGCCAAGCTAAATATCCCTGCTGACCGAGTCATCATAATCCATGATGAGCTGGACTTGCCACTAGGAACAGTTCGAGTCAAACAGGGTGGCAATGAAAACGGCCACAATGGCCTGAAATCTGCCTCCGCCGAATTAGGCACTCGGGACTACCTTCGGGTACGACTAGGGATTTCCCGCCCACCGCAGGGTATGTCAGTACCGGACTACGTCTTGTCTCCCCTTGAGAAAAGTCCGGTGGTTGATCAGATGGTCGCTACAGCTGTCGAGGCGGTAAAATTAATCATTACTGGTGGTCTGCCGCACGCCCAGAACCAGATCCACGCCCGGTAATATTGCGCACATGCGGACCATCATCATCACCGGTGCCTCATCCGGAGTCGGCGCCCATGCCGCCAAACAAATCGCCTCTGCCCACCCCGAAGACCGCATCATTATCGTTGGCCGCAATAAACAACGCACTGAAAATGTTGCCGCCGAAATCTCCGCCACCCCCTTGTTCGCAGATTTCGCCTCACTTAACGACGTCCATGCCTTGGCCGCCCAAATCCGCGAACTCACCGATCGCATCGACGTGCTTGCCAATAACGCGGGTGGACTATTCGATGGCCCCACCATCACCGACGATGGATTCGAGCTAACCTTCCAGGTCAATCACCTTGCCCCCATGCTGCTAACCCACTCGCTTTTTGACCTGCTACAGGCATCAAATGCAAAGGTGATCGCTACCGCAGCGAAGGTCAATACTGTTGCTCGGCTTGATCTTGGGGATCTGAATGGATTACGGCGATTTCACTCGGGCGTGAATTACGCGAATACCAAGCTGGCCAATATCTTGTTCACCAAAGAACTGCACCGCCGTTTCAGGGTGCAGTCAGTGGCATTTCACCCTGATAATTTTTCTCAAGATTCTCAGGGACTGTTCCGCAAATTTTATGATCCGTCGCTGATATCGGTCATGGGAATTTCGGCCGAGCAAGGTGGTGAAAACCTCGCATATTTCATTGACGGCACCCCAGGCATTATGTGGCTGCCTGGACAGTACTACTCCGACAAGAGGAAAATCGGCCGCACCCACCGTGCCGCCCGTGATGAAGGAATCATTCGGCGGCACTTTGATCTCAGCAGTCAAATGCTGAATTTAGAGTGGTAACTAAGCGTTACGGTAGTCGTTGCGCTCACGGTACCAGCGAGCGAGCAGGATCAATCCCACAATCAGCAGAATGAGTACTAACCACCAGAGCCAAGCTGATGATCCGGAGCTAGACTTCGTGGTTTTCTCCGAAGCCGCAGCAAAATTCGGTGCGGTTTCTTCGGTACCAACTGGTTCCAATGCAACCCGAGCGGTGACCGGAGCAGTGCTGCCAGCCGGAGCTTGATGCTGAACCGCAACCAGCTGATCGCCCGCGAGGAAGCCATTGGCGGTAGCGTCCTGAGCCTTAAGGTTGAGCCAGCGGATAGGTTGCGTTGCAACGCCCGCAGTAGTTAACTCATTGGCATTTAGAGCAACCTCACCCTTTTCCACCTGGATCGGGTGGAGCTGTGGTCCGAAAACTTCCCAGTTCAGCTGGTGCCCCTCAGCACCTGGTGCATCAGCTTCCAGTTGAGCCTGCAGACGCTGACCTTCAGCCACTGGCACCTTGAACCACCGAGTTTCACCAGGGGCGATTTCCAAGCTGTAGGTACCTGCCTCAACCACTGGCGCATTATCAGCGCTCAGATCGGTTGGGAGCTGACCGCTGACCTCACCTAGAGCAAGATCTGTGACAGCTGGCTTATCGGAAGCTGCTGCCAACTTGGACTCATCAACTTCTGGGATCGCCCAAGTGCTCAGTTCAACTGGAAGGGTTTGGTCGCCAACCAGATTTCCAGTGCGCTTGAGCGACAGGTCATAGGTGCCCGGCTTACAGGTGCCATTGGTAGCAATAACCTCAGACAGTAGCGAAGCAGACTGCGGCGCACCATAGTTGCCTTCTGCAGTGATCTCGGTGGAATTGGCCACACATGTATTGCCATCTTTATCGGTCAGTTCTGGGGTGATAGTCATACTTGCACCCTCTGCACCACCAGCTGCGATACCCGGTACCAAGAAGGCAGCACTGAGCTGCTCCCCATCTTTCAAATCAACACTCCAGTGGAGTTCCTTATCAGCCGGGTCAGTGGCTCCGGCTTCCAAGGTAGCTGGGATATTGTCATTATAAACCTGTGCTTGTGGCTCGTCATTGGCGATACCGCCAAGTGCTAGGCTCGGAGCCCCATCGGCGGACGGGCTGCCACTAACAGCTTCTGGAGTGCTGGCAGCCGTAGTAGTATCGGCCGACTCAGATTCAGTGGCTGATGGCTCGGCCGATTCGGATTCAGACGCAGAAGCATCGGCTGATTCGGACTCGGACTCGGTGGGCTTGGCTTCCGTGCTTGTTGAGCCAGCAGTCAGTTTGTCCAGCAGGCTTTGGGCGTCGGTGGCATCGGCGTAGGTGCCACCACCGGCGTCTGCGATTCCTTGGAGCTCGGTACGGGTGGCGTCATCGACGTTGAGCCCAATTACGTCGATGGTCATATCGGGATTGCGGTCTTTGATTTCACGGGCAACATCCGCCACAGGTGGCGGGGCGCAGGTATCAATGCCGTCGGAAATGAGAACAATATGGCTGGCGCCGTCACCGCCAACCTCTTTTTCGGCTTCCAGCAAAGACTTACCAATAGGGGTGTAGCCACTAGCTACAAGTTCGGAAATCTTAGTGGTCACGTCAGTTTTTGCGCCACCAAGGGGCACAAGGGTTTTCACATCTTGGCAACCAGCTTCCTTTTCGGCATCGGAGTTACCAGTGCCGGTGCCGTAGGTCAGTAGGGCGAGCTTTTGCTCTTCGGGAAGACCGTCGACAAGCTGGATGGCAGCTTGTTTGGCGGCTTCCATGCGCGTAGTGACCTCTGAAGCGTCGGGCGCCCACATGGAACCAGATGCGTCCATAATGAGCGCGGTGTTTGGGTATTGTTCGGCTGCCAGAGCCCCTGGGGTCGATGTAGCGAGCAAGGTACAGGCCGCTAGTGCGCTGAACCCGCTCCGAAGTAAATATCTCATGCATTCTATTAGAGACAATTTATGCGCCCTTGACCATCACTCTGGACATATTCTCAGCGAAATTAAACATGCTTAAGCAAAACCCCAGATTACCAGGACGTTTTCGGGGCTAGCGCGGGCGTAAATTTTGCGCTGTGCGCTTTCGTCATATTGAATCATATCATTGTCAGTAATGTCAGTTACGACACGCTCATCCTTCCAATAACACTTCACGTATATCGGTCAGATTGTCACCACAATGCACTTCAATAATGTGATCGTCAAAATCAGCGTGAAGATAAATCAACCGAATCGGCGTGATTGTGCTGTGACGATCAAGGTCAATCCCGCAATCCCCAAGCCCGCGCACCACCATATCACTGGTTATCTCCCACTCTTTTGGATAGTAGTCTGCGATAGCTGCAGCTATGACTGGTAGTGACTGCTCGTAATTAGTGATGGTTTCATTAAAAACTTCAAGTTCCCAGTCGGTAACCTCGGGGCTTTCCCCATCCCACTCGTAAGTCAGGAAGCTCAGGTCAAAATGCCGACCTTGGTGCTCAATGCTGGCGGCACCACCAACAAAATTATCCAGCATGCCTTTAACCCTACAATGTTCTATGGTTATAGAGCACTAAAGATGAAAGGAATCCATGTCCACTTCCGCCGAGGCCGCTCGTCGACGAACTTTCGCAGTCATCGCCCATCCTGACGCCGGTAAATCCACGCTCACTGAGGCGCTGGCGCTCCACGCCCACGTCATCTCCGAAGCTGGCGCTGTCCACGGCAAAGCTGGACGCAAAGCCACCGTGTCCGACTGGATGGACATGGAAAAGGACCGCGGCATCTCCATCACCTCCTCGGCGCTCCAGTTCGAGTACGCTCCCGAAGGACACACTGGCGAGCCGTACATGATCAATCTTGTCGATACACCTGGGCACGCCGACTTTTCCGAGGACACCTACCGGGTACTCACCGCGGTTGACGCTGCCGTCATGCTTATCGACGCCGCCAAAGGCCTTGAGCCCCAAACCCTGAAGCTGTTCCGAGTCTGCAAAGCCCGGGGACTGCCGATTATTACAGTAATTAATAAGTGGGACCGACCAGGCCGCACACCGCTAGAACTAGTTGACGAGATTGTCACCGAGATCGACCTCCAGCCCACGCCGCTGTACTGGCCAGTTGGCGAAGCCGGCGATTTCCGCGGGCTTGCGCGCATTAACGATGATGGCGAAGCAGAGGAATACATCCACTTCCTGCGTACCGCAGGCGGTTCTACCATTGCTCCCGAAGAGCACTACGACCCCGAATCCGCATTGGTAAAGGAAAGTACCGCCTGGGAAGCTGCGATTGAAGAAGTCGAACTGCTTGCGGCCGATGGTGCGGTGCATGACCAAGAACTTTTCCTCAACTGCACCACCTCCCCACTGATTTTCGCCTCTGCCATGCTGAACTTCGGTGTGCACCAGATCCTTGACACCTTGTGCGAGCTAGCCCCCGCGCCCGCAAGCCGGGAGGAACGCGCAGTGGATTCCGATTTCTCCGGCGTGGTGTTCAAAGTCCAAGCTGGAATGGATAAAAACCACCGGGATTCTTTAGCTTTCATGCGCATTGTTTCTGGTGAATTCGACCGCGGTATGCAGGTTACCCACGCGCAATCCGGGCGTACTTTTTCCACCAAATACGCCCTGACTGTGTTCGGGCGTAGTCGCGCAACGGTAGAAACCGCATTTCCGGGCGACATCGTTGGTTTGGTTAACCCTGGATCGCTGGCCCCTGGCGACACGATCTATACCGGAAAGAAAGTGCAATTCCCACCGATGCCTCAGTTCGCCCCTGAGCATTTCCGCACTCTGCGTGCGAAGTCCTTAGGAAAGTACAAGCAGTTCCGCAAAGCCCTCGACCAGCTTGCCTCCGAGGGGGTGGTGCAGATCCTACGTAATGACGCCCGAGGTGATGCCGCACCAGTGATGGCAGCCGTGGGCCCCATGCAGTTTGAGGTAATGATCGCCCGGATGCAAAACGAATACAATGTCGAAACCATCACAGAACCAATCCCTTATTCTGTGGCACGGCGAACCACCGCCACCTCTGCGCCTGAGTTGGGTCGGCAGCGGGGCGTGGAAATTTTTACCCGAACCGATGGCGAATTAGTTGCTTTGTTCGGTGACAAATGGAAGCTCGCCTTCGTGGAGAAAGAACATCCCGAATTCGAACTCTACCCAATGGTGGCGGATTAACTACCCATAGATGTGATCAATATACGCTCGGGTGGTTTTCTCCGTGACTGGGTTCTGATTGAATTCCAGCTCGGACTCGGGCGTCCGCTTTAGCCCAGCCCGCCCGGTCACAGGATCACGTTCGATACGTCCATTTTTGGTCCTAAGCGGGTTATCATCATTGATGCCATTATGGTGGCTACATAATGGCGTGGAGTTTTCGCCAATGGTCTTTCCACCCCGCTTAACAGACTGGATGTGATGTATCTGGCAGGTGCTCGCTGCGACGCTACAGCCCGGCCATGTGCACACTAACGTTTCCATCACGGCCTTGAGCCGCAGTTCGTCGCCTGCGAAGCGATCATTAGGATCATTGGGCCAAGTCCGTTCTACTTGAACAAAGGTCGCCACTTCACGACGCCCAGTGTCAACGTTTTTGGCGATCACCGCGGCGTATCCGGTAGGAGCTAGTTCCTCTTCAAGAACGTCTTTCAGCTCCATGAGCGCTCCATCAGTGGTGGCGATCCGGCCGTCAGTATGAAAAGACAGGTCGGTGGCGATCATAAACATCGGACCAAATTTGGGTGCGGGCGCGGCGGCGGTGGTCCCAGTGATGGCGTCGTAAAGTGCTTGGGCTAATGCGCGGTCGTAGGCTAGATATTTGCTGCCACCAGCTTGTTCAATGAGTTTTTTGGCTCGACCATCGAGGATGGTGTTAATGTGAGCGGCTTTGTGTTCGCTAAAAGCTGCGGTGAGTCGGCGCTTACCGTCACGGCCGATGGTGCGGTGGCACCGAGCAGTGTCGGGGGCGCAGTGGCTGGTTTCTTCGGTCCACGAATTGACCTGTCGCCGAGCTAAATTCTTGGCGGTGTCGGGGTCTTTGCCCGCGATGAGATGGCACAGTTTCACTAGCAAGGCCCGACGGTTATCCCGGTGGCGGAGTGGGTAAACAATGGAAGACAGGTCCATTAGGGTGGTAAAGGATAGTTTAGTTTCATCAGCGGCGCGGCTTAGGGCGGCGGCTTTAAAGGTTCGCCAAGCGCGGCGGATCTTTTTCACTTCGTAAACCCGATAACCAAAGTCAGTGGCGAATTGTTCCACCGTGGTTTCTTCTAATATTTGGCCAAATTCCTTCAGGAGGGCGATACCGTTGTGGGCCCGCATGTCTAGGTAAAATTTCAGATTCATAAGCCCGAACGTAATCCGGGCTGGGTGGGGAAACAAGAGGGTTGAAAAGAAAAACGACCCTGTGGATAACTTCAGTGCTACCGGGGGTAAAAAGGGGATTTTTAGCTACCCTAGTGGGCGTTTAAGTTTACACCTTAGCGTCCGATAGCGCAATTAGCCCCTTGAAGTTATCCACAGACACAGGGCTGCAAATATGACAAAACCCAAGGCTTGGGGGCCTTGGGCAAAAGTCGGGTGATTAGCGGTTAAAGAAACCAGTACCGGCATACTGGGTCAAGATTGGGATCAGGTTGCCAAAGAAGTTGCCCAAAGTTGCGGTGATGACTTTAATGATCAAGTTGATCATGTTAGAGATTTCATCCTCAGGGTTTGGCACTGCAACCTTTTGAGAATTTACAACGATGGTTTTCTGTGGCTTGGAGGTAGTTTTGGTGGTTTTGGCGGTCAGCTGAATGCCGCCGTCTGGCACCTCAACTGCCACGGTTTCGCATTGGCTAAGCAGTCCGTCACCAACGACGAAGTTCACACGGTTTTTGACCCCGTCTTTAGCGGAAACGTCGAAAGTGTAAATACCGGGCTTGGAGAATGCCCATTGGACGTGTCCAGTGGCGGGCTCGAGGGTGAGGTCATTGGCTGCAGAATTAACCAATGTCGCAGGCTCGGTGCTGCCTTCGGGTAGGAAGTAGGCGCCGAAGCCAGAATCAGCAGGTGTAGCAACTGGTTCGAAACGCAGCTCGGCCTGTGGCCATACGAGGTTGAGGTTGTCACCACCAGGTAGGGCGAAGTGTTCGCTACCAACTGGGCCGAGGAAATCGAAGCTTGGGTTAGCTTGGCTCTCACCTCGGTTTTGTAGTGCGGCGCTGGTAACGCCGACAACAACATCACCTAAAGCGCGGTCGGTGGTTGGACCATAAATATTGGTGTTGTCTTTGAGGGAGATGTTCCCATCTTCCTGCGCCACAAATTCCACCGCACCACGGGTCAGGAGGTGCTTATTCTCACAGACTTGTTTGGTGTCGCTTGCATCGGTCGCGTGGGCGACGTGGATTCCGCCTACAGCTACAGCACTAGCTGTAACGACCGCGAGCAGTGGGAGCAGTTTACGCATGAATTGTTTACCTCTCGATATAACTTTCCCCTAAGACACTAGCACTGTAGAATCTCAGTCCCCCTGCTCGCATGACTGAAGGCGTCGCTTAGCTGCGACGCCAGGAAAGTTTAGCTACCCCCGCTAAGTTAATTAAGGAAGTACTCAGCAAGGTAGATGTAGCCACCTTTAGCGGTGGTTGCTACGCCAAAGCCTTGACCGTGTGGGAACTCATTGGGTTTGCGGTCCAACCATGCAATGTGCTCCTCAGCTTGAGCAGGGGTCAGGCGATAAACATTGCCGGAACCTTTGTCCAGGTGAGTGATGCCGTCACCAGCATTTCCGTGGAAGATCACTTGGCCATTGGCAGCTTGGTTTGCCCATTCCTGGGCAATTTCAGCAGCTCTATCATTGGGTTTGTGCCCCATTTCGGTGAGATGCTTTTCGGTAGCAGCCTTCAGCCGAGCCCGGACTTCTGCAGTTTGAGCTGGAGTTTCATCCGGCCGGAACTGGGCAGGGATCATAATATTGAGACGATCCGCCAAATCTAAGAGTTCTTTTGGCACCACAATAGTGTCAGTGCTGCCACTGGGCAGGGTTTGCGCGTGGACTGGCGCTGCGAGCCCAGTAGTTATCGTTAAAGCAAGCGAGGCTGTTACTAAAGAACGGCGAATCATAAAGATTACTTTGTCACAGGTTTTTATGGGGTGCGAGTCAGGATCGTCAAAGTTTTCAATTTGTTATTTTTCGGGGGGTTCTTAGGGGTGGATCGCACAAACACTAAACATTCCCCAGCTATTTCAATGTCGAAATACTTGGAATTAAATTGTAGTATGGATCACAGAAACCTAGCTGTTTAGGATGTGATTATCATGGCAACGCCCCCCAAACACTGGGAAGCAGACGTCATCTTAAACGATGGCGACATCGCCACCTTGCGACCAATTCGCCCCCATGACCGAGACAAGATCATTGAGTTCTATGCCCGCGTCTCCCCAAAATCCAAATACTTAAGATTTTTCAGTACCCACCCCACGCTGTCCGAAGATGACCTACACCAGTGGATCGACATCGACTACTACAACACTGTCACTTTGGTACTCGTGGAACGGGATAAAATTGTCGCCACCGCTAGATATGAAGTAGTCTCCCAATTCCTTCCCGACCGAGTCGCCGACGTATCGTTTTTGGTCCAAGACGACCATCATGGTCGTGGAGCTGGAAACATCTTGCTCGAACACTTAGCCCAGATCGGTCGCGAATGTAACATTCAACGATTCTTCGCCGAAACCTTGACCGAAAATCGCTCCATGATCCAAGTCTTCATTCGCGCTGGCTATGAAGTCAAACCCGAGTTAGAAGATGGTTTCATCGTGGTGGACTTCCCCATCGAAGCTTCCACCACTTCCCGAGAAGTCATGGAGCGTCGTGAATTACGTGCCGAGGCCAGTTCCATCAGACGATTACTCACACCCCGTTCCGTGGCCGTGATTGGTGATGTCGATGATCTGCAGCGAATTGCACCCAACATCGTATCTGCCCGCTTCACCGGTCAACTACACATCATTACCCAAAACGACGCAACCACCACCCCAGCCACTCAGTTAGCAACCATCGCAGGTGATATCGATTTAGTCATCATTTCCCACCATGATGAGGCGATCCTGGCAGCAGCTGCAGAAAAGAACGCCGTAGGTGTAGTGTTTCTAGCCCAAGGCCACAACCCCACCCTTGACCACGAAGCAGCAGCTCAATTCGTCCACCACGCTCGGTCCTATGGACTGCGTGCACTTGGCCCCGCCGCATTAGGCATTATCAATACCGACCCAAACGTACGACTGAACGCCTCCCCCGCCCCAATGCCACTAACCGGAAACGTCGGATTGTTTACCCAATCAGCCGGAGTAGCCACCTTAACCTTGTCACATGCCCTGCGACGCGGCTGTAAAATCAGTTCCTTTATATCTGCCGGTTCATTCGCCGACGTCACCGGTAATGATGTGATCCAGTACTGGGCCAATGACGATCGCACTACTATCTGCCTGCTCTCACTAGATGTCATCGGCAACCCCCGGAAGTTTTTCCGAGTACTCCACCGACTAGCCCTAGAAAAGCATGTGGTACTGTTCATTCCCTCCCGAGCCCTGAAATCCGCCCGTCATTACCAACTAGCAGGCCTATCCACCGCTACCCCAGCAGCCTTGGATCAGGTGATTCAAGAAACCGGAGCAATGGTAGTTACTCGGCGTGACGGCATGTACGACATCGCGGAATTCCTCGCCAAGCAACCAGTCCCTCGTGGTAGGGCAATAACCGTAATCTCGAATTCTGCTGGGCTAAGTGAACAAATGCGACAATCTGCCCACCGATTTGGATTCACTGCCCACGCAATCACCATCACCGGTGATCCGCTCGGCATCCTACCTGCAACCGAGCAGGCCCTAGCCGACCCCAGTGTCGATCTAGTTTTCAGCGCAGTAGTAGAAATCAACGAGCCAATCGCAGATCAAGCATGGGAATCCTTAGCACAACTAGCTGCTGCTGAAACCGGAACTCCGCTGATGGCAATGATTGTGGGCTTCACCGAATTCACCCCACCACTAGACGACAACCGACTGCCACTATTTCACAGCTACGCCGACGCCTTGGAAGCAGTTTCAACCATTGTGTCCACCAACGAACTGCGCGCACAAGCTCGGCCAAACCCACAGGATGAATGGGGTACAGGCAATAAGGTGGCCGTCGAAAAGCTCGTTGCCGAGATTATTGCTGAATCGCCTGCTGGCCGGTGGGCCACCGATGCCGAAACCACCGCAATTCTGGCTGCGTATGGGGTGGAAATCGTACCATGGCGACCAGTTACCAACTTGGAAGAAGCATTGCTTGCAGCGACAGATTTTGGGTGGAATGCGGTACTAAAGTCAGTACATCCAATGGTCAAAGGGCGGCCCGAGCTTAATGCCGTGATTCGCCATATCGCAAACCCAGACATGATGACCCAAGCATGGCAATCCCTGACTGAGTTGACAGAATCTTTAGGCATTTCTGACAGCCCATTGGTGGTGCAGCCTACAGCCAAACCCGGTGTTTCCATGACAGTTCGGGCGATCGAAGATCCCGTTTTGGGCCCCATGATTTCCGTGGGTGTGGTCGGTATTACCACCGATCTGCTCGGGGACTTGTCCTGGCGAGTACCACCAGTACGCAGAGTTGATGCTCGCAGCATGCTCGAAGCCCTTGGGGCGGCACCAATACTCCACGGTTATCGCGGCGCCAAACCTACCCGACTGGATTCATTAGAAACGGTGCTCATGAATATTGCCAAACTCAAAGATGACATCGCTGCCATTGTTGACATCGAACTAAGCCCAGTCATTGCCGGAATTCATGACACTGCCATTGTCGGAGCGAAGATCAGAATCGCACCACTGAAATCCGAACGCGACCCACTAGCACGTTCACTCTAAGGAAGTGCTTTTATGAAACCCCTGCTGATTCACACCGCCGAATTATTAGAATACTCCTTTGGCGAAGACCACCCCATGGGCCCCGACCGAGTCCGATTAGCCATGGAACTATCCGACCATTTCGGCATCCTCGAACTTTTCGACGTCACCGAGCCACCCACCAACTGCCAACAATATGTCCAGTTGGTACACTCCGATGACTATATTGCCGCTCTAGAATCAGGCGAACCACATCCTGACCTTGGCATTGGCGACCACGAACACCCACTAGCACCACAACTGCCACCAATTGCCGCGCAAATCGTCGGTGCCACAGTGGCCGCCACCCAAGCAGTCTGGCACGGCAGCCACACCCGCGCAATAAACCTCGCTGGTGGACTGCACCATGCAACCAAACACGCCCAACGCGGCTTCTGCATGTACAACGATGCCGCCGCAGCAATTCAATGGCTGCTCAATCACGGCGCCCAACGAATCGCCTATATCGATCTCGACGCCCACCACGGCGATGGCGTCGAAGAAATATTCTGGGACGACCCCCGAGTACTCACCATCTCAGTACACGAATCTGGGCTCTATCTATTCCCCCACACCGGTTTCGCCCACGATATTGGCGGTCCAACAGCTGCAGGAACCGCAGTAAACATCGCACTGCCACGCGCCGCCCAAGACCGTGATTGGTTACAAGCGATACACGGCATCGTGCCACCACTCCTACAACGCTTCCGCCCCGAAATCATCATTTCCCAACACGGAGCCGATCCCCATATCAATGACCCATTAGCCGATCTTGACCTATCCATCGATGCCATGAGCATCGCCTATCGTAGCGTAGAAAAATGGGCCATGAGATACGCCAATAGCAAATGGGTCGCCATCGGCGGCGGTGGCTACAATCGTGACTCAGTCGCCCGCGCATGGACCCAAGTCCTAGCCACCGTCGCTAGCGTTGAGCTGGAACCAGAAGCCACGCTGCCAGAGAACTGGCAAGAACGCAGCCGCTGCCCCTCCCCCATGACCTTAGGAGACGCCGGTGCTGCAGCTGCACTCCATGACTTCAGCCCAGAGCGAATCATGACTAACGCCCCCTGCGCCCCCATGGTCGCCACCTCAAAATCCATCTTCCCCTACTGGGGACTGGTCCCGTATAGCGACCACAGCAACTAACGCGGCGGCATCCGCAATGCCCCATCCATGCGAATGGTCTCGCCATTGAGATACCCATTACTCACAATCATCGCCACCAATTCGGCAAACTCCTCTGGCCGAGCCATTCGCTTGGGAAACTGCACCAAATTCTCCAATTCAGTGCGATACTCCGCCGAAATCGACGCCATCATAGGAGTTTCCACAATCCCCGGCGCGATGGCATTAACCCGAATCCCAAGCCCCGCCAAATCGCGGGCAGCACAAATGGACAGTGCCTGCACCCCGCCTTTCGACGCCGCATAGGCAGCCTGCCCAATCTGTCCTTCAAAAGCTGCCACCGAGGCAGTATTAATAATCACGCCTCGCTGACCATCGGCATCCATTGGTTCTTCGCCCGCCATCCTACCGGCAGCCATGCTGAGCACATTAAAAGTGCCGATCAAATTCACATTGATAGTGGTGGCAAATAGTGCAGGATCGTGGACACCTTTACGTCCAACAATACGTTGCGAGGGACAAATGCCTGCA
Organism: Corynebacterium sp.; assembly: GCA_041854705.1. Classification (GTDB taxonomy): domain Bacteria; phylum Actinomycetota; class Actinomycetes; order Mycobacteriales; family Mycobacteriaceae; genus Corynebacterium. The sequence continues at coordinate 49,896 of JBHACV010000174.1, forward strand.
CAGTTGACCACTACCCGCAGTGGGGCGGCTGCTGCGGCTTGAGCAATCCCAGATTGCACTTGTTCGACATCGGTAACATCCACCGTGAGATAGTCAATACCTACAACATCGGGGCCAGGCTGTTGGTCAAAGGCAAAAACGTGCATACCGGCATCGGCAAGCAAATAGGCGGTGGCGGCACCGAGCCCAGAGGCACCACCGGTGACTACCGCGGAAGCAGGTTGATCGAAAAGTTGCATGGTTTCTCCTTTGACTATCAGACGAATGCGGACTGGCCGGTGATGGCACGTCCCACGATCAGCGAATTGATTTCGTAGGTGCCTTCGTAGGTATAGAGGATTTCTACATCCCCGAGCATTTTGGACAGGTCATGCTGGGTCAAAATCCCATCGCCACCGCCAAGTGCGCGTCCTGCGGCAGCGGATTCTCGGGCCAACCTAGTGGTAGTGGCCTTGGCTAAGGCGGCATAGGGCATCTCTAGGCGGCCTTCGGATTGCACCCATGCTAGTTGCGCCATCATGCCTAATGACGCAGTAGCGTTGCCAAGAATACGGCTGAGCGCTTCTTGGACAAGTTGGAATTTCGCGATTGGGCGACCAAATTGTTCCCGGGCTAAGGCAAATTCGCGGGCTTTGTCAAAGATGCCCAGTTGGATTCCTGCGCCTTGCCATCCCACCCAAGCGCGGGAGTTTTTCAGATAGGTGTTGGTGGCTTTGAATGAGGTCGCGCCGGGGAGCAGGTTCTCCTGTGGGATGAGGACGTTATTGAAGCCGAGGTCGGCGTTTTGCATGATGCGTAGCCCCATCTTGCGGGCAATTTTTTCCCGACTGACGCCTTCGCGGTCGAGTTCAACAATGAAGCCTTTGATTTCATTATCGGCGGTGTCGCGGGCGAACACGATGGCGAAGTCGGCGAAGGTGCCGCCACCGATCCAGCGTTTAGCGCCGTTGATGATCCACCCTTCTTCGGTTTTGGTGGCTGTTGTGGCCAATCCACCGGCAATGTCGGAGCCGTGGTCTGGTTCAGTGAGGGCAAAGCAGCCAATTTTTTGGAATTTGCGTAAGCCGGGGATCCACTTTTCGCATTGTTCGGCGGAGCCGAGTTGGGCTACGAGTTCTAGGACCAGCTCGTTGTGGATGCCGACTAGTGCAGATAGTGAGACGTCTGCACGGGTTACTTCTGCATACACTAGTCCTTTGAATAGTCGTGAGTAGCCGGAGAACTCTAATTCACCTAGCCCGTGTTCGGCGAGTTTGGGTAGTAGGTGGAAGGGGAATTCTTCTTTATCCCAAAATTCACCAGCAACTGGGCGGATTTCAGTTTGTAGGAAGGTGTGGATTTCTTGCAGTTTTGTTTGTTCTTCTTCGGTGAGTCGGTCAGCGACTGCGAAGAAGTCCGCGTGGGGGAAGGGAACATTTTCGAGGCCGGGGAGGATAGGTGGCACAGGTTTTCCTTTCTACGCAAGAGTACGATATGACTTCATATCGTACAGTCTTCTTTTGGTTTCGTCGCTAGTTTTTGGAATTTTCTTTTAATCCCCACCAATGGAAAAATCAGATTAATGGAGCACTCAACCCTTACCGCCCGGCAGCGTAAACTGTTCAATGACATCCTGACCTGCTTTTTAGCCGAAGGCTTCGAGTCTTTTACGATCGATGGCGCCGCCAAACGATTCCATTGCTCCAAGTCCACGGTGTATGCCTTAGGAAAAAGCCGCGATGAGGTGATTCGCCGGATTCTCATTAGCTTTTTCAAGGAAGTCACACGACGAACTGAGGTGGCACTTAAATCCCATCGCTCCCCAAAAACTGCCCTAGAGCAGTACTTTGTCGCTATTGAAACCGCCCTAGAACCAGCAAGTGCCGCTTTCATGCGCGACTTGGCACAAGAACCGGTAGCGAAAGAGATTTACCAAACCAACACCGAGGCGGCCACGAAAATTATCACCGATCTCGTCCAAAAAGGAGTGGCTGTAGGTGAATTTAGAACTAACTCGTCAGCTTTTATTGCAGCAATTACCACTAGCGTGATGGAAGATATTCAACACGGCACCTATGCCGAGATCATCGATGCCCACGCAGCCTATCAACAGCTGGGAAAACTCCTGATCTACGGGCTGCAACCGCATTAATCACGTAGGTTCACATACTTTTTTCACTGTCGTGAACTGCGCAGACTCAGTTTGGCACAAAGATTTTCGGCAAATCCCCTCCCATTTATTTCGATTTTTAACTATAGTATGGTGAGATGCAGGACACATTATTGGTTGTACCTGATCCAAATCCCAGTTTCTAGATCCCAAACCAATTACAGGAGGGACCTGATCTCATGTCTGCCACCACCGAAAAATTCAAGGCCGCACGTGACTTCCTAGTCACGCATCAACAAGACTATGACACCGCTCGTGCTGAGTTTGTTTGGCCTCGGTTTGAAAAATTCAACTTCGCCCTCGACTGGTTCGATTATCTCGGCTCCGATCCCGAAAGCAAGGATCGTGAAGCACTTGTGATCTGCGAAATCGATGGCACCCACACCCGGCGCACCTTCGCCGAGTTATCCCGACGCTCCTCACAGTTGGCAAACTGGCTTATCGATATCGGCGTCAACCGCGGTGACCGAGTCATGCTGATGCTCAACAACCAAGTCGAGCTGTGGGAATCCATGTTGGCATGCATTAAAGGTGGTTTTGTGCTCAACCCAGCTACCGCCATGCTCGGGGAAGCAGACCTGCAAGACCGTACCGAACGGGCAGATATTTCGTGGGTGATCGCCAACGGTGAAGACGCCGCTAAATTCCAAGCCGTGACCGGGGATTTCACCATTATTCAGGTTGGTGATGAAGAAGATGCCCAAACCTCCCACCCCACCCTGCGCTACCGCGATTCTTTTAACGCTGCCACCGAGTTTGTGCCAACTCAGGATACCGACGCTAATGAAACCCTGCTGTTGTATTTCACCTCGGGCACTACTTCCAAGGCGAAGTTGGTCGAGCATACTCATACCTCCTACCCTGTGGGGCATCTGACCACTATGTATTGGATCGGACTCGCTCCTGGTGATGTGCATCTCAATGTGGCTGCCCCCGGCTGGGCAAAACACGCATGGTCTAATTTCTTTGCCCCATGGATCGCGGGGGCAACGGTATTTTTATATAACTACGCGCGTTTCGACGCCGCTGCTCTTATGGGCACCATGGACAAAGAAGGGGTCACCTCCTTCTGTGCCCCACCGACTGTGTGGCGGATGCTTGCCCAAGCCGATCTCAGTCGCCTGCAGAAACCACCAACAAAACTAGTTGCCGCTGGTGAGCCACTGAACCCAGAAATGATTGCCCAAGTGGAAAAGGCTTGGGGCACGACCATTCGGGATGGATTCGGCCAAACCGAATCTTCAGTCCAAATCGCTAATACACCTGGTCAAATAGTCAAGCCCGGTTCAATGGGCCGACCACTGCCTGGCATGGACGTGGTCCTTGTCGACCCGATCACAGGGGAGATCACTAATCACGGAGAGATCTGCATGCGGATCGATCCACGACCAGTAGGACTAACCCCGGGATACTTTGGTGACCCAGAAAAGAATGCTGACACCTTCCGGGATGGTTTCTACCACTCAGGCGACATCGCTGAGCAGGATGAAGATGGCTACATCACCTATATCGGACGTGGCGATGACGTATTCAAAGCCTCTGATTACCGACTGTCGCCCTTCGAACTGGAGTCGGCCGTAATCGAACACGACGCTGTAGCAGAAGTCGCGGTCGTTCCCTCCCCTGATCCAATTCGACTGGCAGTACCCAAAGCTTATGTCGTGTTGGCCGCTGGATTTGAGCCAAATGCTGAAACCGCTGAATCCATCCTCAAGCATTGCCGAGAAACTCTTGCCCCCTATAAGCGCATTCGTCGGCTGGAGTTCCACGACCTGCCCAAAACCGTCTCTGGCAAAATCCGACGGGTAGATTTGCGCAAACGTGAAGTGGAAATCCACGCCAGCGATCCCGAAGCAGCTAAGGTAGGTGCGGAATTCTGCGATGCAGACTTCCCCTCCCTTAAGGGCTAAGCAGAAAACCATAGCCGGTCAAACCGTGGGTTGACCGGCCTTACTATGGCGTGGGAGCGCTGATCTCCACCTGAATCGCCGCAAGTTCTTCATTACCTGTTCTGCCTTGTTTACTGGGGTCAGCCACACCCCTAGTCCTACTCGTCAGTGGCTTGATAGAGCTGGTACTGGCTTCGTCGTTAAGTTAGAAGAACTTGGCTCTACCTAAGGAATGAATGACAAGGCTAGTGCAGGATAAGTTAAAACCCCTATGAGCGTGGTCTAGAATTATTCTTAAGTGGTGGTAAATCTTGAAGGTGGTTAGTACAATGCCCGCGCCTAAGTCCCCAAAGGACTCCATAGCCGAAGCCAAGCGCAATTGGGAAACACACGGTTGGCCAGATGCCGCTCCTGGTATGGCCACAATCACAAGCGTAATTCGGGTGGCGCAGCTACTGCGTCACGAGGCAGAAACAATTTTGGTGCCATTTGGCATTAGCTTTTCCCGCTATGAGTTGCTGGCACTATTAGTATTTTCTCGATCTGGGGCGCTACCCATGTCGAAAGTTTCCACTCGATTGCACGTGCCACCCGCCTCGATCACACACACTGTCTCGCGGTTGGAAAAAGAAGGTTTGGTCCAGCGCACTCCAGATCCAAATGATGGTCGCGGCACCTTGGTGTCAATTACCGACCAAGGTATTACGCTAGTCAACACTGCTACGCCCGAATTGAACAAGTTCTTCAAGGATTTTGGGCTAACCGACGCCGAACGCGATCAGCTGTTTACGCTGTGCAATAAGCTGCGGGCCGAATACGGCGATATTGTTGAGGGCTAATGCTTACCACAACGGCCTTTCCCAAGTTGGGAAAGGCCGTTGTGGTTTTCGTTACTGGTGTTTAAACTTGGGGTCGCGTTTTTCCGCGAATGCTTTCATGCCTTCTTTTTGGTCTTGGGAGGCAAAGCCTGAGTGAAACACTCGGCGTTCGAAGTCGATACCTTGGGCTAAGGTGGTCTCAAAAGCCGCATTGACTACTTCTTTGACCATCATGGATGCCACTAGCGACTTCGATGCGATCAATTCAGCAGTGCCCAAGGCCGATTCTAGCAATTGTTCTTTTGGCACTACCTTTGCCACAAGCCCAGAGCGCTCCGCCTCTTCGGCATCCATCATCCGGCCAGTCAAACACATTTCCATGGCTTTGGCTTTGCCAATAGCCCGGGTCAGCCGTTGGGAACCACCCATCCCTGGGATGACCCCTAGGTTGATTTCGGGTTGACCAAATTTGGCGGTATCCCCAGCAATGATGAAATCACACATCATGGCTAGTTCACAGCCACCGCCGAGCGCATAGCCAGATACCGCAGCGATGATCGGTGTACGCAGCCTCGTGAAGTCTTCCCAACCTTTGAACCAATTGCTGAGATACATATCCGTGGCGGACTGCTCTGCCATTTCCTTAATATCGGCACCAGCTGCAAACGCTTTTTCGCTACCGGTGAGCACCAAACACCCGATTCCTGGGTCGATGTCAAAGGCGCGAGCGGCGGTGACCACTTCTTTCATGGTGGCGTCGTTAAGTGCATTGAGGGCTTTTGGACGATTAAGGGTAATCACCCCAACTCGGCCTTTGGTCTCAACCAGAATATTTTCGTATTCGCTCATGATGTACTCTTTTCACGGATCGTGTTGATAATGCCGGAGAAATCTTGGTTCGCACCCGCACCAGCAGCGAAGGCTTGGTAGATTTCGACTGCGAGGCTTCCCATTTTTGCATCAGTTCCGGTGTCAGCAATGGCAGCAGCCGCCAAACCGAGGTCTTTGCTCATCAAGGCGCCAGCAAACCCGGGCTGGAAATCTCGATTAGCGGGGCTGGTGGGCACTGGCCCCGGCACCGGGCAGTTGGTATTAAGTGCCCAACAGGAAGCGGTCGCAGTGGAGGCAACATCAAAAAATACTTGTGGGTCAACACCTAGGGATTCTGCTAGCACAAAGGCTTCAGACACCCCGATCATAGAAATTGCCAGCACCATATTATTACAGATTTTCACTGCCTGACCTGCACCAGACTGACCGCAATGGATAATGTTTTTGCCCATTGCTTCTAATACGGGTTTCGCCGCAGCGAACTCTTCCTCGGTGGCACCAACCATAAAGGTCAAGGTGGCATTTTGGGCGCCAACAATACCACCAGAAACTGGAGCATCTACCCCGGGTCGGTGTCCGGCAGCTGCCGCCATGCTGCTTGCCTCCCGAGCATCGGCAACATCAACGGTAGAACAATCAATAAATAATGCGCCTTGCGGGGCAGAGTTGAGCAATCCGGTTTCCCCACCATAAGCCGATTTAAGAATCTGCCCGTTGGGCAACATGGTAATAATCACTTCCGCTTGGGCCACTGCCGCCTGTCCAGATTCATGGGTGATGACCCCAGCGGTTTTAGCGGCATCCCGGGCGGTTTCAGCTGGGTCGAAGCCATGCACTTCGAATCCGGCGGTAACGAGGTTGCTGGCCATGGGTCCGCCCATATTGCCCAGGCCGATGAATGCTACTTTGGTTGCCATGAAGCGTCGTCCTTATCTTTTAGGTCAGGGTTAGTGGTTGAATCCGAGGATCGGTGAGCGGGGCGAAAATGGCAGCTACCTGATCGGCGGTGACCTCAGCTAAGGTAGCTGGTTGCCATTGCGGATTACGGTCTTTAGCAATCACTTGGGCTCGTACCCCTTCCGAAAAGTCGTGGCTACGGTGCATATTATTCGACACCAAGTATTCTTCCTCTAGGGCTGCAGCTAGACTCATACCCTTGGTGCGTTTGATGGATTCGAAGGTCACCTGTACCGCCAAGGGAGAGTTGCGACGGATGCGGGTTGCGGCAGCTTGTGCCCATTCCGTTTGGGTTTTTTCAAGATTAGCCAGAATCCCCACCACTGAATCTGCGTCATAAGCCGCGGAAATCTCGGCAATTGCACCGTCGAAAGCCGAATCCAGTGGAGCGGAAAATTCAGCAATGACAGCCGGATCACCAGAGTCCGCCAACTGGTCAATGAGCAATTCCAGTTGGTTGATGGGCACATAAGAATCGGCAAGCCCAGCGGCAATCGCCTCCGCCGCCCCAACATGCACCCCGGTCAGTCCCAGGTGTATTCCGAGATTCGAAGGGGCATGGGATAGCAAATAGCTACCACCCACATCGGGAACAAAACCGATACCCACCTCTGGCATTCCCACCCGAGTATCGTCAGTAACGATCCGATGGGAACCATGTGCCGAGACCCCAATGCCACCGCCGAGCACAATGCCATTCATGATGGCCACATAGGGTTTCGGATACTCGGAAATATAGTGGTTGAGCTGATATTCGTCGTGCCAGAATTGCGCGCCCTCACTGCCATTATTTTTCGCATCATGATACAACGCCACAATATCGCCACCCGCGCACAGGCCACGCTCACCAGCGCCACGCAGAATCACCAGTTCCACCGCATCAATATTGGCAAATTCCCGCAGGGCTTGCTCCAACAGGATCACCATATTGTGGTTGAGGGCATTTAAGGCTTTGGGGCGATTGAGGGTGATAATTCCTGCTTTGCCTCGTACCTCAGCAAGCACCTCGGTCATGACTGATCTCCTAGCGGCATAATGAACTTTGCGCCAGTGGAAGGTTCGGAAGGCCAGCGTTCAGTAACTGTCTTAGTCTTAGTATAGAAGCGGAAAGAATCCGGTCCGTGCTGATTGAGGTCACCAAAGCCCGAAGCTTTCCAGCCACCGAAAGTGTAGTAGCCGATCGGAACCGGGATGGGCACATTAATACCGACCATGCCAACCTGCACGCGGGCGGCAAAATCTCGGGCAGCACCACCATTATTGGTCATGATTGCCACACCATTTCCGTACTCATGCTCATTGACTAGCTGCAATGCCTCTTCATAGTCGGCTGCCCGCAGCACAGATAGCACCGGACCAAAAATCTCATCGGTGTAGATAGACATATCTTTGGTCACCCGATCAAACAGGGTCGGGCCAATGAAGAATCCCGCCTCTCGACCTGGCACTTTCAGATCTCGGCCATCAATAACCAGTTCAGCACCCGCTGCCACTCCCTCACCGATATACCGGTGCACACGTTCTAATGCATCCCGACCTACTAGCGGGCCATAATCAGCATCGGGATCGTCATAGGCCCCAACTTTCAACGGTGCAATGCGCTCTTTGAGCTTTTCGACGAGCGCATCAGCAGTCTGCTCCCCCACCGGGATGGCAACAGACAGGGCCATGCACCGTTCCCCAGCTGAACCGTAGGCAGCACCGATTAGCGCATCGGCGACTTGATCGAGATCGGCATCTGGCATGATGATGCAGTGGTTTTTGGCTCCACCGAAACATTGAGCTCGTTTGCCCAACTCGGCAGCCCGCGCGAAAATCGACTGGGCAATCGGGGTAGAACCAACGAAGCCATAGGCTTTGACCCTCGGGTCTTCCAATAATGCATCCACAGCAGTGCGATCACCATTAACTACTGAGAAAATGCCATCCGGCAAACCAGCCTCCTTGGCCAGCTCTGCCAACCTAAACGGTACCGAGGGGCAGCGCTCAGAAGGCTTAAGAATGAAAGCATTTCCAGCAGCAATAGCTGGTCCAAGTTTCCACAATGGGATCATAGCTGGGAAATTAAACGGTGTGATCCCGGCAACAACACCGAGTGGTTGGCGCATGGAGTAGGTGTCAATACCGGTACCAACTGAGTCGGAATATTCCCCTTTCAATAAGTGCGGTGCTCCCATGGCAAATTCCAATACGTCAAGCCCACGTTCAATATCGCCCTTGGCATCGGCTAATACCTTGCCATGTTCGGAGGACAATAACGCTGCGAGGGAGTCCATTTCGGCGCGGATCAGCTCAATAAACTTGCCTAGCACCCGTGCGCGGCGTTGCGGATTGGTTGCAGCCCACCCCGGTTGCGCAGCAGCAGCAACTGTGATGGCCTGGGCCACTTCCTCCCGAGTGGCCAGCGCCACTTTAGCTTGGACTGCACCTTCGGCCGGATTATAAACATCGCCGAACCGACCAGAGGTGCCGGTTACGGTCTGTCCACCGATGAAGTGATGAACTTCGCGGGTCATAAAAACCTCCAAGAGAATGTGTTCCAACTTACAGCGTCTTGCGACTTGAATCACAGTATAACTATTTCAATGTTGAAATACTAGGATTTTAGGAATTTCTTTTTAGTCCGCAGCCAATAACAAGGCTTCACCTTGACCACCACCGCCGCACAATGCCAACCCAGCCCGAGTTGCCCGCCGTTGTCCCAGCATATGGACCGCATGCACAACCAACCGTGCCCCAGAAGCCCCAACCGGATGCCCTAACGCAATCGCACCCCCGTGGGGGTTAACAACATTTAGTGAAACCCCCAGTTCTTCGGCTGATTGCAGAGTCACCGCGGCAAAAGCCTCATTTAACTCCACCAAATCCAACTGTTCTGCCTGCCACCCTTCCCGAGTTAATGCTTGCTCTAAGGCCCGCGCAGGTTTCGCTTGGAGGGAATGATCTGGCCCAGCAATCTGACCATGTGCTCGCACAACCGCAAGGATAGGCCAGCCCTGTTCCATCGCCCACGCCCTAGTGGTGAGCACACAGGCAGCTGCACCATCAGTAAGTTGCGAGGCATTACCTGCGGTTATTGCGCCATCTGCTGTAAAAGCCGGTCGTAACTGTGCCAATGAAGCTTCTGTAACATCAGCACGCACCCCTTCATCAGTTGCCAACTCTGGAAGCGGGATGCATTCGGCGTCGAAAAGCCCAGCTTGCCATGCTTGAGCCGCGCGCCGATGAGACTCAAATGCCCACGAATCCTGCTGCTGCCGTGACCACGGGTAACGCTCAGAATAGGCTTCTGTAAGCACTCCCATTGATTCGCCAGTGCCTGCGGCAGTGAGTGCATCAAAGGCCATATGATCTTTGACCTGCACATCACCAAAGCGATAACCACGCCGAGCACCAGGAAGCAAATGCGGCGCCAACGACATGGATTCCATGCCACCTGCAACTACCACCGTAGCCTCTTGACAACGCAACATGCGGGCTGCATCGATAACCGCAGTAAGGCCCGATAAACACACTTTGTTAATAGTCACAGTATGTGCCTCTTGTCGGACCCCAGCTTCGAGCGCTGCTTGTTTCGTGGGATTCTGGCCCACACCTGCTTGTAGCACTTGACCGAGAATGACCGCATCAACCTCAGCACCGCTCATCTTCACCTGCCCCAATGCGCCAGCAATGGCATGTGCCGCGAGTTTAGTCGCAGGAATCTTCGACAGGGAACCCAAAAACTTACCAAAGGGAGTACGAGCAGCGCCGACGATCACAATATCCATAGGACTTTTATCCATTGTCCCACCTTTCCAATCATAGTACGATTATTGAAAATATCGTATCGTTAAACCGATGCTTGCGCCACCATATTTTTCGTGGAATCAGAAAACGACCTAAGGATTGTTCCGTAAAACCAACCACTAAGAGGCAACTAATCACATAGGCTTTGAACTGGAAAAATTCCAACGTTGAAATCGGCTGTAACCTTTTGGCGCCATCATGTGTCTAAGTACTGTCAAGCAAAAAACGTTGGGTCATTACAACGACCTAGTGTCTGAATGAAAGGAAGCCTCATGAGCGGCAATCCCCCAAACAACGATCCTTTGCAAAGCGTACAGGAAGATTTGAAAGCGACTGCAGCTGACGCCCAAAGTGCCGTTGATGACTTCACCTCTACTTTGCAAGATGCTGCCAACCAAGCCTTTGGTAGCACACCAGACGCTGATGCCCCAGCACCGGAAGCTGCGCCAGCAGAAAAAGCCGCCCCAGCAGAAGAAGCAGCGCCAGCTGCCGAAAACCCCCTCGGCACCGATGGAGCCACCCCACCAGTGGAGCCAGATCTGAGCAGTACTGTGGAGTCGGATCCAAGCACCACCGCGGATCCGAGCGTTGGGACTTCTGGTACCTCCCCAACTACCACTGAGCATGTTTCCCACCGGGATGTTGATGGTGATGGCGATGTTGACGTGGTCCACGCCATCGTCGATGGTGAGCAGCAAATCAATTACCTTTCTGACGAGGGTGAAGTAATCCTCACTGATGTTGATGCTGATGGTGATGGCACCTTCGAAACCACTGTGACCGCCGAGGAAGGCAATGTTGTAGCCACTTCTACCGACTTCGACAATGATGGTGATATGGATTCGGTGCGTTACTCAGATGGCGCTACCGGAACTGTATTCCAGGAGGATATCCTTACCGCCGATGGTCAAGTTTCCGCTTCACGGCTTGACTTTGATGGGGATGCCATGACTGATGTCGAGTTGCTGGATGAGAATCTTGACGGGACTTTCGAAAAAGCCGGTGTAGATACGGATGTCGATGGTCAAGTCGATGTTGTGTATCGTGACGCCACTGGTGACGGCGAATTCGATTATGCCTCTTTTGACTCTGATGGCGATGGTGTACTTGATACCAACGTTGATGCTGATGAATATGGAGCAAGTGGCATTGGTACTATGTCAGATTTTGAGGACCTCATCACCCACGGCGAGAACGTGAACGATGTTCCTGTCGATGATGCCCCCATGGATGATGGCATGGACAGCGCTGACGCTTTCTAGTTCACAGTAAAGGAACGAATCAATGACTGATGGCTTTGACGACACCAGCGATTCCCTCGGTGGCGAAATGCTCGATTCTTTATTCGAGGACTTCGTCGAAGAGGATACAACCACCTACGAGACCGACACTGCATTAGATGAGCAACTGCTCGTCCCACCACCAACCACCGGGGATACCGATGAGTACTCGGAATTCGAGCAACCCGAAGAAAAACCCGAGGAGGCAGTCGAGCCTGTCCCAGAGGAAACCGAGCTGGAGGTCCCACCTGCTGAACCGGAACCACCGATAGAAGAACCAGCTCCAGCACCAGAGACAGAAGCTGAAGGTGTGTATGGCAGCTCCCATGAATGGACCGCTGACTGGTTCTTCCAAGAGGGAGATGGTTATTGCGGCCCAACTTCAGCGGCCATCATCATTAATGAGTATTTCGAAGCGGGCATTACCGATCCAGAGTATATGGTCAACCAAGCCTATGAGCTGGGTCTAACAGAAGATATCTCCCAAGGTATGTACATGTCTGATGTACAAACCCTATTGTCTGCCAATGGGGTTCCCTGTGAGAATGTCACCAGTTCCATGGATGATCTAGCCACACGGCTAGAAGATGGCTATGGGATCATTGCCTTCGTTGACTCTGGCGAACTGTGGGATGATGCTGGCGATGCGGTTTCGGAGGATTCTCGCCCCGATCACTTCTTAGTGGTCACCGAGGTAGATACCAATACTGGTACGGTCACTTTGGAAGATCCTGGTGATCCAAATGGTAATAGCCGCGAAGTCCCCATCAGCGAATTCGAAGATGCGTGGGCTGACAGCAACTATGAAATGATCTCTACCACCTCCTCAGATCCCGATCTTGGTGGTTCTGTCAACGATCCAAAACTAGCGATCGCAAATGTGACAGGTAGTGTTGTCATTCATTAACTGTGGAGTAGAATCCATGTGAACCGGAACTTATGGGAGATTGAAGATGTCTGACGACGATCAAGCAGCGTTCCCAGAACCTGATCTATCTATACCTTTAGGCTCGCTTGATGATTCCATCTGGCAACGGCTGCTCAGTGATGCGTTTGACATGTCTCCGGCTGACCTTGATGCTTCCATCGTTCCGGATTTCAATGAAACGGAAGAAATCGAATTAACCGACGACGAGTTTGATGCTGCTTCACTTGACGACGATCTCCTTGACCTAGATGATGACAGTGTTGATGCATTCCCAGCTGACTCGTTGTTTACATCCAATGCTGAGCTTGATGATTTCGAGAACTTCGAAAACCACGAACAACTCGACTTCGGGGATTCTGGTGATGGGAACGATGATTTCACATTAGGCTTCGAATAATTTGGCTAGGTGACCTAGGATAGGCGCCTAGCCTTTTCATTGTGGGAAAAAATAAAAATTGAGTAAGGTAGGATGAATAGCGCATGGTCAGGAAATCGGCGTCTTTGCTGGTGTCATAATCGGGAATGAAAGTTCGTTGCGGAAATGAATGATGCTGAGCTCTTAAGCAAAGCGCGCGGAGGTGACCAGCGCGCCTTTGCTCAGTTGGTGACGCACTACCACCACATCGCTTGGAGTGTATGCTTGCGCATCACCGAAAACCAGTACGATGCAGAAGATGCATTACAAATCGCGCTTGCCTCCACATGGCAAAATCTGAATCGGTTTCGAGGTGAGTCCAAGTTTGGAACGTGGTTTTATCGCATTGCCAGCAACTCTGCCATGGCCATTGTGCGCAAACGTAAAAACATTGTCTCCATTGATAATGGGGACGATGATTTTTTCATTCAATTAGAGGACCCCACCGCTACCTTTGAGGACCAAATCACTGACCATGACCGGCTAACCACCGCCTTACAGGAACTCAGTGATGAAGCCCGAGAGGCGGTAGTCCTAGCCGAGGTTGCTGGACTTTCCCACGCCGAAATAGCGCGGCACCAAAACTCCACCCCGAATGCCACCAAGGTGCGTATCCATCGAGCGAAAAAGAGATTGGCAGAGCTATTGCAGGTTTAAGGCGGCACGGACAACCCGTGCCGCCTTTTACGGTAAAGCTGGTCTACAACAGGCCCTTGGACTTCAAGTAAGCCTCACCGGAAGCCACATCCTTGATGTCGAAAGAATCAATCACGATACCGTTGTCGGTGTTGGCGAAGTGCATGACGTATTTATCTTGCAGCGTCGATTTGGTTAGGTGCGCCGCAGCTGTCTTACTATCATTTTCCAGCAGCGTGTTTTCGTGGTCCCGTTCGTCGTAGTAGCCTTCGACGATTCGAATCCGCTCACTGCTAGCTTCACTGGTGTCCACTATGAACCGAATGGTTGGCGCGGAGATCTCACCAGGATCAAAGAAGTAGGCGAAGTCTTGGCTATCGCGTTTGACCTCACATTCAATCTTTAGGTTTCCATCTTGGGTGTCACCATCAACTACGCAGTTATCCAGCGACTCCTTAATATTCGCAGGGAGCGCCGCCATGACCGCATCCAAAGTATCAAGAGCAGCCCCCGAGGATGCAGAGGTGGTTGCTGCCGCGGTAGTGGAGGGATCCGCTACGGTGGTGACATCAGTCTCTTGACCGCGATTGACCAACACATAGCCTACCCCTGCAAGTACAACCACTACCACGACCGCCGCGGCAGCGATAATGGGAACTCGGCTAGATTTCTTCGTCGCCGTTTCGGTAGATGATGGCGCATTGCTGGCTAGGTAGGATGATTGTGTTTCGGTTGGGGTTGGAGCCCCGTACTGTGGCGGGGGTGCTGATTGCCCCATCATTGGTACTGGGGTCGAAGCTCCCATGTTTTGGGGAGTCATACCCCGCACGATTGGTCCGAGCGCCGAAATTGCGCCTTGGGCCACCACCGTCTTGGGATCATCTAGGGTAGCTAGCGTACCGAAGTGCTTGAGTCGTTCCTGCACAATCGGAATGCGAGAGGAACCACCGGTGAGATACAGTGCTACAAGTTGGTTACTGTTGGTGATACCTGCGTCGGCAAGCGTGTGCTCGGTGAGCATGACCGCCTTATCCAGCGCTGGGGCAATGAGTGCTTCAAATTCTCCGCGGGTGATTTGGAACCTTTCGGTTTCCCCACGACCGCTGACAACAACCGTGGCATAGGATGCTTCAGACAGCAATTCTTTGGCGCGTCGAATAGAGTCCTCTAGTGCGTGCCGTTCCTGCAGTGGGGCTTGGATGCGAAAGTATTCCAGCAAGTCAGGGTTGCGGTCTTCGAGCTGTTCATCGACCCACTGGCGCATCATGGCGTCGAAATTCTTTCCACCCAAGGTATTGTCACCGCGCGCCGCAATCACATTAAAAGTGTTATTTTCGGCGGCCTCTAGAACTGCAATGTCGAGGGTGCCCCCACCGAAATCGAAAACCGCGATTCGCTGCCCAGGGTCGAGCGACTTGGCCCTAGTGTAGTAGTGGGCTGCGGCTTGTGGCTCGGAAATTGTGGTGATTTTCGCCGCTGAAAGACCCAATTGTTTGGCAGCTTCCAATAGCACATTGATTTCATTGGTAGACCAAGCCTCTGGGTGGGTTAGCACCAGTTCCGATGGCTGAACATCGCCATGTTCCCGGGCCACTCGCTTTACTACTGAGGACAATACCGCCGCAACTGGTTTGGCTGCAGAAATGTCATAGCCATTAACCTGGAACATCTGTTGCGGAATGACCCGTTTGGGGGCAGGGACAAATCCAGCTGGGTTGGTTTCAGCCTTATTCACCGCGACGTCGCCAACATCAATCTGATCTGGAGATTCGACATAAACCGAGGAAGACATGGTGGTGCGGTCATGGCTTAAATTGACTGCCTCCACACCACCCTTGACAGGATTGGTATGAGCGGCGGCGGTATTGGAGGTACCAAAGTCAATGCCAATGGTCCAGTGATTGTTCGACATCGTTCACGTTCCTTTAATCGGTCTATTCGGAATTTTTATGTTCTATTAGATTAGACGCATGAAGACAACCGCCCCCCAATAGCAGGGTGCGGTTGAAAACGAGCGGCTATTCTACCTTGAACTCTTGGTCAGCCTCCTGGAAAATCAGGTACTGTGCTGCAACTTTTTGCGATAGTTGCTTCTTTTTCTTCTCTTGATCTTCGGTATTAGCGTCTGCCGCAATCGTCATCTCGGCAACATAACGACCATTGATGACATAGCAGGAGTAGGTTGCTCCGCTGGCGGTAGTTTCTGTGGTACAGGTGGTATCTGGCACCCCTTGTGGTTCGTCATATTCGGTGCGGCCGAGTTCCAGTTCCCGGGAAACTAGGGTGTTTAATAATGCCTGCCCGCCGCGGTCATTATCGGCTCGGAAGACGATCGAACCCCACACCGCGTTATAGATTGATCCAGTCTCGATCACCGAGTTGTGCACAGTTTCTTGGGCCTTGAACATGCCAGAGATGCCACGTGGTCCGAATGGGCCAACGAATGGGGCTTGCTCATCTTCGAGTGGTTTGACCACATAGGGCATGATTTTGCCGGGGTCAAAGGGTGGGAATTCATCGGTCTTGCCGTAGCCCTTAGCAGTCTTCACTGAGGGGAACTGTTCTAATAGTGGAATTTGCTTCTCATACGCCTTCTTGATGAATTCCGCGTTCCATTGTTCTTGATCTGCTGGCGCTGAGGCCCAAGTGTAAATCAGATACTCAGCATGAGGGGTCACGGCGGTGTATGCCACGCTATTGTTGTATTCCTGAGTAGTTGAGGTGACCCGCGTCTGCGGCATGCCGTCAATGAAGATTTCCGGTGCCGGGATTGGCGGATCGGTTTCGCTAAAGCGATAACCATTGGTGATTGCCTCTTGGTGGAAGGCGCCTGCCACCTTTTCCGCGGTTTCGGGATCTTCGAAGCGAATGACCGCATGGTTGATGGAGAACCCAGTATCAGTTTCTTTTTCAGTTACGCTCTTCGCATTGTTCTGGTACCCATAAAGCAATGGGTTTTCTTCCAGGATTCGGACATAGGCATCTGTTAAGGTGATTGCCATCGATCCTGATCCAGAAATTGGCTGGCTGCCGATGCCTTCACTAACAACAGGGTCAATCTCATAGGGAAGTGGAATATACTCCGCCAGATTGATCATTTCGATCGTCCGGGTCAGGCTTTCGTCGGTTTCCCCTCGGGGCTCATTCGGAGTAGTCCGATAGTCGCCAGTGTCGAATTTTGGTGCAGCGGTAGTAGTTTCGGTTGGTGGTGGCGTCTCCTGCTCCTGCCCACCTAGTGCCCCACCCAACTTTTCAGTAATGCTGCAAGCAGTCAGCATTGTGATGCTTAACAAAGCAACCACACTGATCTTCAGCTTGTTCATCGCTTCTCCTTATTCCAGATCCGAATTACGGAAATCTTGTTGGGGCCTATGTCCGCCAACAAAGATTGGATGCACTTAGCGTCTTAAAGGTTACAGTCTTCAGTTCTTTTCGATATTGTGAATAAGCAAACCGCGCCCTTTTTGAAAGTGAAAACTTGTGACATCACCGAATACCAAAGGTCACGAAGCCGAAAGTGAAAATCTGGAGGATCGGGCCACTAAACTTCTGTCCACCATTACCGATAAGATTCTTCGGCAATATGACAAACATGAGATCAGTGATCTCGCCCTTGCTCGGGCCTCTGCCACCAATCAAACACGCACTGTGGTGGTAGTTGGCGAAGTCAAACGTGGAAAAAGCTCGCTAGTCAACGCCTTGGCTGGCAAGCGTAATGCTTCTCCCGTGGGAGTAGATGTCACTACTTCTACGGCCATCGCTTTAGCCCCAGAAACCCCACAGCTACGTGAAGGTCAGGTATGTCTGTTCTACCCCCATGGAGAACAGATCATCCCCCATGCCCAGATCGGCAGCTGGATCAATGCCGACTCACTTCCTCCCGGCGCGCAAGATGCCGATGCACTACCAAACCGAGCTACGATTCCGCTGCGCAATCTCCCACTTGGCGACGCCATTATCATCGATACGCCTGGCGTTGGTGGGTTGGATCCGAAGTTGTCGCAGCTGGCAAAAATGTCAGTTGACCAAGCTTGTGTGCTCATTGTGGTGTGCGATGCTTCTACCCCTATCACCAAACCAGAAATGGACTTCATTAAAGACACTGGTTCGGAGATCGAAGCAATCATCGTGGTGGTGACCAAAATCGACAAACACCTCATTCGGTGGCAAGAAGTGGTCGAAGAGAACAAGCGCTTGTTAAAGACCCATATTGGGCGTGATATCCCTGTGGTTGGGGTGTCGAGTTTGCTTGCAGTTATTGGGGCAGAAATGTCGGCTGCTGCTGGAAAAGACCAAGTCTTAAAACTATCTGGTATCAATGAGCTCAATGCCTTAATTGCCAGCAAATTCCAGGTTGCGGAGTATTTGCCCCTAGCTAATGGGCTGCGGATTGCGGTAAAAGGATTGAAAGAACTCAGCGCCGATTTGAAGCAGCGTATAGCTATTCTTCAGGAAGGTGATGGGGCCACCCCAGAGCTTAATGCCCGATTAGAGGAACTCAATCGGTTAAAAAAGGAGGGCGAGACTTGGGATTATTATCTTGGTCGGGATCTCACCATGATCCGTCAAGAGGCGATGGATCTGCTCGATCAGCGGCTTGATGCCATTCGAGAATCTTGGACTGAGCGGATTAATAAACACGGCATGGCGGTGTTGCGGAAAAATCCACAATATTTCACTGCCGAAATGGAGCG
>JBHACV010000175.1:0-31359 GCA_041854705.1 Corynebacterium sp.
ACATCCACTTCGGCGGCGAGTGCTGCAATCAGAATGACTTTTTGCCGATTACCTTTGGAATAGGACCGAATTTTCTTCGAAGGATTGAGGGCAAATTTTTTAATCAATGCGTTACGACGCTCGATGTTATCCCCAGGGCGTCCGTCTTTACGATGTGCAGCTCGCAGTTTGGCTAAGGTTTCCAGCACCTGTCCACCAGTAAGATGCGGCCATAATTGGGCATCACCTGGTACATAGGCACAATTGGCATTCGCCTGTGCTGGATTTTGAATGGGATCATAACCAGCAAGTGTTACGGAACCACTGTTGGGGCGAATAAGGCCAAGCAAGCATCGAATGGTGGTGGATTTACCCGCACCATTCGGTCCAAGGAATCCGTGAACCGTACCTGGCGTCACACTCAAGCTAACATTGTCTAGCGCAGTGAAATCGCCAAAACGCTTGGTTATGTGGTTAATTTCAATGGGAAAGGAACTCATAATGCCCATTATGTACTGTGACGTAGCGTCACAGGCAAGGCTATTGCGGTCGCAGGAATCGCTAGTGGCTGAACTGGTGTGGCAGCAGCGGTGGATTTCTTGAAAAATAGTGGGCCATGTTTGAAATAGAAACGAAAAAACCGAGGTAGCTACCCCGGTTTTTTCCACTATCAACCTATAAATATTCTCGATAGTGAGGAGTTTGTCGGTCCTTTTTCTTTGTGTGCCATCTGGCAGTGGCTATGTTCAATTTTCTGGATGGTACCGATCAAGGCACCCTACTCAGAAGTT
Organism: Corynebacterium sp.; assembly: GCA_041854705.1. Lineage (GTDB taxonomy): Bacteria > Actinomycetota > Actinomycetes > Mycobacteriales > Mycobacteriaceae > Corynebacterium. The sequence continues at coordinate 771 of JBHACV010000175.1, forward strand.
CCCGAAAATCGATCATGCCCATTGTATCGAGTGGCCTCTTGATCTGTTACAAAAAGCCGAAGTTTGGCTTTTTGTCCTTGTTGGTACGCCAGAAACTACTTGTTCATATAGCGTTCAATGACGTCACCCAGCATTGGCAGATGCGGCTTGATCTGGCCTGCCAGCTTGGAGCGTACAGCGCTGTAACCCTTTTGAACAGCGGGAACCTTGTTGGCATTCTTATCGAGCACCTTGAGAATGTCATCCACTACCGCGTCGGAATTGGTGTTGAGGAAAGTGCCGAAGTCTTGTACATCAGAGGCGCGGTACTCGTCCCAGCGAGGTTGGAGGGTTTCTAGGATGTCGGGCAGCAAGCGATTAGCTGCCTTTACTGGCACGTCGTCATTGACCTTCTTTACAGCACTAAACATGCCCTTGATGGCCACGCCGCTGATGCCAGAAGAAGAATCCACAGCAGATTCTGCCAGGCCTGCCAACTCCGCAGCCAAGGTGGGGCGGATGTCGTCTGCTAGGAGAGCAGAAAGATCGGCTTTAGGGGTATCAGACAATGAAGTTCCTTTCGTGAAAATGTTCACCTTTAAAAAAGATGAACGTTAGGACTCCACAAGGATAAGGAAAAAGCGATCGTAATGTGTGAGTTCATTACAAAAATTTTTAAGCAATGCCACCAACAATCACGATCGCTCGGGTTGTGACCCTTCCGCCGCAGTTAAATCACAAAAATTAACTGCAATCACAACAGTCACAAATGTTACACAAATAATTGGGTTTCGTCTAGGACCGACACACCAATGCTCAAGTGGTATTTGAGGCCTATGTTATAAATTGGTTACTGATTTGTCGGAATCACAATTCTTCCCAAATCTGAACATAGGATTCGAAGACTGCGCTGGCAAAACGGGCAAACGCATCATTTCTATCGCTCAATGGTTTGAGTATTTGAATAGTATGAGCCAAAGAATGTGAGATATTGGTTACATTCGGGTGTACCCGGATGCCGTGAAAGCTGGCTGTAGTGACAGCTGCTGCTGCATACAATGCCGAAAAGTCCACTATATCCACCTGAAACTGTGCGCAAAAGGCATCTGCAATTAGTAATAACTGTTCCGGGGAGAGCTCATGCGGATTCATTGCCGACGCGCCCGCCGGATCCGAGCTTCTAAGGCGGCATGGCCAGGAATCATGGCTGCGGCAAGTTGGGCGATATGGTCGTCGGCAAGCGTACGGGCGGCGGCGGATACAATGGCCCGAACTGCCGCTTCTTGTTTGCTGCATCCTTGGGCTTGGGCGAGTAGGGTGAGTGCGCGATCTTGCTCAGCATTGAGTCGAAGGGTCATAGCCATGTTTTGATGGTATCAATGTGGTATCGATTTGAGTGCTGAAATACGAAATAAACGGGTAGGATAAGGGAGTTCACTTTAGATAAAACGAAAGGCGCTATTTTGAGCGACGATCTCTTTGATCGCATTAAACCGATTGACCTGAATGAGGAGATGCAGACTTCCTACATCGACTATGCCATGTCAGTCATTGTCGGACGTGCCTTGCCAGAGGTACGCGATGGGCTCAAGCCAGTGCATCGCCGCATTCTCTATGCGATGTATGATAACGGCTACCGGCCAGACCGTAGCTACGTGAAGTCCGCACGTCCAGTTGCCGATACGATGGGTAACTATCACCCCCACGGTGACTCCGCGATCTATGGCACATTGGTGCGTATGGCCCAAGACTGGAACATGCGTTACCCATTAGTCGACGGCCAAGGCAACTTCGGTTCTCGTGGTAACGATGGCCCGGCTGCGATGCGTTATACCGAGTGCCGACTCACCCCGCTGGCACTGGAAATGGTGCGAGACATCCGCGAGAACACTGTGGATTTCTCACCAAACTACGACGGAAAAACCCAAGAACCAGACATTCTTCCAGCACGAGTACCAAATCTATTGATGAATGGTTCCAATGGCATTGCCGTGGGTATGGCGACCAATATCCCGCCACACAACCTGCGTGAACTTGCCAATGCCATTTACTGGCTACTGGATAATCCTGATGCTGATGACACCGCTGCACTTGCAGCTTGTATGGAGTACGTCAAAGGTCCTGATTTCCCAACTGCTGGGTTAATCGTTGGTTCCCAAGGTATCAAGGATGCTTATACCACTGGTCGGGGTTCGATTCGGATGCGGGGGGTAACCTCCATTGAAGAAGAAGGAAGCCGTCAAACCATTGTTATTACCGAACTGCCATATCAGGTTAATCCAGATAATCTGATCTCAAACATCGCAGAACAGGTGCGCGATGGCAAACTAGCAGGCATCTCCAAGATTGAAGATGAATCCTCAGATCGAGTGGGATTGCGGATCGTTGTTACCCTCAAACGTGATGCGGTTCCACGGGTGGTGCTCAATAACCTATATAAGCACTCCCAGCTGCAAACCAGCTTCGGTGCCAATATGCTGTCCATTGTTGATGGTGTGCCCCGCACTTTGCGACTAGATCAGATGTTGCGCTACTACGTGGCCCATCAAATCGAAGTTATTGTTCGCCGTACCCAATACCGCCTTGATGAAGCGGAAAAACGTGCTCATATTCTGCGTGGTCTGGTCAAGGCTCTTGATATGTTGGACGAGGTTATTGCCTTAATCCGACGTTCGGAAACAGTAGACATTGCTCGTACCGGTTTGATGGAACTTCTCATCATCGATGAGATCCAGGCTGATGCTATTTTGGCCATGCAATTACGTCGACTGGCCGCCTTGGAGCGACAGAAAATTATCGATGAACTCGCCGAGATCGAGGAGATCATTGCAGATCTGAAGGATATTCTTGCTTCCCCAGAACGGCAGCGCAGTATCGTTCACGACGAATTGAAAGAAATTGTGGACAAGTATGGCGATGATCGTCGTTCACAGATCATTGCGGCCACTGGCGAGGTGACCGAGGAAGACCTCATTGCTCGAGAAAATGTGGTGGTTACCATTACCTCCACTGGATACGCGAAGCGTACCAAGGTGGATCTTTATAAGTCGCAACGTCGTGGTGGTAAAGGCGTGCGTGGTGCTGAGCTAAAGCAAGACGATGTGGTCCGTCACTTCTTCGTGTGCTCCACCCATGATTGGATCTTGTTCTTCACCAACTTCGGTCGAGTTTATCGGCTCAAGGCTTATGAACTTCCTGAGGCATCCCGCACGGCTCGTGGCCAACACGTGGCTAATCTTTTGGAATTCCAGCCAGAAGAACGCATTGCTCAGGTTATTCAGATCCAAAGCTATGAAGACGCACCCTATCTCGTGTTGGCAACCGCCCAAGGTCGGGTAAAGAAGTCGCGCTTGTCAGACTATGAGTCCAATCGTTCTGGCGGTTTGATCGCTATCAACCTGCAAGAAGGTGACAAACTGATCGGTGCTGCATTGTGCTCTAATGAGGATGATCTGCTGCTCGTTTCTGAGGAAGGCCAGTCCATTCGCTTTACCGCTGATGATGACCAACTACGTCCAATGGGGCGCTCCACTGCAGGTGTTAAGGGGATGCGCTTTAGAGGTGATGACCAGTTGCTTGCCATGTGTGTAGTACGCGACGGTGAATACCTACTGGTTGCTACCACTGGTGGCTACGGTAAGCGCACCGCTATGGAAGAGTATTCCGCCCAAGGCCGTGGTGGTGTTGGTGTAGTTACCTTTAAGTACAACCCCAAGAGGGGTAAGCTCATTGGGGCTCTCGCAGTAGACGATGATGACCAAATATTCGCTATTACCTCTGCAGGCGGTGTGATCCGCACCGAGGTCAGCCAGATTCGGCCGAGCTCCCGCGCCACGATGGGCGTTCGTTTGGTTAATCTGGAAGACGGCGTGGAGCTGCTTGCAATCGATCGCAACGTGGAAGGCGAAGCTGAAGCTGTTGCAACTGGAGCAGTCAAGCAGCCCTTGCAGGAAACCATCGACGACGTCGCCCCCAAGGATGAAAACTAATGGCTAGCCGAGAATACTCCATCACCCATATCAATCCAATGTCAGCATTTCGTACTGCGTTTGCATTATCCATAGTTGGGTTATGCGCGTGGGTGCTATGCACGATCCTGCTTTATCTTGGCATGGATATTGTTGGGGTTTGGGACCAGGTCAATGATGTGATTGGTGGAGTTGGTGGCGAACAATCCATTGGCTTTGGCATGGTGATCTCTCTATCCCTGCTGTTTGGTGCTATTTTCGCCATCATTGCCTCGGCATTAGCGCCTCTGATTGCGATCGTGTATAACGCAGTCTACGATCTCTTTGGTGGGGTGAGGGTCACTTTGAAAGAAGAGACTGCCTAACTTTTCGACGCCATCAATACCAACAATGGTTGCGATGGCGGTTATTTTAGGCCAAAAAATATATTCTGAGCAGGCGATTTGCCAAGTATTGGTTGGCTGGGTAAAGTTCTATCTCGTTCCTAGGGCCTATAGCTCAGTCGGTTAGAGCGCATCGCTGATAACGATGAGGTCGCAAGTTCGATTCTTGCTAGGCCCACGCGGAACAGATGGGGCATTAGCTCAATTGGTAGAGCATCTGCTTTGCAAGCAGAAGGTCAGGAGTTCGATTCTCCTATGCTCCACAACACAAAACTCCTAGTCTTAGTTGGCTAGGGGTTTTTATTTATTCCTTTTGGCAATAATTAATATATGCTCGAAGTGATTTTGTATGAATAGGGTGGGGATGTGGGATTAGTGGTTCATTTTCGGTGAGCCGTAGGCCAGTGTAGCCTGTTGCGGGATCACGTTCGATACGTCCAAGTTTAGTTTCATCATCTACATTTTTCCCATTATGCGATGGGCACAAGCTGGTGATATTTTCTGGTGTTGTTTTCCCACCGCGTGCCCAAGAATGAATATGATGTGCTTCGCAGTTGATTGCTGGAATATTGCAAGTTGGCCAAGCACAAGTGGGGCTGTTAAGTATGGATGCGAGAGTAAGAGCATTATTGGCGAAGCGATCATTCGGGTTTTGTGTCACGGGATAAAACATAACCGCATCTTTATGTCCATTAGGATGTGTTGCGGTGATAGTGGCCCATCCGAATGGTGCCAACTCTTCATCGATAATGTCTGCGATATTGACAAGTTCTCCATGTGTGGTGGCAAGGCGTCCGTCTGCATGGAAGTTAAGATCGGTGGCGATCATAAACATGGGCTGAAATTTTATTGGCTGCGGATCATCACCACTAGGGTTAGCAATGCTCGTGTAGAGGGCCTGAGCTAAAGCTTGGGAATAGTCGATTGGCTCATCAGCAGCATGCATAATTTTTCGTGCTTTAGCGTTTAAAATGCTGCGCATGTGGGCATGTCGGTGCGGAGAAAGTCTAGCGGTGAAAACCTTTTTATTGTCTTTGCCTAGCCGAGTATGAAAATGTGCCGAATCAGGGTGGCGTTTTACGCCTTCTTCCCTAGATAAGTCTTGTAAAAAGGACTCGGTGATTCCACGGCAAGTTGTTATTGTTGCACCGGCAAGAGCGGTATACAGCCGAGTAATAATGTGCGTGATATTTGGCTTATTTTTCAGAAAATAGATGTGTTTTGCTACCTTAACTAGCACATGAAATGACAGACCACTGGTTTGGGCTGCTTTCCGTACTGCGGGTTTGCGGATATATTTCCAACACCACAGCAGGATATCAAGGTCTTCAGGATCAGCATCTACTGCTTCAGCGTACTTTTGTGTACCCATTGCCGTGATTTTCTCACCGTAATAGTCTAAGACCACAGCGCCATCGTGGCGATGGTCAATGAGAAAATCAACGAAGTCATTCATAGTTGTAATGCTAATTGGGCTAGCATTACAGTTTTCAATACATTTGATATCTGTGGATAACTATCCACTTTTGTGCAAGGGTCAATAAAAATTCTGTGGATAATTCGGTGAAAACCCAGTTTGTTTTCTTAAGGTAATAAAAAGGTTGACCCAAACTAGGGTTAATCAAACTGAAGCGGTGTACTGGAGCAGGCTTAATCAACCAATGCGCTCTTTTCAAAATTGAGCAACATGGTTTTCGCTTCCAAACCGCCGATATAACCACCCAGGGTGCCGTCGGTACGCAAAACTCGGTGGCAAGGCACGATAACCGGAAGCGGATTAGTTGCGCATGCTGTGCCTACTGCTCGAACTGCTTTAGGGCTTCCGACTGATTTGGCTAGCTGCTTGTATGAAACAGTGTGGCCATATTCGATTGAGGGGAGAAAGCTTTGCACTGTGCGTCGAAAACCATGGGAAAGTTGGAAATCTAATGGCAATTCAAAAACATGCCGCATGCCATTAAAGTACTCTTCAACTTGGCGAATGGCATTATCCAGCCGTGCTGGTGCTCGTAAAATACGGGGGCTAATTTTAGTTGCAAGGGTATCTAGAACAGAGTCGAAACCTTCTCGCTTGTAGGCAACTCGAACTAAACCTTTCTCTGTAGCAGCTAAAAGTAATGGTCCAACAGGAGTATCTACCTCGTTGTATGCGATATCTAAGATCCCCGCATTAGCAGCTGAAAGCCTCAACCTAGTTTGTAATTTTTGGAGGTGCTCTGGACTGGTTGCAGTAAGGATATTTGGAAGGGAGTTCACAGGGTGCTTCTTTCTGTGAATAAGGGGTGCTGTCGAAGTTTTTTAATTCCATCAGCTGCGGCACGTCGCGCAGCAGCTGTGGTTATTCCTATGATTTCGGCCACGTCAGCATAGGGGAGACCAGCTAAATAATGATAGGCAATGGCCTGACGCTGTTTTGGTGATAATAAATTTACGGCTGCCCAGATTTCGAAATACCCTTCATCTGGTTTTCCTATGGTACTGACTTGATCTGGGGGCTGATCGGTAGGGATTGCCTGACGGCTTTGACGACGGGTTATATCTATCGCCTTATTGTGTGCCACACGTACCAACCAAGCTTCAATATTGGTATTCTCGGGAAGTTGTGGCCAAGCCTGTAAAGCAGCAAGGAAAGTCTCAGACCATGCATCATCCGCATCTGCGTGTGGTCCTAAAATTGCACGACAGACTCGTAATACGGTTGCCCCGTAATCCATAACGACTTTATCGAAGGGGGTTTTCAAAAATCAGAATAACCTTCCCGAAGACACCTCTTGTGGCTCTTCCAATTCCAGTAATGCTTGTTTTCGGTCCACGCCACCAGCGTATCCAGTAAGTTTGCCATCTGCCCCAAGGACCCGATGGCATGGAATGAAAATGGATATGGGATTTCGGCCAACCGCCCAACCAACCTGTTGTGCTAGGGATTTATTTCCCAACTGGGCGGCAATAGCACCATAGGTAGTTGTTTTTCCATAGGGAATTTCCTGCAAAAGGGCCCACACTTGTTCTTGGAATGCATTGCCAGAAGTAGATAAGGGGATTGTGAATTCTTGGCGTTTACCAGCAAGGTATTCGTTTAGCTCAGCGGCAGCCAAGTTGAGCACAGGTTCTTCTTCTAAGGGGACTTCTGGCCCTAGCTGTTCCATTGCTGGCATGTATCGGTGTTGTGGGAAATACAAACCTACTATCTGATTTTTCCTAGCTACTAGTGTGACTTTTCCTAGGGATGTATCAACGTGTGCATGCAGTGCCATGAGAATACTCCTTCCAACTTTGTTAAGTAGTCGCGTCAGATTAGCAAAATGTGAGCTCTCAGGATTATTGGCAGTTCGAGTCAACACAGGTTAATGATGAAACACCAAAACAGCCAGCAAACACTGGTGCAGTAATTATACTGGTGATAAAAGTGGTCTAGTAGAACTTGCTGAATTTGGAGCTAACAGCAGACCGCTTTAGTTGATGTAATACTTTCCATGAGTAGTTTTCAAGCGCCACATGTAAAACGCGAACCAGCCGAGCCACTGAAAAACGGCGTGATTATGGATGTAGTCACTCCAGACCAGGCACGAATTGCTGAAGCTGCAGGAGCCTGTGCGGTGATGGCACTAGAACGAGTACCAGCAGATATTCGTGCTCAAGGTGGAGTGGCTCGCATGAGTGACCCAGGCATGATTGAAGAAATCATCGAAGCAGTCAATATTCCGGTGATGGCTAAAGCGCGGATTGGGCACTTTGTGGAGGCCCAGATTTTGCAAGCACTTGGCATTGACTTCATTGATGAGTCCGAGGTGCTCAGCCCAGCAGATTTTGAACATCACATTAATAAGTGGGATTTCACCGCACCTTTTGTGTGTGGTGCCACCAACCTTGGTGAGGCACTGCGCCGGATCAATGAGGGGGCAGCAATGATTCGTTCAAAAGGTGAAGCTGGTACCGGTGATGTCTCAGAAGCAGTACGTCATCTACGCACCATTACTGGCGAAATCAATCGGTTACGAACACTTGATTCAGATGAGTTGTTCGTTGCGGCGAAAGAACTGCAAGCACCATTTGACTTGGTAAAAGAGGTGGCAGAAACCGGTAAGCTTCCGGTCGCATTATTTGTGGCTGGTGGGGTATCCACACCAGCAGACGCAGCATTGGTCCGCCAGCTTGGTGCTGAAGGCGTGTTCGTGGGGTCAGGTATCTTCAAATCTGAAAACCCGGAGAAGCGGGCAGCGGCAATCGTGAAAGCTGCTACACATTTCAATGATCCTAAGGTCATCGCCGAGGTTTCCCGCAATCTGGGCGAAGCCATGGTTGGGATCAATGTTGCTGATCTGCCAGCGCCGCACCGTCTTGCGGAACGTGGCTGGTAGTTAGGATAAAAGCAAGCTCCGACAGAGCCCATTCCAAAGTGTCATCGTCATAGGCGCCGAAACCAAAAACAATACCATTTTCTAAACCAGCACCACCCCAGTGATCTTTTAATGCGGTCACAGCCACCCCTTCAGCTAGGCAGCGTTGCACGAGTTCTTCAGCTGGTGTTTCACAGATAAGCACCGCATGCAATCCGCCAGTAATGGGGCGCAAAATAGTGCCGGGAATGGCGCCTAACAGGGAGCGAACGAGGTCGCGGCGGCGTCGATATATGCGTCGGAGTCGCTGCGTGCGGCGTCGTAACGCACCCGAAGCAAGGTACTCTGCCAAAGCTAACTGCGTGATTTCACTCACGGGCTGCCCAAAGATTGTGCGCAATTCTAATAGCTGCGGCACTAACATAGGCGGCGCAATGACATATCCACAAGCAATCGTGGGGGAAAGTACGGCAGAAAAAGTGCCTAAGAGCAGGGTATTCTCTGGTGCAAGCGCAGTTAGGGTCGGGAGGGGTTGTCCAACGTAGCGAAGCTCAGAATCGAAATCATCCTCAAGGATCCAACGAGCACCCTGTTGCGCCCAATCTGCAATAGCGATTCGACGTTCGCCCGACAGTGATCCGCCATAAGGATATTGGTGGCTCGGAGTGATGACGATCGCATCACAAGTATCGTCAAGCCGAGTAGGGTCAAGACCTAGATCATCGGTAGCCACATCAACCACATTTCGGCCTAATGCGGTCGGAATCTTGCGCAAACTCGGGTACCCTGGCGACTCCATACCGACCCGCTGAATTTCACTCTTGACCTGTAGGAACAACGACAAACCCTCCCGAGCGCCAGCAGTGATAATGATCCGTTCTGGATCAACTACCAATCCTCGCATCTGCCGCACATGCTCACTAATCTCCTGCCGCAACTGAGCTAAACCTGCCAGCTCTGGCAACCCATTAACTTTCTTACAAGCCGTACGCCATGCAGAACGCCAAGCGGCACATACCACCGAATCCGTATCCGGTAATCCTGGTGTTAGGGCAACAACTTGGCGTTCTGCTTGCGTTTCGACACCGGTTGCTCTTGGCTGTGCTTGCTGTGTTTGAGGAAACTGTGCAAGCCGCGGATTAATTCTAGTACCAGATCCTCGGGCTGAAACTACGTATCCTTCAGCGGCTAATAATTCGTAAGCGGATACTATCGTTCCACGTGAAACATTGAGTTGCTGCGCCAGTACCCGAGTGCTAGGAATGTGATCTGCCGCCTTGATAACTCCTTGATGTACTAATTCCTTAATCTGGTAGGCCACTTGCATTGGTAGCGGACGAGAATCGTGGAAATTTAGACTGATGCGAATATCGGCAACAAGATCAGGGCGCATGGTACACACTGTATCCAAAGTGGTCTTACAAACAAATAAAATTATTTAGTACCCTATTGGACCACTTTAATTGATGCCAATCAACTGTTTTGGCAGGTCTCATTGCTACTATCGGTTACAAAACGGATGCATAAAGGAGTAGACATGTCCGAAGGTCCTGCGCCAGAACAGATAGCCAAAGCAAGGCAACTAATCCTGGCAGAATTAGCACGCCGTAGAATGATCCCTACTATCGAAGCGGGAACTTTCGGTGAAGAAATCCGGCTTTCCAATGGAGTTAGCTTTACCGTTGAGTCTTTCGCTGACCGCATCCGTCACGCAGGACCAGAAGAATGGGAAGCAATGGCACGACACCTTATCGATACCCAATTACGCTTAGCCCAACGCCCAGACTTCTCCCACCGACCCCCAGAAGAAATTCTGAGTCGAATCCGCACCCGCTTAATCCCTAAAGAAACCCCAGATGAAGAGTTATTTAGTTATGGACGCGAATTCGCCGGTGACCTCATCCAGATTCTCTGCGAAGACACCCCCGAAGCAGCTGTACTATTAACTACCCATCAGATAACCCAAATTCCTGTTCCTCTTGATGAGTTATTTCGAGTCGGTCAACAAAACACTGATGCTGAACCACTAGACAGGTTGGAGGAATTCGAAAAAGACATTTATGCAATCGAAGGCACCTCCATGTACACCGCAGCCAAAGCAGCAAATATGGGTGAACTCATTAAAAGGACCATCGGTGCAGCCCCCGCAGGAGTAGTCTTCATCGTCCCGAATCGCAGCACCCTAGTTTTCACCGCAGCTGATCCCGCCGACCCCATTGATGCCCTAGTGAATATCACCAAAGTCATGGAAAACATTTGGCAAAACCCAAATTTCTTTCATCCAGGCGGCTTCATCTCACCCACGATCTTCTACTGGTCCCCAGAAAACACCATAGACCCAGTAGGTTGGCCCATGGAAAAAGATGGCAAAACCACTCTCGGGATTGTCCCATCTGATACCTATCTGAAGTACTGTCCATTAGGTTAAATGCAGCTAATCATGAGGAACCCACAAAGAAATCAAACATACCGTCAAGAAAACGACCATGATGTTTCAGCCACAGTGAAATTGAGCAAAAAACCTTCATCCAAAAACGCTACTTAACAGCCAGCTTAACGGCACTGAATCGGTAAAGTCGCAGGTCAAAGTGTTTGACCTGCGCATTTTTATCAGCCACCATGATTCGGTGAAGTCTTTAAAAAAACTCATCTGTGTCATTGGCGCAACAGCACTCACCGCCAGCCTCGCAGCCTGTTCTTCTACCGGTGGTGCGGCGAATAGCACAACCCAAGGAAAAACAACTGGCGGCGGAGTCGATACTCCACGTTATGTTGTAGCTATGGTGACCCACGGCGCGCCGGGTGATACCTTCTGGGATTTGGTACGCAAGGGTGCCGAAGACGCTGCACAGAAAAATAATATTGAACTACGTTATTCTTCTGATCCACAGGCGCCGAATCAAGCAAATCTAGTGCAGTCAGCAATTGATGCCAAGGTTGATGGAATCGCGGTGACCTTACCAAGCTCTGATGCAATTGGTCCGGTGGCCAAGAAAGCTGTGGCAGCAGATATTCCAACCGTGGCTTTGAATGCCGGTATGGATGAGTATCAAAAATACGATATTTCCAGTTTTTTCGGGCAAGAAGAAAAGGTTGCAGGCACCCAAGCTGGCGAACGTCTTGCTGAAGCTGGTGCTAAGCATGCTCTATGCGTGATCCATGAACAGGGAAATTCCTCCCAAGAAGCTCGTTGTGCTGGGCTTGCTGATGGTCTTTCCGGTGGCAAAGTAGAGATCCTTTATGTCAACGGTCAGGACCTTACAGCTGCACAATCGACCATCAAAGCGAAGCTCTCTCAAGACAAGTCGATTGACTGGGTAATGGGTTTGCAAGCGCCGGTGGCAATCCGAGCAGTGGAAGCCGTTTCTGATGCTGGTTCTGATGCAAAAATTGCTACCTTTGATACCAATGCAGAACTGGTCGATGCCATTCGAAATGGTGAGATCGCTTGGGCTGTGGATCAACAGCCATACCTCCAAGGTTATTTGGCGGTTGATTCGATTTGGTTGGCCAAGCGTAATGGTGCTGTCGTTGGTGGCGGACGCCCAGTCTATACAGGTCCTAGCTTCGTTGATTCCGAAAATGTGGAAGTCATCGCCGAAGCCGCTAAGGCAGGCATGCGATGACCGATACCATTCAAATCGACGATAGTGAGATAGCACCCCCGCCTGATCGTCTAAAGGTGCATCAGGGATTCTCCAAACTGATACGACGGCCTGAATTAGCGAGTTTCCTTGGCGTCCTCGTCATTTTCGCACTGTTTATGTCGGTAGCACCAGCTTTTCGCTCACTTGATGCCTTTGCCACGGTCCTATATGCAAGTTCTACTCTAGGTATTGTCGCATTGGCGGTTGGATTGCTCATGATTGGTGATGAGTTCGACCTATCTTCCGGCGTGGCTGTGACCACTGCTGCGCTCGCAGCATCGATGCTCAATTACAATCTCGGACTTAATTCCTGGGTGGGTGTCGTGATGGCACTGGCTATTTCACTAAGCATTGGCGCACTCAATGGCCTATTAGTCACCAGAACTGGAATTGCCTCCTTCTTGATTACCTTGGCAGCGTTCCTCATGTTGCAAGGACTCAATTTAGCGATAACCAAACTCATCACTAATCAAGTGGCCACACCATCGATTAGTGACATGGAAGGCTTTGATTCCGCACGTGTAGTCTTCGCAGGCTCACTAGATATTTTTGGTGTGAATGTGCGAGTGACGGTACTGTGGTGGATTTTCTTCGTAACAATTGCTTCTTACCTGCTATTTAAAACCAAGTTTGGCAATTGGATCTTTGCGGTCGGTGGCGATCAGGATGCTGCACGTGCCGTAGGTGTACCTGTGCGCCGAGTGAAAATCACCCTCTTCATGTTTGTTGGTTTCGCCGCATGGTTTGTGGGAATGCATACCCTGTTTGCTTTCGACTCCATCCAAGCTGGTCAAGGCATTGGCAATGAGTTTCTCTATATCATTGCAGCGGTTATCGGTGGTTGTGCGCTCACCGGTGGTCGAGGTACCGCGGTTGGCACCGCCTTAGGAGCGCTCATTTTCGGCATGACCAACCAAGGCATCGTCTATGCTGGCTGGAATCCTGACTGGTTTAAATTTTTCCTCGGAGCCATGCTGTTGTTTGCGGTACTGGTCAATACCGCATTCGCTAAATACACGAAAGGGCGCTAAATGAGCATCATCGAACTGCGTGATGTTGTCAAAGCATACGGTGCATTCACCGCGTTGCGTGACATTAACCTCTCAGTCAATGCTGGCCAGGTTACTTGTGTCCTAGGTGATAATGGTGCTGGCAAATCTACCTTGATTAAGATTCTTGCAGGTTTGCACGAACCCACTCATGGTTCCTTGCTTATCGACGACGTTCCAACCGTTTTCAGCAGCCCCCGCGATGCGCTCAAAGTTGGTATTGCCACTGTCTACCAAGACCTCGCAGTGGTAGATCAAATGTCGGTATGGCGTAACTTCTTTCTTGGTAATGAAATTTCCGGTCGGTTTGCTCGCCTGCAAGATACGAAAATGAAGCAAATTACCAAACAACAACTGGCAGAAATGGGTATTGACATCCCTGATGTTGATGTGGACATCGCCAATTTGTCTGGCGGTCAGCGTCAAGTTGTTGCTATTGCCCGTGCCGTTTATTTCGGTGCCCGAGTAATTATTCTTGACGAGCCCACGGCTGCTCTCGGAGTCAAACAGTCTGGCATGGTCCTGCGCTTTATTGACCAAGCTCGGGCCAAGGGGATTGGCGTGGTCCTAATTACTCACAACCCCCATCATGCCTATTTAGTCGGTGACCATTTCACAATTCTCAATCTCGGACGCCAAGTTCTCAATGCCGATCGAAGTCAAGTGACCTTGGAAGAATTAACCCAGCAGATGGCCGGTGGTAGTGAATTAGAGGCACTCAGCCACGAGTTGCAGCGATAAGATTTTGAGGTTTAACGCCATTGGTAAATATGCTTTCAGTTAGCTGGTGAAGCTTGCAGCTGCGGCCTTGATTCATGGAAAAGATCAAGGCCGCGTTTGTGTAGGTGGGGGTTTCGCGTTTGTGTAGGTGGGGGTTTCGCGTTTGTGTAGATGGGGGTTTAAAAAAGTAGGTTTACATGCGGTAATAGGAAACATGGTGGACTTGTTTCCTCGTTTTCAAAAAGCAAGCATTGAAGCGTCGTTAAGAATCGATCCAATCGTAGTAATTCAAGGGGCACGACAGGTTGGTAAATCGACTCTGCTGCAAACAATCGTTGATGGTTTTGGCTCAGATTGGGCTGTAGTCCAGTTTTCCCTTGATGATTCTCGTGTCCGAGAAATGGTGAAGGAAGATCCGTTAAGTTTTGTTCGACTGGCAGAAGATCGCACAGTTATCATTGATGAAGCGCAACGGAATCCAGATTTGATTCTGGATATTAAAGCTATGGTCGATCGGAACCGAAGGCCAGGCATGTTCATTCTCACCGGCTCTTCTGACTTGTTACATGTTCCCGGAATATCAGATTCTCTCGCTGGTAGGGTTGCCCGAGTCAATCTTTATCCACTCTCAATGGGAGAAATCGAGAGAAAATCGCAGCCAGAAGATTTTGTCTCCTTCCTACTGCAAGCTTCAACTTTGGACATTATGGGTTTAAAAGGACTTCTTCTTGATCCCCAGTTGGTGCTTGGTGGTGGATACCCCGAAGCAGTGGTGCGAAATCAAAGTGATGAGAACTCTGGCGCAGGAGCACGGTGGTTGGTGGATTATGCCGCCAGTATGGCGATCCATGATGTCAAAGATGTATTTCAGGTACGAAATGACATTGCGCTTTTGGGGGTTATCAAAAATATTGCTGGCGCTGGGGTGGAAGAGCTTAACTCTGCCAAATTGAGTAGGTTGGTAGGAGTTTCAGAGGCAACGATGGTGAAGTATATTAACACGTTGACAATAGCTAAGCTGACCTATCTGGTGCGACTGTGGAACCGTGGAATCACGCAACGGGAAGTTAAACGGCCAAAGATCATGTTAAACGACTCTGGGCTAGCTGCCGCGTTAAATCGCATTACGTTCGAAAAGATTAATGCAGCGGGAACTAGGGAGCTCTATGGTTCCTTGGTGGAACAATTCGTTATTACGGAATTGACTAAACAACAATCCTGGTCAGATACAGCTTTTGAGATTTACCATTTCCGTGACCGAGACGGGGTGGAGGTGGATATTGTTTTAGAGCTTTGGGATGGCAGCCTTATAGCCATTAAGGTGAAACCGGGGAGCACGTATCACAGCAAATGGGTAGAGTCGCTGAAGAAGTTTAAAGCGAAAACCACTGATCGAAAAGTAATCGGAGTCCTTTTTTACACAGGTGATGCCGCTTGGCGAGTGGATGATTGGATCAACGTTTTGCCTATTTCAACCCTGTGGCGGCATCCCTAGGTTTCAGGGTTACACTCACCAGTGAGCATAACCCCAAACAGAAAGAACTAGTTCTTCCCATCCTTTTCTAGGTCAAGTTCGATCTTTTCAGCGGCTTTTGCCTCCTCTTCAGCTTTTGTTTCTGCTGTGAGTTCTTCTTCGGACTTTGCTTCCGCCGCGAGTTGTTCAGCTTCGTGGGCGGCGAGCTGTTCTTCTAGGGAATTCAGTAGCTCTTCGTCTCGTACCGCAGGTTCTTCGGCACCAGTTGCGGTGGAATAGACAAGCCGTGAGCCTTCGTAGTCTTCGACTGCTGGAGGTACGGTGCCGTACTTCTTCTTTTTATCGCCCTGACCAAGGAAATAATAAGCCGCCCCACCGATGATTGCAGTGAAGACAGCAACTGCACCAAAGGTGAGGGCCTTCTTTCCAGTCTTCTTTGAGCTTTTCTTCTTGGCTTGCTTTTGAGCTGCTTTGATCTTCTGCTTTTGGCGTTTCTTCAGTTCGGCGGTTTTTGCTTGTGCAGTTTCACTGAGGTCTGCCAGTTTGGTTGTGGCGGCCGAAGCAGCTCGGTCGAAGTCGATCTCGGCGCGGATGTCGTCGAAACGCTTCAAAGCTTTCTCAGACAGTGTATTGAAACGCTGGGTAGAGTCGTCGAGACGTGCTTTGAGATCATAATTATTAGCAGCATCTAGCAGTGCCTCATATGCTTCTACAGCTTTGCGGTCACGGTAGTCAGCATAACTACCGTATGCCTTCTTTGCGACGCCCAACGCCATTTTGGCGGTACCAAGATTCATGTTCGCTCCTAGGAAACATTGGGATTAGTTTAGACCTAAGCCTAGCGGTGTTTGAGTTTTCATGCTTATATGAAGCACATGAGTTTAAAGACTGCCACGGCAATTTTGCACACCAACCACGGCGATATTGAGATCGAACTTTTCGGAAACCATGCTCCGAAGACTGTGGAAAACTTCATCGGCCTAGCCAACGGCACCGCACCCTACACCGAAAACAATGCAGCTGGTACCAATGAAGGTCCTTTCTATGATGGCGCAATTTTCCACCGCGTCATCTCTGGTTTCATGATCCAAGGTGGTGACCCCACCGGCACTGGCATGGGTGGTCCAGGTTACCGCTTTGCTGACGAGTTCCATCCAGAGCTGCGGTTTGATCGTCCTTTCTTGTTGGCTATGGCTAATGCTGGCCCAGGCACCAATGGTTCACAGTTTTTCATCACCGTAGCTCCTACGCCGCACTTGAATAATGCACACACCATCTTCGGTGAGGTCACCGACCCCGATTCGCAGAAGGTTGTGCAGTCCATTGCAACCACCGGCACCGACCGGATGGATCGCCCGGTTGAGCCAGTTGTGATCGAGTCTGTGGAAATCAAGGAGTAATTTCTCCCCAGTTTTTATCCCCATCGGTGAGTTTCATCCACCGATGGGGATTTTTCTATACCCTGTGGATAACTTTCCAGCTGATTATGCACATGGGTGTGTGCTACCTAGGGAATTTTTCCACAACTAAAGTTTTCCACAGAAGTTATCCACACTGTGGAAAATTACAAGAATGTAGTTCATATTTAAAAAGGCTAAGCATACTGTGAAAATCCCACTTAAACCCGGGCAGCTAGTATGACAATCGAACATATGACTATGTTGATAACTCGACGAAAAACTATCCACAGCTTGTGTAAAACGTTACTTCACAAATGCTTCCACATATTTTTTCACAACCTGTGGATAACTTGGCTTAAAACGCTGTGGATTAATGTGGAAAACTAGGGTGACTGTTGGTGTTTTTGGGAAAAACTGTGGACTGTGTTGTGAATTGTTTTCACAGGTAAGTAGTGATTGTTCGGCTGTTTTAGCCAGCGTTGTAGACATGTGAGTTTCTTGGTAGTGATGGTTTGGATGGGTGCTCTAAGCCGACTAAAAGACCAGGGTGTTCCCTGTGTTATTCCGCGAGAAGCACTATTACTGATATTATTTGTCGTATTGTCAGGCTTGGGCAGTTATTACCAATACTGCTGATGTTATTAGTCCAATTAACTAGTGTCGAACCTGAAGATATGTGAGGTAACCCGCGATCATGTCACCCTAGCTGCGGAAAATGTCTTCTACTTTCTAGGGGGAAGCCCAACAATGAAGAAACGTTGTAAAGATATGTTCTGCTGGCTCACTCTGAAGGACTCATTCCCATAGTTTTCTCAGCCGTGCTGCCTCCCGCTGGCGTACAGGATCGCTGGCAGGTCGAAGTTCGTTCGCCTGTAAGGGGCGCATCCCGATGCTGTGTGCACGCCAACCGTCAACTCCAAGTGGATCCACCCCATTGACGAAAAGATCCATGCATCGTTCAAAGGTAATTAGCACGATATCGGTGAGGTTTTGTGGTGATTGCACTACTACCACAACCTCTCCTACATCTGGCACAAGCTTGATGCAGGCTATATCTGGTGATATGTAAATTGGTTGCGTGCTAAATCCACGGTGATCAATGAGCTGTTGAACCTGGTCAAGGTTTTTCCGCCAACCTTTTAAGGTGCAGGGAGCTGTAACCATGCTTAGCTGTGTTGCATCAAATTTACCGCGTTTTATTTCTTCAAGGCACGCTAGAAACAACTCAAGCGAATCAAAGAGTTTAGAGTTTCCAGCTACCGCAATGGTTTTTCTAGCGGTTCCAGGGACTGATTCAGGTAAGAGGTATGTTCCCCACTCATGTTTGGAAGACAGTCGTGTTTTCGCAGTTGCTGGATCCACGACCGTTACTCCAGGTAATACGACCGAGAGGACATCCTTATCGCCACTGACAATTAAATCCGCTTGCCCATCTTCGTACATGGCGAACAAGAAGTTATCGTTCGGATCCCGACAGACACGAGGTAGTTCCTCTGTCACCCTTTGCTCAATTTCTTCTCCTGCAATGATCATCAGATCAATAAGCTCCTCGCCTTGATCTTGAGTGAACCATTTCCTGAATTTGGGGCGTTGGATTACCTCGGCAAGTTCTTTAAGTAACCACGTGGAGTAAAGAAGTTGAAAGTGACCTTTCAAGCAAGCAGTTAGAATCGAATCACTTCGATCTCGTGCTAATAACCACTGAATACACACATTGGTATCAACAACTATTCGAAGTTTGTCATGATCTGCCACCCCGCATCCTCTCACTATAGGTTGGATGGTAAAGGATAACTCACAGAATCGTTGTTGCGCAGTGCACGAACTTCTTGCACTGCGATAGTTAGGGCGGCATCAGAAGTTAGTCCGGTATCCCCTTCAGGGAGATTGGCTAGGAGAGACATGAGAGCAGCATGTGACAGCTCTTCATCAGTCACACCTGAAAGCAATAAACGTTTACGCAGTCGTTCGCGAGCAGCTGCCTTACTCATGTGCATTGTCTTCTCCTTTCTTTGTTATATAGGCACAGGCTACCACAACACTACTGGGACCAACCCAGATTTTATGCCCTAGATATCTTTATCAGATTTTTTACCTAGGGTCTCAAAAACGAACGGTATGCATTAGATAGAGACATACTTGTCACAAGGAATATTTGCATTACAGCCTGTGGAATTGCGATAGTCAACCACCAATAAAAACTGCAAACATACCTTGCAAATTCGGCGAAACAAGTCCTTCTTGGTGACGCAAATAATTTGGCAAAGGACCACCAGCCTCCAGACTGTATTTGTGGGAACTTATAGCGACCCATCCTGTTAGCTAAAATCGAAAACCCTTTTAATCCTGCTCCGAAACAACAAAAAGTCGCTGTGAAAAACTCACAGCGACTAGGTCTTGTTAACAGGGACGTTAACGCCAACCCATGGTCATAAGCAGGCCGACGATAAACAGACCAAAGCCAATACCGTAGTTCCAAGGTCCGAGGTCGCGCATGAATGCGATGCTGGGGCCAGCGAGATAATTGACAATCAACCAAGCCAGTCCAGCGAGCATGAGGCCAAACATGATGACCTTGTACCACATTGGGGTGCCGGAAGAATTGATTTTTACAGGGGTGCGGTTAGTGCCAGAAGCAGATGTTACCGGCAGTGAACCTTGTGTAATTTTAGACTTTGGCATCTTTCACACCTTTAGATTGACGTAACAGCAGTGGGGATAATGTTATTGGCCAAGTGCCGAGATGTCGAACTCCCATAGCTGGACTGTGATTGAACCATCCTTGCGTACCTCCCCGCCAGCGCTTGGAGTTTGGGAAGCAATTCTGCCACCATTGACCAGTGAACCAGTCTTAATGGTTTCACCAACTGAGATATTGGACCGAGAACCCTTCCAGCCAGCACTTTGCAGTACGGAAATTGCCTCTTCTATGCTCATGTCTGTGATTGTTGGCATGGTAATCATCTGACCATTGGAAACCTGCACTCTAATTTCGGACTTGCCTGGCATTTCGGTGCCTTCACCTTCGACAGAAACAACCGTACCTTCTGGTTGTGCACTATCGACTGTTTCCACGATCGGTTGGAAGCCGAGGTCTGTGAGGTTACCTTCTGCCTGTGACCACTTCATTCCGGTTAGTACTGGGACCCGCTGGGTGGCTTGACCAGTAGAAACTGTAATGGTCACCTTTGATCCCTTTGATACCTGGGAACCAGCAGAAGGAGTTTGTTCCATGATTTTTCCTTCTTCTACTGAATCAGAAGCTTCCTCACGTACTACTGAATCCAATTCCAAACCGGCACGTTTCAGTAGTGTTGATGCTTGGGCGGTGGTTTTGCCAGCGAGATCGGGAACTTCGGTGATTTCTTTTCCGGCAGAAATGGTGAGCTTGATGGTGGAACCAGATTGAACCGAGGAATTTGCGGTCGGATCAGTGCGTACCACATAGCCCTTTTCAACATCTGGGCTGGCTTCTTCAGAAACCTCTACCTTCAAGTCAAGTTTTTCAAGTTCAGATACCGCTTCATCTTGGGTTTTACCAGTGAGATCAGGAACAGTGACGACCTCCCGGGAAATCCCCAGCATGCTGCTCAAATCTGAAGTGAAGTAATCATAGGTAAATGCACCTGCCAGCACTAATGCTGCGGCAGCAGCTGTGCCTGCAATTACCTTAAATCGCTTCGAGCGTTTCTGTTCTTGAGGGTGATCATAGTCGTCATAGTCGGACTCATCGCCCTCGTAATATTCCGGTGTAGCAGTATGTGCTGGTTCCACAGAGGTCGGCGGGGTGGCAGCCTGAGTCGCCGCCATCATCCCAGCGCCAGTAGCCGCAGCCCCAACAACTGGCACTATTGAAGTCTCCGCAGCATCCATTGTGGTAGTGGGAGCTTCCTCCTCATCCAACTCGGATGGATCGACATACTGTCGAGCCGCCATGGTCACTGCATTGCGCTCGAGGCGTTGCAGATCGGCCGCCATTTCCACAGCGGATTGATACCGATCGCCAGGGTGCTTGGCCATAGCAGTAAGCACCACCGCATCCACATTCAAGGCTGCGGTGGGAGAAAGGTCAGGTATTAACTCTGAAGGCGGTGTTGGATCTTCCTGAACATGCTGGTAAGCAACCGAAAACGGAGTATCACCTTCAAAGGGAGGTCGGCCAGTGAGGATCTCATACATCACACAGCCGAGGGAATAAATATCGGATCGCCCGTCTACTGGTTTTCCTCGGGCTTGTTCTGGTGAGAGGTATTGTGCGGTACCGATAACCGCTGAGGTTTGTGTCATCGCCGAGGTGGCGTCGTCAAGCGCCCGAGCGATACCGAAGTCCATGATTTTGACCACACCAGTGTTGGTAATCATGACATTCGCTGGTTTGATGTCTCGGTGAATAATGCCAGCATCATGGCTGACTTGTAGTGCTTCACAGACGGGAATCAGTGTGGTGGCTGCCTCGTCTGGGGCCAATGGGCCGCCATCACGAACAATATCGCGCAGGTTTCGGCCCTTAACCAGTTCCATCACGATATATGGAGTGGAAATGCCTTCGCGAAGTGTCTCACCGGTGTCGTAAACAGCAACGATCGCCTGATGATTCAGCCGACCAGCATTTTGAGCCTCTTTGCGGAAGCGCTGCCGAAAATTTGTATCTTGGGCTAAGTCTTCCCGCAACATTTTGATGGCCACTTCTCGGCCCAACAGGTTGTCTTTGGCGGAATAGACCACTGACATGCCACCAGTACCAACAACGGAGTCAAGTTCGTAGCGATTAGCGATCAGCTCTCTCACTGTGTTTCTCCTTGGTCGATTGGATTGTTGGGCTCAGATTGTGTTTGTGGTTGGGTTGGTTCAGGAATTTCCACAGTCGGAGTTGCACTCGGGATTACCGTCGGTGGATCAGGGAGCAACAGAGTTGGTGTTGGCTCATTCTCATAAGTGTCAAAATTATTGGGCGGGCTTTGATAGGTAGTGCGCTCTGGGGTGGAGTTGTATTGTGGCTCCAGTGGTACGTTCAGCGTTTGTTGGGGGGTTGTACTCCTTGGCTCTGTTTGCCGTTGCGTGATAGTAACTGTTTCTGGTGCTGGTGTTGATGAGGATTCATCAGCACTGGAATCGAAAAGTCCAGTGGACTGAAGATAGAGTAATCCACCCACTAATGCCACTAGGATAACTGCGGCACCAATTCCCCAGGCCAAGTTAGAGCTTTTCTTCCGCCCAGTCTTCGGTGCAGAAGTAGCCGGAATCACTTCTGAAACAGCGGCTGCTTGGGCTGGACGCGAACCAGTACCAGCAGCACTTGCTGCTAAGCCAGTACCAGTAGGTGTTGCAGACCTTATGGTGGTGTATTGCGGATCATCAATGTCTTCCATTGGATCCATTTGGGAAGTAGCAGCTGTGGCGCTCGATTCCTGTTCCAGATTAGGTACCAGTGGTACCGTGCTAGGTTGCGGCGGCCGCTTGCCTTGCTGTGCCATCGCTACCGCATGGGCCAGTTCAGCACCAGTGCCATAGCGATGTTCTGGTTCCTTGCGGAGTGAAATTCCGATGAGCTCTCGGGTAGCAGCGGTGATTGAGGTTGGTAGTGGTGGTGGTGCTTGGTTAATGTGCGCAATCGCCACTGATACCGTGGAGTCACCAGTGAATGGTCGTTTTCCGGCAAGCATTTCATAGCCAACGACGCCTAAGGAGTAGACGTCAGTGGCAGTGGTAACTTCCTTGCCTTGTGCTTGTTCCGGGGAAACATATTGGGCGGTACCGACCACCATGCCGGTCCTAGTCAAGGGCACTGACTCGGCGGCTTTAGCAATACCGAAGTCGGTGATTTTCACCTTGTTATTTTGCGTAATGAGCAGGTTTCCGGGTTTGATATCGCGGTGAACCAGTCCCATCTCATGGATAGCTGCCAAACCGTGAGCGGCTTGTTCCAAGATATCTAGTGCCTCATCTTCCGGCAGGGAGCCCTTACGTACCAAAAGGTCGGCAAGCGATTCACCACGGATGAATTCCATGACGATGAAGCAGAAGATTCTACCGGTGTCTTCATCGGTTAGTTCTCGATAGTCGTAGGTTTGGACGACATTTTCTGAGAAAATCTGCTCGCTTGCCAAGGCTTCATTGCGGAAGCGGGATAAAAATTCTGTGTTATCCGAGAATTCCGGGCGCAGGACTTTAACAGCGACCTCGCGCTCGTTGTGGACGTCGTCGGCAAGCCACACCGTGGACATGCCGCCGTGGCCTACGACCCAGTTGAGTTTGTAGTCTGGGCCGATGAGCTCTTGAAGTTTATCTTGCTCACTCATCACTGACCTCCTTGCGCATTGGACGCCTGAATGCTGGAAATGACGGAGCGGCCGATAGGAGCTGCAACGGAGCCACCGGTGGCCGCTTGACCCCGATCGCCACCGTTTTTGACCACAACGGCAACGGCAATGTCTTCACCAGGAGCAAAGGCGATATACCATGCGTGTGGGTTGGAATTTCGTGAATCTTCACCGTGTTCTGCGGTACCAGTCTTTGATGCAATATTCTGACCAGCATAGCCAGCAGTATGCTGTTCGGATGCCCGCATGAGTTCCGTGAGCGTGGCAGCAGTATCGCTGCTGATTGAATTGGATAGTTCCCGAGGTTTAGTCTCGGAAAGCACCGACAAGTCATTGGCAACGACCCGAGAGACCAGATGAGGTTCCATTCGAATCCCGCCATTAGCTACGGTGGAGGCCACCACAGCGTTCTGTAGCACACTCATGGCAACATCCCGCTGACCAATCGACGATTGCCCTAAAGCTGCGTCATCAGGAATATCGCCGATAGTGCCTTGAGCCATGGGCACCCCTAAGTCATAGGTTTCCGTCACGCCGAAGGCATTAGCAGCTTCCTTTAATGCATCCGAACCAGCACCAATCGACATTTCTACGAAGGCAGTATTACAGGAGTACTGGAAGGCAGTGAGCAAGGTGACTCGCGAGGAACCAGCACAGACCTGACCACCATAGTTTTCTAGGGTGGTGGTGGTTCCTGGAAGCGTAATCTGTGGCTCACCAGTTAGCTGCGAACTCGGGTTATAACCTTGAGTGAGTGCCGCAGCAGTGGTGACCACCTTAAAGGTTGAACCTGGTGGCAAAATTTCCTGCGTGGCATGGTTGAGCAGCGGATTACCTGGATCGGAGTTAAGCTCCTGCCATGTGGCTTCCGCAGTGTCACTATCGACGATCAATGCAGGGTTGTAGGTCGGTGTTGCTGCCATTGTTAGGATCTCGCCGGTTGATGGTCGCATTGCTACCACCGCACCCTCATAACCAGCATCAGTTAGAGCACTGTAGGCAGTTTCCTGGGCGGAAGGAATGAGAGTGAGTTCCACATTACCCACCACTTTTTCGGAAGAAATCAGGTTTTTCCACCAGAACTTAGCGGTATTGGCATTGCCACTGAGCACATCGTTATAGCTGGACTCAATGCCACTAGTTCCGTAGATATCAGACAGGTATCCTTCGACCGCACCATACGCTTCTGGCGCATGCGGATAGCTACGTTGATAAAAACCATCTTCATCGAGGTGAGATTCTGCCAGAACCAACCCACCGGCAGATATCTGACCCCGTGGTTGCGACTTGGCCTCAATGAAGCCACGTGCATTTAATGGGTTTTTGGCATATTCATCATCTTTAAATGCCTGCACAATGGTAAGGTTCACCAGTAGAACGATCGCTAAAATGAGGGTAAACCAGGTTGCATTGCGAATCGATCGATTCATTCCTGCGCCTCCTGAGCGATCAGTCCAATTCGTGAGGAATTGGAGATTCTTAAGATGATTCCTAGCAAAATATAGTTTGCCATTAGGGAAGAACCACCCTGGGACATAAACGGCGTGGTCAATCCTGTCATAGGCATGAGTGCCGAGATACCAGCGGTGACCACGAAGACCTGAATGGCCAATGTGAGTGACAACCCCGAAGCTACCAGCTTGCCATAAGAATCTTTAGACATCATGGCGGTGCGCATTCCGCGGGTGACAAAGACGGTGAATAGGATAAGTACGGCACTGAGCCCCACGAAACCCAATTCCTCACCAATAGCGGCCAAAATGAAGTCGGATTCTGCCACTGGAACGATATAGGGATGCCCTTGGCCTAACCCCGAACCGGTGACACCCCCCGTGCTCATTCCAAAAAGCGCCTGGGAGAGCTGGTATCCAGTGGAATCATAATTGCCTATGGGGTCGAGGAAGTTAGAAAACCGCGCTTGAATTTTATCGGAAATCTGATAAATCGCGGTGCCACCAAGAACCACTAGGATCGCACCAATGATTAACCACGACACCCGGCCAGTAGCCAGATATAACATGCCTAAAACGGTACTGAAAAGTAATAGTGCTGGACCGAAGTCGTTTTCTCCGGCCATAATGAGAATTGCTACTGCCCAGACCCCTAGGATTGGCGCGAGGTCACGTACCCGGGGAAATTCCAGCCCTAGGAAACGATAACCAGCGACGTTGAACAATGCTCGCTTATTGATGAGCAATTGTGCGAAAAACAGTAGCAGAAGAATCTTGGAGAACTCACCCGGCTGCAAGGAAAATGGGCCGAGGGAAATCCAAATCTTAGCGTCAGCGACTGTGCTTCCACCAAAGGGCCAAACTAGCGGTAATGCCAGCAGAATCAATCCGAACAAACCCATGATGTAGGAGTATCGGGTGAGATTTCGATGATCGCGGAGTAGGGCTAGCACGATCACCATCAAGGTGATACCGATCAAGGTCCACATGATCTGCCGAGAGACCATATTGGTTTCTTCAGCGATGTCGAGTCGGTAAATCATGGCTAACCCAAGGCCATTGACCAAGGCAGCCACTGGCAGCATGATCTGGTCCGCTTTGGGGGCAAAGAAACACAATGCGAGATGAGCGATGGTGAATACACCAATAAATCCGCCAATGACCTGTAGGAACTGCATGGATGTGCCAAGTGCAACGTTTAAATTAAGCAGAGTTACTGCGATAATTATCGCTGCTGCAATTAACAGTCCAAATTCCGTTCGGCGGCCAGAGATACGTTGCCAAATTGTCATGAGACATACACCTCCCGACAGGTAACACCGGGGGTATTAAGATTGCCATCACCAATATTGGTCGAACTTAGCGGAGTACTGGAGGTTGGTCTTGGTTGTTCTGATGGGCTCGGAACAGTGGATTCTCGAGTGACACAGACTGGCAGAAGTTCATCAGCAAGCTGCTGCATTTCTTTCAAAACATGGTCGTAGCTACCCCCAGGCAAGGAAACCGCTGAAGTTCGTGCTGTTGCTTTAAGATCACTGAGTGAAAACAGATGGCAGTTTTGCTCTTCGCCATAGGGAATCATGGTGAGATTCCCTTCCTCATTTAAACAAGCCTTTTGATATGGGGTTTTCCATAATCCGCTGAGAATCTCGGAGTTAACTCCTTGATAGACCACTAGAGTGGATTCCTCGGTAGCAGCGATGAAATAGCGCTCTTTTACCGTGCTATTGACATAGAAAAATCCCCCCGCACCCGCCAAGACCACCAAGATAAAAACTACTAACCATACGCCTCGCCGTCGCTTAGGCTTTGCGTGCTTTTGGACGTTTTCTGCTGGTGCAACAGCTTGCGGCTGCTGTAAATTCGGCTCAATGACTTTTGGCTGGCGTCGCTTGTCGGATAATGCAATGGCGGCACGGCCAGCGGCAGTGTCAGGGCGGGGGTCATCAGGCTGTTCGCCATCAAGTGCGCCGACTTGGACGGGGATAGTGGGTAGCTGGGAAGGGTCAGTATCATCAGAGACGATATCTGCAACGACGACTGTGACATTATCTGGGCCACCAGATCGCAATGCCAATTCAATAAGTCGATCCACCGCTTCTTGTGGGGTACCCACAGCCAGCGTGCTTTCGATGGTGTCAGAGGTAACTGGGTCGGATAATCCATCCGAGCACAGCATGATCCGATCGCCAATTTGGGTATCAAGAATACTTAATGTCGGTTGCACTGGTCGGCCGGTGTAGGCCTTAAGAATCATGGACCGCTGCGGGTGCGTGGAAACATCCTCGGGGCTTAATTCCCCACGATCAACCAACGATTGCACGTAGGTATCGTCAACTGTGATGCGTTCGAGTACTCCATCCCGCATTCGATAGCCGCGGGAATCGCCAACATGGCAAAGTCCAAATTCCTCACCATTGAACATTAATGCAGTCAGCGTGGTTCCCATGCCGCTGGTTTCGGGCACTTCTTTGATGCTTTTGGCAATGGCAAGATTGGCGTCATCAGCTACTGAAGCCAGCAATGCCAACATGTCATTGTCCTCAGGATCTGCATCCAAATTTGCGAGGTGCTCGATCATTAATTGGGATGCGACTTCACCAGCTGCATGTCCACCCATGCCGTCGGCAAGCGCAAGTAGGTTCGGGCCAGCATAGGCCGAATCCTCGTTATTCTTTCGGACTAAGCCACGGTCTGACCCAATGGCGTAATTCAATCTCATCAGCCCACCAACCTAATCACAGTCTGGCCGATTTTAATATCGGTGCCAGCGACGACCCGTTGCGGAACGTCGAGGCGTTCTTCATTGACAAAAGTGCCATTCCTCGAATCTAAGTCTTCCACATACCACTCGGACCCGCGCTTCGACAGGCGTGCATGTCGACCAGAAGCGAAATCATCAGTGACGATAAATTCGCAGTCAGGGGCTCGGCCAATGGTTATTTGCGTTAGGTTACCCAAATCCATGCGGGAACCTGTCATTGGCCCATCTACCACCGTCATTTGTCGTGGTACACCACCTTGCGACGGCGCAGCGGGCACATGCGGGCTTGCGGCACCGGAAACGGCAACGGGATTTGCGGCAAGGCGAGCATCCTTGCGCATTGCATTCAACGCAAAAAGAATGAACAGCCACAGAAGCACAAGCAGGCCAATGCGTAGTCCAAGCAGAATCGCGGAATCCATTGAGGCGTATGCTCCTTAGGTAATAATGCGAACTTCAATGTGGGAATGGCCAACCGTGATTACATCACCATCGGCTAATAACCAGTTGTCAATGGGATTGTCATTGACTGTGGTGCCATTGGTTGACTGCAAATCCACTAGGATTGCATCAGCACCGTTCCAAATGATCTCGGCATGCTGACGCGAAACCCCAGTATCGGGGAGCCGGAAATCGGCATTATTGCCGCGGCCGATGATATTTGACCCTTCAACAACGTGATAAGTTCGCGAAGATCCATCTTGGAGTAACAAGCTGACCACTGGTTGCGATTTAGGGGGTAACTGTGGCGGCGAATAGTGAGTTTCTGGCGCTTCCGAATCGCCCCATAAATTGGTAGCTG
Organism: Corynebacterium sp.; assembly: GCA_041854705.1. Classification (GTDB taxonomy): domain Bacteria; phylum Actinomycetota; class Actinomycetes; order Mycobacteriales; family Mycobacteriaceae; genus Corynebacterium. The sequence continues at coordinate 29,065 of JBHACV010000175.1, forward strand.
GTTGGCTATGGCTCACAACAGGCTCGCTTTCATTTGGTATGGGCTCGGCTGCTGGTGGTTTTAGACCCACAAAACCACTAACAACCTTTGGGTTTACCTCAGCTAGACTGGCTGCGCGCAACTGGCCTGTGCGCAGTCCTTCATCACGCTCAATGGTGACTATTACTGGGGCTTGAGTAACCCAACCCATATTGCGGAAATACCGTGTTAGTCGATCTGAAAAATCCTGGCCTAACTGCGGATTTTCACTGGAAAGATTCTCAAAGTCCTTCGTGCTTACACGGACGTTAAACAAATTTGGCGCTTCAGTGGTGCCCTCATAAGTCTGCACCACATTGTCTTCGGCTTCTTGCTTCAGCAATTCCTCAATCTCAGCAGGAACTACTCGGCCGCCAAAGACATAGGCAAAGCTGTTGTCCAAGCCGCGTTGCATGGCACTGTCAAGCTTTGCGATTCTGCCCATGAATGACATCGTGGCTTTGCCTCCTTAAAAGTGTACTGAAAAACGATAATCGGACACGTGATTCTCTCAGTATAGGGACTTTGTCTCTCATGACCTATATCTGGCATTGCAGTTTCCTTGGTACTAGCCCATGATGTGAGATTTTTATTGACAGAATTAAGCAGGCGATTTGACTGGATCCTGCCCGCTTATGCTATGTTTGTCTGGTCTCAAAGCAGAATGCTTTATTACCCAGCCCAGGTGGCGGAATTGGCAGACGCGCTGGCTTCAGGTGCCAGTGTCCGCAAGGACGTGGGGGTTCAAGTCCCCCCCTGGGCACAAATTTTAGGTGTGAGTTCAATAAAGAATTCACACCTTTTGTGTTTAAAAAATTGCTATGGAATTCCGCATGAGTGAAAACAAGCCATTAGTCAGGGACTCATCACCTAGTTTGGTTGGAGTGGGGCTAGCGGTAGTGTTCACCTTTTTAATCAGCAACAAGGCCCTAGCTAAGCCTTTATAGTGATGGTGGTTTGTGGTGGCCGACTCGTTCGTGCAAGTCCATTGTTGGCTGACTTTCCGCCAAGATGCCTTGAAGATTGCAGGTATATCTGTCTGAAAAACTCCTAACAAAACTAACTGTGGCAACACACTAGATTCTGGGTGGCAGTTGTCACTCACTGAACGTCACGGTTTTTAGTGTGGTTGAGCTTTGGGCTCATAGTAGGTGAAGCTCCAGTGTGAACTGGCAGTTTTGCTTGGAAAGTTTCAAGATAGCTTGTGATCTATCATGTTTACTATATTAAAGGGGCGCGGCCTGAAAGAGGTTGTTGATGATCCAACTGTGCAGCGACTGCAGTGAAAAACTGTATCCTTATTATTCTTGTCAGTTAGTTCTTAGTTAGTGATGGGGTTGAGATTGGGTTTTATTAAGGACCCAGCCTTTTAGGTAGCAGCTGATAGTGATGGGGTAGTGAGGCGTTTTTGTAGGTTTAGCAATAGCAACAACAACTTGAGCCTCCCCCTTAACTAGTGCCCCTATATTAATAAGAGTTGTCGCAAATGTCACCCCCAAATGTCTAGACCCAATAGGGGGAGAATCTGACAGGCCCCACCTTGGAAAGTGGGGAGGATGGATCAAATGATTAGGGGGTTGTAAGTATGGGCGTGGGGATTGTTTGATGTGTTCGTTGTTAATGAGTTTGGGATTTTTCTCTATGCTTGGACGAGAAGAATTTGCAGATAGGTCTGAAGAGAGATTGAATCGTTGCTGCTGATGAACGGGCGAGGTCTTCAGTGGCAGGATCACCGCCAACTCATCAACGGCATTTTTTGGAAACTCCGCACTGGTATCCCTTGGTAAATATGTGAGCCTTGGGCCATTCACGAACAGCCATGGGGCTGGACCATGGATGGTACATAGGCCATGATTCTGCAAATACACAGTGGTCAGTGGTGATGCTGTCAATGAGGCTGAATAGCAAATTGGTGTTGGTTCCTCCTCGGTGTGGGTCCACCAGCATGTCACTGGAGCCTGTGAAGAAGAGGATGCGTAACAGTCAGATTGGGAGCCTCGTTATGGCAAGAGAATGTCTCGGACGATCTTGGGGAGTACTGGCTAGAAAATTCACCTGGTCGCAGACTATTGGTGAGCATCACCGTCACTGAAGGTTAGGCTGGAGACAACCCGTAGCTGTTGCTGCTGATCGAGCGGATCTGGGTGCCCACACCAAGTTGTTCGATCTTGGTCTCGGCCGGATGGAGCCAGTCATCGTCGATAAGACTTACTTGCATCCTTCCACTGCAGGATAGGAGAATCCGACTCGTCTTCCCTGAACTGTCAGTACCTTAAT
>JBHACV010000176.1:0-2883 GCA_041854705.1 Corynebacterium sp.
GGTCTTCTACCATTTCTTGGTAATGTTCGGTTACTGAAATATCAGCGAAAGCTTTGCCGTAGACACGCTCAACATCATAGGGGCTAAACAAGTACATATCTGAATTGGTTTTGGCCAGTTCAAAAGTAATATCGGGGATGACTACGCCCAAAGACAGGGTCTTAATTCGGACTTTTTCGTCAGCATTTTCCCGCTTGGTGTCTAAGAAATTGAGAATGTCTGGGTGGTGTGCATTGAGATACACTGCCCCAGCACCTTGCCGTGCGCCAAGCTGATTGGCATAAGAGAAAGAATCCTCCAAAAGCTTCATCACGGGAATAACTCCCGAGGACTGATTCTCAATGTGCTTAATTGGTGCCCCTGCCTCGCGGAGATTGCTCAGTAGTAGTGCCACTCCCCCGCCACGTTTGGACAACTGTAAAGCAGAGTTAATGGAACGCCCGATGGATTCCATATTGTCTTCAATTCGCAAGAGGAAACACGATACCGGCTCACCACGCTGTGCTTTACCCATGTTGAGGAAAGTAGGCGTAGCAGGCTGGAACCTACCGGAAATAATCTCATCCACTAGGTGCCGAGCTAGGTCACGGTCACCATCAGCCAGCCCAAGGGCAACCATGCACACGCGATCTTCGAAGCGCTCTAAATAGCGGGAACCATCAAAAGTCTTCAAGGTGTAGGAAGTGTAATATTTATACGCCCCAAGGAAGGTACGGAACCGGAATTTATGGGCATAAGCCTGCTTAAACAGGTCCTTGATAAAGGGAAAATCGTAGCGAGCTAAAACCTCAGGGTCGTAGTACTTATTCTCAACCAAGTACTCCATCTTCTCTTCGAGATCGTGGAAGAAAACCGTGTTTTGGTTCACATGCTGCAGGAAGAACTGATTAGCAGCCTCACGGTCCTTATCAAACTGGATTTGTCCGTTTTCGTCATAAAGGTTTAGTAGTGCATTGAGCGCATGGTAATCCAGCTTTTCCCGTTCGGAGGCTGGTTCGGCAACAGACTTTCCGTAAGTTGTGGTCACGTGATTTCCCTTTGTGTTATGGATCGTAAGGGTCGAGCCCTAATTGTTTAGCATTGGCGAGTAATCCGCCTCGCACCGTCTCTACATCTTCCGGCAGCCCCATGAGCTCGAAACGATACACGTATGGAACCTTGCATTTGGCGGCAATCAGGTCACCCGCCTTGCCAAAATCGGTTCCAAAGTTTGCGTTTCCGCCAGCTATGACGGCACGTATTAGGCTGCGGTTGTGCTCATTATTTAAAAATCTGATGACTTGCGGTGGCACTGGCTTAGTGTTCGTCGCCCCGCTTATCGACGCCCCACCACCATAAGTTGGGCACACCAACACATACGGCTCATCAACGATGAGCTCAGGCTCGATTTTGGTTAGCGGAATGCGTTTGGCTGGCAATCCCAGCTTTTTAACGAATCGGTGGGTGTTTTCAGTGGCGGAGGAAAAATAGACGACAAGCATTGTGAATCAAAAGACGCCGCCCACCTAACAGGGCGACGTCGAAAGTCTTTATTAGGCAACTTGGGCGGCAAGCCCATTGATACGCTCTGGGCGGAAGCCGGACCAATGTTCCCCATTAGCCTCCACCACTGGTGCTTGTAAATACCCCAATCCCATGACATAGTTTCGGGCTTCCTCGTCCAAGCTAATGTCTACAAGTTGGTAGCTCAAACCGGCACGATCGAGCGCCTTCTTGGTGGCATTGCACTGCATACAGGCTGGCTTCGTGAAGAGTGTAATAGACATGGCTCGAAGTTCCTTATGAGACATACGATCGAAAAAACGACCGTTGGGACAAGTTTCAGTTCATCTGCCGCCCCTGCTCGCTACACCCAACCCCTTGGTGTGATGTTTAACCTTTCGGCGGCGACAAAAACGACACTATACGTTGTGGTCAATTCCCGCAACCGACCCTATATATAGTAGTTACAACCATGAAACTCCCAGATGGCAAAGCTCCTACACCCCACATGTTGACGTTTCACCACTCGAAAAATAACAAAGTTGTAACGCCGACATTTTTGCCTCTTTGCATATTCCCAGCTCCAGCCCCATGCCCATTAAAATGTGATCTTAATCACAAGATGACGGGTGTCAGATAGATGTTTTGTGCCCCCATCAACAATCCACATCCCATAATAAGTCAGCTATCACAATCAACATTTTCCACCCCAGCATTTTCAAAGGTAGATGCGGAAATCCAGTAATCTAAATCCCAGAAAAATTCATTACAGAAACATCACTATTGACACATTTCAAGATTAAACCTTGATCAAAATCGGCTTGACAAGGGAAAATCACTACGGAAACTCACAGCAAAACGTTCTTAAATATTTATAAGAACCTGAAGTTAAAGTTCAGGGTTCAAGTCGCAATCTTTTCACCCCCAAAAGAAGGTGTTATTTATGTATTATTTTTCTCGCTTTTTCGTTCGCCCTAACAACCCATCGAACTTGTTATCCTACTTTTCTTTGGCCATCGCTTTGTGGACGCTAGAAATATAATTTTCGGCGTTCTTGCGCTGAAAATCGGTACCTGCCCCCACTTTCCCATCGGCCACCAATGCGTAAGTTTCCAGTGCCTTTTTATAGTCTCCCTGCTCAAAATAGGTGGAACCTCTCTGCAGATGCAGAATCTCTACTAACTCGGCGGTATTCGAACCATCCAACTTTGTGGCAACAGCAGCAATGCCACCCTGATCCTGCAATAGCGCATGAGCGCAATGAAGTGCCCCGGGTTTTGTTCCTAGGCATTTGCCTTGATTTCTATTCTCTCGTGATTTGGGTTGCTAGTCCAAAACTCTGCTTCTACCTCTGTCGGCGTACGGTAGCCGAGACTTTGGTGAAGCCGTGATTCGTTCCAC
>JBHACV010000177.1:0-3462 GCA_041854705.1 Corynebacterium sp.
GTCGCAGGATTGAAGGTCTTGATGGTGGCACCATTGCTAGCAGGACGCCAAGCGCCATCAATGAAAAGTTCATAAGCTGTCTGCGACAAAATTGCGGGTTGGGACATATTCTTCTTCTTTCTCAGCTGGAATACTGGAACTACCGCGTCGGGCCGATGGTGACGAGCTTAGGTGGGCTTTGTCACGAATTCAAGGGTTTTAATCACAGCCAATACAAATGTACGAACAGATCACAACCGGAATAGCGTTATCAACGCGCGGAGATTTGACCACTGTTTTACCAGTTTATCGCACTATTTTTCCCTAAAAATCAATTCCGCCACTCACATGGTTCCGCCAAGGGATCACATAATCGAGGACAATCCCACACTAGGAGCAATCACCACTATTTTTACGACATGCATGTCGCTTATGTCGTTCCCGCTCCTATATAAGCCAAAAAATCAGTCAAGGCTACAGACTTAATTCGGTTAATTTACTGCAAACCCTATAAAAACCCAGCAAGCAAGTTTAATAAAACCCAAATAACCGAATTGTGTCAGCCCTCACACCGCTTTTCGACGCCCACCGCATTGCACTTGCTAATACCTACGGCATGTAGACTCCCTCCAGCTAGGTGAGGCAAATTCAGCCATCTCCCCAGCCTAAGAGAGTGCCAGCATTAAATAAACAATGGATCAATGGTGCTGTGGTTGCGCCAGCTTTTGCACCGCTGCAACAATCGCGGCACGACGCTGCGCATGCTCTGCCTCGGTGTCAGCTCTAGAAGTGGGGATCAGCGGAACCGCTTGCGCAGTTCGCTGAGGAAAAGCTCGTTCTCGGTCTGCCACGGGTTATGCCCCGAGTGCTCAAAGAAGATTAATTCCTTAGTGGGGGCTTGGAGCTGTTCGTAGTAATCCTCTACTAGGCTTTTAGGTGCATTGTAGTCATAAGCGCCGTGGAAGATGTAGACAGGAACCTCTAGGTCAACCGCAGTTTTACGCAGGTCAACTGGATATAGGTCGGCATAAAAAGCGTCGAAAGTACGATACAGACCCCAGAACCAAGCGAACTTATCAACAAGCCCATACTCAACACCATATGGGCCGTCCATGGTGGAAAAGGGTGTTGGGTTTAGCTGGCCGGTGCGGGCCATCGTGCCATAGAGGGGTGACAGATATGCGTTGGTTTTGATCGCGACGTCGGAAGTGTACGGCGGTGGCCCCTGCTGCACTAGCCGATCAGCTGCGGCATGGTCGCCAATTGATCGCAGGTCGGAAATCGCTAGATTGTAGTCAATAATCTCGGTGTCGAGGAATGACACCATCTGGCCGGTGCCAATGAAGCCGCGATACAGCTCTGGTTGTTTTTGGATCATCATCAACCCGAGTGCGGATCCCCATGACTCGCCCATCATCCAGATACTGTCCTGATTGAATTCGTCGGTCAAGTAGCGGGTTACTGCTTCACCGTCGTCTAGATAGGTGTCGAGGGTGATCTGCTCAGGCTTAATAGTCCAGTATGATTTACCTGCACCTGGTTGCTCCCATGTTACAACCGTGTAGTCCTTCTCAAGCGCAGCAAAGTAATGCCGAGCTGTAACAAGCTGCGAGCCACCCGGCCCACCAGACAGGAACAATAGGACAGGATTGTTCCGATTTTTACCACGGATGGAGAGCCATTCATGGCGTCCGTTTACCTCGATGCGGCGCAGTTCAGAGATCGAGTTCGAGCCGTCGATATACGGCGTGTATGCCGTTACCTGCGATAGCACGATCATTAGGATCAGCAGAGCACCTGATCCGAGGGTGAGAACACCAGCGCCGCCAATTACGTTCCGGCCGCGGTGGACAATAAGCCAGACGATCCCAGCTACAAGAACAACCAGTCCGCTTAGCAGCGTGACGACCAACAGCGCCACAGCAACGAAAGCCTCTGGCTTCACTTGAGCTAGATGCAGCACATGCTCGCGCAGAACAACATAGTAGAGCGTCATCATGACGGCGAAGCACAGCCAAACTAAGAGGACAAGCCGCAGTTTAGTCATGATATTGCCTTCTAATGTTGGGGAGAAGTCAGAATAAGAAGTCGAGTTTTCTGGTGAAACATCTAGAGCAAGCCACGGGCACCCACCTAACAGATGCCTGACCATTTGGTGTGCTGCCGCCCATCAGGCTGTATACCCCATGGCTGAGTTCTCCTTCAGTTGGCCAATCAAGGATCTAACAACATAAAAAATTCTCCTTGGTGAAAACTTCCCACAACATGTATGCCATCATGTCGAGGTATAGACAACGACCTTTAAGTTTGAACTCTTTTTCTTGGTACAACGCCAAGGTTACAACGCCATTACCACCAGTGGCGTCAAACTGTTTTATTACCCCCAAGAATGACAATCACGTCATGAGCACTTTAATCTTTTTCGACAGTGGTTCTCGTGGAAATCTGCATAAGACCATTAAGAGCAGGGACTTGATACCTGCCGAGGAACTGGTAAGGCGCGACTCGCATCGCCGAATCAACTCGTTCAGCGAGTTCGGCATCAGCAATACACGCTCAGCCTGCATGATGCGCACACTCAAGCAGATACGAGGGGTAACTACTTAGTGTTCGGAGAGGGATGATGCGACAGTAGCGATCCAAACACGTTGGCGACGAGTCTCAACTGCACGGGGATGATAGCTTGCACGCACCCACTCCACTGCGGCACCAGCGGGGACACCACTCATGACAGCCAGTACTGCGAGAGCAGTCCCAGTTCTACCTATCCCACTCCCACACGCAATCTCCACCCGCTTGGATGTAGCCTGTGTGTGCGCTTCCCTGAGCGCATCTACAGCATCTTCTGTGGAGGCGGGCAGCCGGAAGTCCGGCCACTTGACCCACCGAGAAGGCCAGTTGCTAATGCGCGGGTCACGACCCAGAAAATAAACGGCAAACTCAGGAACTGGGGCTTGGCCGCGGGCCCGACGCACACCCGTGCCACGAATCAGGCGACCATCTGGTAGGCACACCACGCCCGCGTCGTCAGCTGCCCAATTCATCATGTATCTCCTTCATACTTTGCACAGATCACCCCACTGCTTGTCCTTGAATGTTAGGTTAATCTCGGGCCAAGGATTTGGGTAAGCTCCAGCCTACAAAATTGAGCGCAATGATACTGCGTCGAATAGCACCTGACCTGTCCTTAAACAACAAGAGGAAATGTTGTACCTTGTGTGTCTGTCAAGAAAGAAGCCTCTCCCCAAAGAGCAATCCCATAAACCCACCAACACAAAATGTCGTCTATAAAGTAGATCTACTTCATCATAAAGTCATTCGCACCACGCACACGCACCTGGAGTGGATGGTGCAACGATGCAGTAAAACACTCTCAACATGAAAGAACTACACAGACACTGCAGCTTGGTTATCACTCGAAAAGAAACTGTCAAGGCGCCTAGGGCCGATTCTCGCACGATCGCCACGACCATGAGCAGAAAC
>JBHACV010000178.1:0-2852 GCA_041854705.1 Corynebacterium sp.
ATTTCCGATTTCATGCTGTCGTTTCAACCATTCCCAAAACGATGGGGCGATGTCTGGTGCGTAATAGAGCCGAGAAGCATTGATGAAAACGTTGGAATCAAATAAATACATTTACATCTCTTCAAGCCTATGAGCATATGTGTCGAATACGGACACGCTTTTAAAACCAAGTAATCGTAATGCCTCAGTCATGGATGTAGTTCCAAGGTTTGTATCACGAATAATGGCGCGGCTTAGGGTTTCTCCAATGCGGAATGGCTGATTATTGTAGAAATCGCCACCATTTTTCTTTTTGTTCTTTTCAATTATCTTCTTGAGGCGCTTGACCTCAGCTTCATAAAGATCATTGAAATCAGCGTTTGGGATAAGCCCAGTGTTGCGTAGTCGCAATAAGATTACCAAGGTAGAACAAAGATAGCGTTCACTAAGACGATCCAGTTCGGGTGTGAGCTCCCCAGAGTCATTGAAATTCTCTTGTAAATCAGAGAGGGGGACAGCTATCTCAGCGGCAACTGCATCACACCACTGCTCTACAGTATTTACTCGCTCAAGTAGCGGATCGCCACCAGCGCTGATCCCAGATTCCCCACGCCAGACATGCGCAAACTCATGGAGCAAAGAAAACACTTGACCGTTTTGAGTATCACTACCATTGACAAAAACCAATGGTGCGATGTTGGAATGCAGAGTAAAACCTCTAAATTCTTCAATACTGAGCATTCGATGCGTGTCGTTTTTCACCATGGAATTGATAACAACAAGCCCGCCAAGTTCCTCAAAACGAGCCATAAGATAGCTGCGGGCCGCTGTAGCGCTACCCAGTCCTTTTCGTTTGGCAACGCCATAACCAAGTGTATTAGTGATTAAAACAGCAGCTTCTGTAACAGAAGAATCTTTGGCGCTTCCCACGAAAGGAAGTGGTTGTACACCGCTTAGTTCGCTAATGTAATCCTCATACCAAGCTTGGCGACGCTGGTTAAGATACAGCGTTTCCAAAAGATCATCGCTGAACGCTGCCTGTTCGCCGCGCCCAACTCGGAAGTCAGGAATAGGAAGTTCCTCAACTGGGGGTTCAGAAAGGAAAAAATAACCCACAGGGACATGTGTGTAGCGTGCTATGGCTTCAACCTGTGCGAATGTAGGCTTCTTCTCCTCATTAAGCCATTGGTGCCATGCTTTGAACTTTTCAGACATAGCAGTATCAGGCCGTCCACTTCGGTGTTGGGCCCACTTGAGGACAGGAACACTGACATCAACAGTCGTCATTGATCCCTCCTAAAATGCAGCGTGTAGGTAACTTTCGGTGTAGTTGGTTTGAGATAAATCAGAAAATTATTTTGCTATTGCAATGCCGATGAATGCCACTATTTTACACTTGGGCAGCCCTAAATATAAGGGCTTTGGGGTCTTCGTCTACTTCGACTTTCATACTGCGAACAGGCACGACAGCAAGATTAGTGCGCCATGTACTAGTGAAACTCACCGAGCTGATGGCACTGCAGTTCATGTTCCCAGCGTTTATGAACCACAATCCCTATTCTGGGAAGTGATATCTAGGATCAGGGAAAGGTCGAATCATGTCCGAAAAACATTTACGGCTCATCTGGCCGCAATGGCAAGGCGCCGGATCGACGGTGGTCAGTGCATTAATGCCAGAGTTTCCACTTCCAATGGCACGTCGTGGATACGTAGTCGGTTCTACAGTACTTGCAGCGGTTTTACCACCTCACGATGGTCCAACCGTCACCGTACCAACTGAGCTTTCCGACGTTGGTACCGCAGAACAAGATGGCATCGAAGCCAAAGATGCGGTGGTCTCCCAACTGGTAACAGCCTTAGATATCATTGCTGAATATTCACCAGAGCGAATCCTTACTCTTGGTGGAGAATGCTCGACCAGCATCGCTCCATTTAGTGCACTTGCCAAGCGCTATGGGGAAGACTTGGCGGTGATCTGGATTGACGCCCACCCAGACGTGGACACCCCAGAGACTCATTATCCGGGGCATCATGCAATGGCAGTTTCTGTGCTTACCGGCCACGGCGATCCAGACATCCAGACACTCTTACCAGCAGTCATTGCACCACATAAGATTGCAATTGCTGGATTACATGCGTGGACCGAAGATGCTTATCCCAACTTGGAGCAGTGGGGGATTACTGCTTTTAGCCCAGCTGACCTGCGGGAAAATAGTAAAGCATTGATGGGATGGCTAGCCAGTACCGGTTGTACAAAGGTTGCGATCCACCTTGATGTAGACGTTGTGGATAGTAATGAGATCGTGTTCGGACTTGGCATGGAACCCGATGGCATGAGCATTGCTGAAGTGCGCAAATTAGTAAACGAGATAAATTCGGCAGCTGATGTAGTTGGGTTAACCATCGCAGAATTCATTCCTCGGCAAGTGATGCGGTTACAGGAAATGGTACGAGAATTTCCATTGGTGTGAGGGGTGAGCGATAAACCACAACAAATGAGCATAACCATGCGCAGTTGCCATTCCAAGATCAGGACTTGGGTGTTGATAGTCAGGTATTCAAGATTAAAGTATGTCATCGATGTAGACGTGGCGGGTGCTCGGATTCGAACCGAGACCGTGTTGTCGTCTTCAAGACTTTGACAGCTCTGCCTGGTGACGCTTTCTATTTAGTCACTCTTTGAGCTACACCCGCCACATGATTAATTTTAGCTTTCCTTTCTGGCTTTTGGCTGGGAATATTGTGGGGCAATCCACCCTGATTCTTCCGCATTTATGGGGTTACCCTCGAGTAGTGGACACCCGATTAAGCGGGTAAGGTCCCGCGAAGAAAGGGAAGTTCTACATCATGACAACCAGGAAAAGGTTTACCCC
>JBHACV010000179.1:0-3596 GCA_041854705.1 Corynebacterium sp.
ACACCAAGTAGCAAGCAGGAAACTGAAACAATGCCATCGTTAGCGCCGAGTACTCCTGCACGCAACCAATTGAGCTTACTGGCGGAATCTGTGTGATATTCCTGTGGATGCACCTTAATCCTCCAGCCATACCAGCGCGGCACCTTCGTGCCCTGCGAGGAAAATCGATCCAAAAGCTGCGATGGCGGCCAAAATAATGATAATTCGCAGCACAATAACCAGCGCTTTTACCTTAAACCACTGCGGCTTGAACACCGAGAGCCAATATACTACCAACAAACCGGCCAGAATCATCGCGCACATAACAGCCCCTTCACCGTATTGCGCATGTTCCATCAGTGGCTCGGCATGTTCATCCATGCCCTTCAGCTCCGCCAGTGCCTCGCCTGTCGACGACGCCACCGCCGCAGCAACCGCACCAATTACTGCTGCGATTGCGGTGGGAAGCGCCCATCGTTGTGCCATTTTGGGCACGAGCGTAATCAGGATAGCAGCGAGTGCCGCCACCGGTACTGCTACAACCGCCAAATGAACAATGAGTGGATGTAGTGGGATCCCAGAAATTGTCATGCACCACAACCTAGCACCCACAAACGAGTGTGATCTAGCTATCTAAGGCTTGCCAATTAGATGGGAAGATACTCTTCGATTACTTCAATGATTGGCATCTCATCGGGCTCCATACCGGGAGCAAACCTCCCCACTATCTCACCACTAGGCGAGACTAAGAACTTCTCAAAGTTCCACTCAATATCTGGCCCATCCCCTTTAAGAAAAGCATAAAGTGGATGCTGATTGGGACCATTGACATCTGTTTTTGCCAGAATAGGGAAAGAAACCGGATAAGTCCCAGCGATCTGTTTATCACTAAGCGGTTCCTCTTCGGCAAACTGATTACACGGCACGGCAATAATGAAAAGTCCCCGGTGTAGATAATCCTGAAACAGTTCTTCAAGCGTTTCCAGCTGCGGAGTGTAACCGCATTGCGACGCGGTATTCACCACCATCAGCAAATGGCCTTCCCAATCACGCATAGTGGTTTCGCGACCATCATTTAACCTCACGCCAATGTCATAAAAGCTCATGGTCACCACCATAGCGGTTCGATTGCCACAAGGTGCGCCAGCAAACCTCTTGACAACAATCTTTCACCTCCCGAATAGCAAGTGCACTTCCACTAATCTTAGAATTCCACCCCCGTAATACCCCTGTTAAAATGAAGCATTTAAGTAAGGATGTTTTGAAACGTTCTGCGCTGATTTTACCGTTAATACCCAACTAGATTTTGCAGCATTAGGGACAGTGGCCTGGAGGAATTTTATTACCGGTAATCAGATAGGGTGACAGCAGAGGCCCATAAGCATTAAGTGTTAGCTATATAGAAACTATTATGTAGTTATTATTTAAATGTGTCGCGGCCAATATTAAACTACGTTTAACCATTCTCATATTCAGGAAATTCTACTCTTACACTAAGTACTAGTATTGATAACTTCATTTAGCTAGTGTGGGTTCTTCATTAAAGAAGTTATTGCTACCGTCGATGGCGTGGTAGCAGATATAACCTTGGAGACTGCATGCCTGTTATTCATTTACCCTGCTTTAGCGTTTTTGAAGCAACAGATTTTCATATTGGTGGCGATTTAGGACTCATTGAAGACACTGAAACCGATTGGCTGAGATCCGCACGTGGACTACAAGACGAACATGACAACCTTGCAGCCGTGGACTTCAGCGGCTATCTCGGCAGTGAAGGAGAAGGGCTTTCTGAATTAACCAACGTTGTTTATGCTTCACGAGTGGGTTCCGCTGCACAAGCAGTGCGATCAAACGGTCAAGCAATTAACGGCTACTCACAAGATTATGCGCAGATCAAATCTGAGATGGATACCCTGATTGGGGTTGCAATCGGACATCATACCGCCGTCAATCTTGCAGTTGATGCAGTCAATGCGGCGGAAATATCTCTTGGTGCGGCCATAGCAAGCGGCAATCCTGTAGCGATTACTGCAGCACAAACCCATCTCACGTCCTGCGAAGTAGCCCATGCTGAAGCATTAGCAACATGGAATGCCGATCTGACCACTGCTGCAAATATTAAGATCACCCTCGGTGGTTTTGTTGATTCTAGGGTTGGTGAAGTCGGAGCTATTCACACCTCATATCACACTGGTGCAGCTGAATTTGGTGGTGGCGCAGGAACAAGTGATTCATGGCAAGTAACAGAAAGTTGCTTAACCCATGCAGCCAGTACGATTGAGGACATTGCCGATCATGTTGAATCTTATGGCGCAAAACTCACTCCCCTCGCTGGTGCCGACGAAGTCCACGGTATGCGCCTAGTAACAGCCATAGATACACAGTGTGAGAACTGGAAACAGGAATGCATCAAACTAGCAGACAAACTACGTGAGTTGGCTAGTGGAATACGAGACATCCTAGACCTCATTAAACAATGGGATCTTGATGCAGCAGAACGCAGCAAGAAAGTACAAGATCTCATTCAAAAGATGGTAGAAGATTTTACTGGGTTTATCTTCAAGTACATCTTCAAAGGCGACTTTCAAGCATTTAAAGACCATTTCACACCCAAGACTTTTGATTTACTACTGCCCGCGTTGGAACGCTACTTACAAGTGCCCATTGATCTTGCAGCAAAAGAGGCGAAAAACATACCATCGACGGTGGTAGACACCGCTAAAAAAGTAGATTGGACTAAGGCACCTAAAGCGCTTGGCAGAGGTTTACCCGCAGTCGGAGCCGTGCTTGGCTCTGCAGCAGATATTAAACAAGGCGTAAACCCTGCACTTGCAGTTGGGTCTAATGCAGCTGGAGCAGCGGCAGGGGTAGCCCTAGGAGCAAAAGCCGGAGCGGCGATAGGAAGTGTAATACCAGGAGCTGGCACTGTTGCTGGTTTCCTTATTGGGGCAGGTGTTGGGTTTATTGTGACAAAGGGGATCCAATGGGCAGCGAAATAACAAACAGTGACTTGTTCTCGCGGCTAGCGCATATAGGTTGCCAGTGTATTCAGTTTGATGTTGCAGAGATGATTACACCCGAAAGCCTTTGGCAGTTCCCTGTGGGATGGAAGCAAGTATCACATAACAATAATGATACTGCTGCGTTATTTGAGATGATTACCACAGGTGCTGATAACTGTATCATTTTTGTCAGTAAAGCGACTAGTGATAAGTTCGCTCCTACGGCAGTAGCTTCGGTATTTCAGGTAGCCGGTCCAATTGATCCAAGTCGTCTTTTTAGTGATCTTCAGGATATTTTTCCCCAAGAGGCTATTAATGAGCACACTGAATCTGATGTGCTAATCAATGAACCAGACTACACCCTAGCTCACATCCTCTCAACATTCAGCGCCCCTGTGGCAGCACAAGTCATAGATTTTCAATCAAAAACAGTATTCGATCTCTATCAGATTAAATACAACCACTTCATCCTCCTACAACGTACTATTATTGCACCACAACACACATCCATTCCTTTACCAGTCTTCAATGATGCCCGCCCACCTGAAGAACCAAGGACTTCATCATGAAACGCAAAAAACGATCCAAATTTCTTTCTGCAGGAATATTCATCAT
>JBHACV010000180.1:0-10283 GCA_041854705.1 Corynebacterium sp.
GATGAGCTATTCCTAGATGCAAAAGAAGAATACACCCGAGATTTGATTAATTCTGTTCCCGGGTTGGGCATCGAACTTGGAACCAATATTTAGTCACTGCATTGCTAATCTAATATTGCCGCCAGCGTCTAATGCTAGAGCTGGCGGCAAGTTCATTTCTGATGAGAACCAGCATGGTGAGTACCCATAGCTAGATTATGGTGCTCAGGAAGCAGTAGCCGGGGTAGCCGAAGTAATGGTAGTGGGATTTGGATTTGCATCGCTGATGATGACAAATGTGTAAGGGCTATCAGGGCGTAGCAATGAAGTTTGACGATCCCAATCAGTGCTCTTTGTACCATCAGCATAGGTACTCACATCCACATTGCGGTCCTCGTTAATGCTGAGTTCCTTAGTTTCAACATCAAGAGCAAAGTCTTCGCCACCAGCTTGGATCTTGCCAGCGTTAAAAGATGCTTCACCCCTGAATACTCGTATGCCCACACTTTCTGGTTTGTCGCGAGAATCTGGTTGGGCTGGCGAGATGGTCTTACCACCATAACCATCTAATCTGCCACCGAGTACTTTGATGGATCCAGCAAGAATTCCGGTGCTTGATTCATGGGAGTACCCTCCTCGGCTTGATAAATCGCCGCTTTTTATCGTGAGTGTTTCAGCGTAAATCCCATGGGAAGGCGCGTTTGCTGCTCCGCCTGCAATCGCTTGGATCTGGGGCCCATCCACAGTGATGTTCTTGGCGATAATCGCCATATCTTCAACAGCAGCTGTACCACCCTTGACCTGTAGCGTGCCGTCGCCAATGAATCGTAGATTATTTGTGGTGATGGCATTGCCAAATTCTGTATTGCCAAAATTGATGACCCGGTTTTCGCCTAGCACCTTGATATTGATATCTGCTTCGGAGTCTATGACGTAATACCGATCGTCACCAGCAAGCTTGTGATTGTCAAGCTGTGCGTTTTTAAGCGTGAGGGTCTTTGACGCGGCATCGTAGCTTACCGACGCTGAGTCGTCGTCAAGGATATTTTTAGCGTTTTGGCTCGTCACTTCTTTTCCCAAGATCTTGATGCCATATTCTTTGGGCGCGGCTATGGTAGCGGGCACCAATGCCAGCATGAGGATAATCGCTGTTAGAAATGCAACGAGGGGCCGGAGAAGGGAAGGGCTGTTTCGAATCAGGTGTGGCATGAGAATCACTCCTTTCGCCTAATCGAACGACCTATTCATAACCATCAATATCAATGATAATGAATCAAATAGGTAGCAGCGTGATACCAGGCGAAGAAATGGTGCCTATCTGGATTGTCCCATCACCGTCATGCCCTGCTTTCGGGGTGGAAAAACACCCAAAGAAATCACTAATGATTCTTCATTATGTGGGTTTCCTCGGGTGTTAGTGTTTTAGTCTTCTAGGGTTACTGCTGGTTCGGCAGTAGCTGATTCTGATGGCTGGTCTAGTGGTGGTGCTGCGGGGGAGCTAGACGCGCCTGTTGGAAGTGCTGGAGGAATAGATGTAGCAGTTGGTGTGGTATCAGATCCACTTATTTCAACATACTTGTAGGGAACGCCGGAATGGTTCAGGGGAGTTTCACGATCCCATTCCGATGGACTGCTACCATCCGCATTTTCGCTGACCATGACGTTAGCGGTGTCATCAATGATTAGCTGATTATCATCAACGCCAATGGCGTAATCCTGACCACTGGCAATGAGGGTGCTATTACTCACGGTTATGGTGGCGGCGTCAATGCCTGAGCTCCAGGTCTCTTCGTCAGCTCGAGTGCCTCCAGTTACATCGCCGCCATAAGATTCAACAGTGCCACCTAGGATCTCGACTGCGCCATCGGTTGCGATTCCAGAACTAATCTGAATACCGCCTTCTCCGCCTTTCGCTTTGACTGTACCGTTTTTAACTACAATGTCTTTCCACGCCTCAATGGCGTGATTGGAATATCGTTCTGATACGCCGCCATTAGCGATAATGGTAGGCCCGTCAACCTCAAGTCCGCCGGTAGTGTACAAGGCTTGGACATTGTGGATGTTTGCGCCTGCGGTAAGTTCGAGGGTGCCATCGCCAATGAAATTCACATCAGATTCGGCGGAAATAACATTGGCAGCCTTACCGCCACCGCCTGCATTGACGATCTTATTCTCACCAATCACGTTGATATTGATCTCATCGCCGCAGTAGATTACCTCATCCCGTCCGGCACCTGGTTTGATGTGCTCGTTGCTGAAGGTGGCATCCTTCAGGGTTAGGGTATTGCTTTCTATGTCGTAGCTTACTGAGGCGTTTTCATCATTCAGGATATTGTCGGCATTATCTTTTGTGACCTGGATGTCGGCAACTACTATGCTTTTGCCTATCCCTGAGTTCTGTGCTGCTGCACTTGGTGAAAATCCAAATAACACAATGGTGCTCGCAAGAATTGCGGCAAGAGTTCTTCCTTGAGGCATGGAGTCTCTTCTTTCTGTCTGGTGGAATTAACCAATTGATAGGTATCTATATCAATGGTAGTGACAGAGTGGGTGATGCATTGGAACAGGGGTGGTGAATGGAATTCTTCCAAGAAAGCCAAAAGCCGAGGGCATGAATATCAGTCCTCGGCTTAGGGGTTTTATGCAGCAGTTTAGCTGGAAATCATCTCGGGGGTGGGAAGTGGCACGAAGCGTAAATCCAACCCATAGTTCATGATGGATTCCACTACCGAACTGCCAACTGCTGGTACTTGTGGATTTGGCACGTAGGTGGGGTGCTGGGAGGCATCAACTAGTTCGGCTGGCTCATCTACTGGCGTTGGGGTGTCAATGCCAGTGTTCTTGGCAATCCAGTCAAGATACTCGGTGACTGGCACATGGAAGGATACAGTGCCGGGGCCAGCTGCGGCAGACTGCACGCCAGCAAGGTCACCAGCAGAGTCGAACATGGGGCCACCGGAATCACCAAGCTCGATCCGTCCCTTGGTGACCTGAGATTCAATCACAGTCACACCGGTCAATGGTGCAGGCAGATTATGTACTCGGCGTTGCACGGTGGCATCGGCCATGAGTGCACCGGTGAACCGACCGCCGCCCCAGCCGACTACGGAAGCCTGTTCTTGGGGATGGAGGTTCGAGGCTGCCAGTCGTGCTGGTGCCACTGAGGTAGCCTTATCAAGCTGAATCAGAGCTAGATCGACATCAGGGTGGAGGATAGCCTTGGTGGGGGCGTAGGTCTGTTGATCGACCACCACAGTGGAGTCGCCTTCATGGACGCAATGTTTTGCGGTGATGACCCAATCAGGAGCGATAACAGTGCCGGAGCATTGTGCGTCGCCAAGCAGGAGCAGCGCGAGGGATTTGGTGTCATTAATGCGACCACCGACAATGGCTTCGGCCGGTGCTGCCATCAGACTTGCCGATGTTGCGGCGATTGTTATGGTAATGGCAGCTTTCTTCATCCAGTTGAGCACGGCTTACAAAACCTCCATAATTTTTTGGGTCGGTCGGGCTATGACCACGCCTTTTTCGGTGGATACGATTGGACGCTGGATCAAAATGGGATTGGAAACCATGATTTCGATCAAGTCGTCATCGCTGACTTGCTCATCTAATGCTAATGCTCGCCACGCCTGTTCGCTAGTGCGAATCGCATCTCGGGGCGATAATTGCCCCCGCTCTAATAATTCCTTCAGCTCAGTAGCACTCGGAGGATCATTGATGTAATCGATGATGAGAAGCTCTTCATCGGGGGCGTGAACAGTTAGATAATCTAAGACGGCTCGGGATTTGGAACATCTGGGGTAGTGATAAATGGTAATCAATGATTGCCTCTAATTGGGGGTGGGGGCTAGGACAATAGCGATAACAGCCCTCGGCCATAAGCCGAAGGCTGGAGTAATTAACGACTAATTGCTTGGGGGGACTAGGTCGACCCGGTGAGCCCAGTCGATAGTGATACCACGGGACTTAAGCCACAATGTGGGATTGTCATTGTTGCGGGTGATTCCTTCAACGGCGGCCAAGGTTGCTTCGATAGCTTTTTCGGCATCCTCAGCAGAAATTAGACCAGCGGAGGTGGCTGCAGCCAACTCATCAATGTCAACAACTTCAATGCCATTGCCATTATTCCAAATGAGATCGACATAAAGGTCTCTGGTGGTCCAGACTCCATCTTCGACCGAAATATCTACTACATCAATATAGACGTCTTCTTTTTCGGTGATGCCGTCGCGGTAATGGAATACATTAACCCGTAACCCCACCTCGGGTAGTAGCCAACTTTCCAGGTAGCCAAAATTAGGGTGATCTGCACCCCGTGCCATGTACAGGCCAAAGTCGGTTTCTCGATAGGTGTCTACAGTGCGTAGGAAACCTTTGGGATCGACATTGGTATAAGCCTCAGGATGAAAGGTTTCCTGCTTCACGGGATGAAGATCAGTCATTAGTTCACCTCAAAGAATGCGGCTGTTGGTATGAACGAACAGTGAGCGGTTGTTTCTTTTTCTATCGTGTCCACACTGCCATCTATTACGGCAACAATCTGCCCCTTGCCTGTTTGTGCGGTACCAGAAACCGTTGCTGGGCCATCTGGATTAATGCCATGGAAACCTAAATCGGTTTGACCGTTCTTGCCGTTATTCAGATTGAACCAGTGCACTTTGAGATTGGAGCTTGCCACCTTGCCGGTTCCAAGTGCAGTGAACACGAAAGTAGTTTCGCCTTCTTTAGCCCCAGGAGCGGGAATCTCAGTGGGGCCGGGCACTGCGATGCCAGATGCGACAGATTCTTGGCTGCCATTAATGCATTTGGTTGCCACACTTGGCCAATAGAACTGCTTGAAGCGTGGTCCATAGGTGGGAACATCTATGGGCTTTTCGTCACTGCCTTCATAGAAGGCGACACCAGCGAGAATGGCGGCACGCATTTGGTCAGACAAGGGTGCTGTCTGTGCAAATTGGCGGGCTTGGTCAAGGAGGTGCTGCTTCGGCCGTCCTAGATTGTCTACGGGCCAAGCGTCACTACTGGTGATGTCGAATTGCTGTGTCGCCGTTGCTAGTGGTGCGCTCATGCCGAGGGCGGCAATTGCGGTGGCAAAACTGATGAGGGTGCGCCGGAGGTGACGGTGGGCAAGCACTGAGCAACCTTTCACAGGATGGATTGGGAATGAACTGACCCGAAATAACAACTTTCACATCAGTAACATTTGTTTACTTTAATTTACTTTATTCACTTATGTAGCATTGTCAAACCTTTTTGCCGATTAGGGTAACAGCGAGGGTCTCGCGCACACTATCGTTACCGGTTTGCTCAACATAACTATCAGGTTACTCGGCATAACCTAAATGGGGGATAGAGAAAAGCTAAATTAGCAGCTCAAACAAAATTTTAGTGGGGGAAATGATTGTGTACAAAACAGTGATTCCGCAGCCCCAATTGAGGTTTAGGGTGGCTTTTGTGCAGTTCGGACGTGCAATTCGTCATACTGTGGAGTAGGGTTGTTACGTTCTTTTTCATTCCATCCCTAGGAGTCTTCCTTTGACCCGCCCAGAGTTTCGTAATGTTGCCATCGTCGCGCACGTCGATCACGGCAAAACTACCCTTGTCAACGCCATGCTGGAACAATCCGGTGTCTTTGGTGACCGAGGGGAAGTCACCGATCGAGTCATGGACTCTGGGGACTTAGAAAAAGAAAAAGGCATTACCATCTTGGCTAAAAACACCGCCATTCGGCGTAAAGGTTTAGGCAAAGATGGCAATGACCTTATTATTAATGTCATTGATACGCCTGGTCACGCCGACTTCGGTGGCGAAGTTGAACGTGGTCTGTCCATGGTTGATGGCGTGGTGTTGCTTATCGATGCTTCCGAAGGCCCGCTGCCCCAAACCCGCTTTGTGCTTGGTAAGGCACTGGCTGCGAAAATGCCAGTCATCATTGTGGTAAACAAGACAGATCGCCCCGATGCCCGCATTGATGAAGTTGTTGAAGAGGCTCAAGACCTGCTACTAGAGCTCGCATCATCATTGGATGATCCCGAAGCTGCTGAGGCGGCTGAACAGCTGCTTGATTTGCCGGTGTTGTATGCCTCGGGTCGTGAGGGCAAGGCTGCTACCGAAAATCCTGGTAATGGTAATGTGCCGGATGCTGCCGATCTGCAAGCGCTTTTCGACGTTATCTACTCCGTATTGCCTGAGCCCTCAGCTACAGTTGATGCTCCGCTGCAAGCCCATGTGACCAACCTTGATTCTTCTTCCTTCCTTGGCCGGATCGCACTAGTGCGCATTCATGCAGGCACTGTGAAGAAGGGACAGCAGGTTGCTTGGATTCATTATGACGAACAGGGCAATCAACATGTGAAAAATGTCAAGATCGCTGAGTTGCTGCGCACCGTTGGTGTGACCCGCGAATCGGCCACCGAAGAAATGATTGCTGGTGATATCGCCGCAATCTCTGGTATTGACAACATCATGATCGGTGACACTCTAGCTGATATTGATAATCCGGTGGCACTGCCGCGAATCACCGTCGATGAGCCTGCGATTTCCATGACCGTGGGCGTGAATACTTCGCCACTGGCAGGTCGTGGTGGTGGCGATAAGCTCACCGCACGGATGGTCAAGGCCCGGCTAGATCAGGAACTAATCGGTAACGTTTCTATTCGAGTGCTACCCACTGAGCGGCCTGATGCTTGGGAAGTGCAAGGTCGTGGTGAAATGGCACTGTCGGTTCTAGTTGAGACTATGCGACGGGAAGGCTTTGAGTTGACCGTCGGCAAGCCACAGGTGGTAACCACCACCATTGATGGTGTTTTGCATGAACCCTATGACCATATGGTGATCGATACCCCAAGTGAATACCAAGGTGCGGTTACCCAACTGATGGCTAACCGTAAAGGTATTATGACCTCAATGGCGAACCTGTCTGGGGATTGGGTGCGAATGGAATTTGATGTTCCTGCCCGTGGTTTGATTGGTTTCCGTACTACCTTTCTCACTGAAACCCGAGGGGCTGGTATCGCTAATTCTTATCCATTAGAGCCACGCCCGTGGGCTGGTGAAATCAAGGATCGGGCTACTGGTTCCTTGGTGGCAGACCGTTCTGGCCAGGTCACTGCCTATGCGTTACAGCAGTTGGCGGATCGCGGTAATTTCTTCGTCGAACCGGGTATGGAAGCCTATGAGGGCATGGTAGTTGGTGCCAATAATCGAGATGAGGATATGGACATCAACATCACCAAAGAGAAGAAACTAACCAATATGCGTTCGGCTACGGCTGATGCCACCGTCACGCTAGCGAAGGCACATGTGCTTTCGCTTGATGAGGCGATGGAGTTCTGCGGGCAGGACGAGTGTGTGGAGGTGACCCCGAACGTGCTTCGGGTGCGCAAGGTCAATCTCAATGCAACTGAGCGGGCTCGGGCTCGATCACGGGAAAAGGCGCGGAATAAGTAGACATAATTAAACTAGCCTCGGGAAGATGAGTTTTCTTCCCGAGGCTAGTTTTAGTATTGCTACTTTTGTACTGGGTCGCGCCTGCCGAGGCGGACTTTTTCAACCGTTCGTTGCTTATCAGGATCGGCATCAGCATCGGTAAAGCCGAACATGTAAGTGAGGACAAAGGCCGTGATTAAAGCGGCAGCCGAGGCTATCCAGAAGCCCCAGAAGCTGAAGTCCATGCCATCGGGGTTGACAAAGGAGGTAAAACCAATCAGGGATCCGGTAAAGCCCCACATATTGACATTCATGAGGCCAGTAAGGAAACCACCAACGGCACCACCGCAGGAAGCCATGATGAACACGCGGCCGTACTTAAGGTTCACACCATACATGGCCGGTTCGGTAATGCCACAGAATGCAGCCACGGCAGCTGAGCCAGACAGTTCCTTGAGCTTGTGGATCTTGGTCTTGACAAATACCGCCAGCACCGCACCACCTTGGGCAACCATTGTGGCGGAAATAATGGCATTGAGGTAGGAGTTGCCTTGTTGGGCAATATCCTGTGCGACCAGTGGAATAACCGCCCAGTGCAAACCGAAGATGACCAATGCTTGGTAGAAACCACCAATGAACAAGCCAGAGATTGAGGGTGAAAGGTCGTAAATTCCCTGGATAGCAGCAGCAATGCCAGAGGAAATGAACATCACCACAGGACCAAGGATGAGCAAAATAGCCAAGGAAACGATGATGACTTCACACAGTGGCAGGAAGATCATCCGAACCGTGGCGGGAATAATTTTCTTCAACCACGGCTCCACCACCGAAGCAAGCCACGCGGCGACAATGATGGGGAAGATGGAGTAACTGTAGCTAGCCACATGGAAGGGGATACCGAAGAAATCAGAGTTTATCGACATACCTGCGATTTCTTGGGTATTTTCTTTTGCGGCCATTTCAATAATGGTGGGGTAGGTGAGTACCCCACCGATAATTGCTACGACGATTGGATCGGAACCAAGTCGTTTCGCAGCAGTGAAGCCAACGAAAATCGGCATGAAGAAGAATACCGAGTCACTCATGGCATTAATCAGGATATAGGTGTTGGAATCTTTATCCACCATCTCATAGGTGGTCAAGAGCGCCAATGCTCCCTTGATAATACCGGAAGCCGCTAGCAGGCCAATGATCGGAATCATTGAGCCGGTAATCACACCAATCAGCGAACTGAAGCCATACTTTAACCAACCAATCGCAGTGGTCGGTTTCGGGGTTGCTTCGTCACCATCGCCACCGGTTGCGACGTCGCCTAATTGTGGGACGATGGCGTTGTATACATCTTCAACCTCGGGGCCAATAACTACTTGGAATTGTCCACCTGCACGGATTACTTCCAGCACTCCGTCAAGATTGCCAACCGCTTCATCATCGGGCACATCATTATCATGCAAATAGAATCGCACTCGGGTAATGCAGTGGGTGACACTGCGGACGTTTTCCTTGCCACCAATCTTGTCAATGATGTCCCAGGCAAGTGCGTCGTATCCGGTAAGCTCAGGTGGTCGTGTATTGCTGTGTGATGTCGCCACGGCTGCGGTAGCCACTGGCGCAGGGGCAGTCGCAGTCACTTTGGCTATTGCTGTTGCTACTTTAGTTCCAGCTTCGGCAAAACCGGTGGTCACGTCGATGTGATCGAGTTTCTTCTTGGTATTGGTGATCGCAACGATCGTGGTAGTTTCTTTGCCAGCTGCCTTGATCTTTTCCACATTCATGGTGCCAATTACTTGGCCTGCGATGACAGTGTCCCCTTTGGCTACTGTGATGGTGAAAGGATCGCCTTCTAATTCCACAGTGTCAATACCGAGATGGACTAAAAATTGCAATCCTGATTCGGTGCGGATACCAAGCGCATGCAAGGTTTTGGCCACCATCATTACGGTGCCAGTAACTGGGGAGACGACACCACCACCAGGTGGATTGGCAATACCAAAACCATCACCTAGAGCTTTACCGGCAAAAGCGGCATCGGGGACCTCAGTGATGTCGATGATGTTGCCCGTGATGGGGGCAACAATTTCGACTTGTGAACTGTCAGCAGAAGTCATTATTGATCTACCTCAGCTTTCAAAAGTGCTATGGCCTCGTAGGGACGAAGCGTCATGGTCGAATCGGGTTGAACATTGTCGTAGTTGGCGATTAATACACTGCCCGTGACAAATTGTTCAGGAATATCAAAGTCAGCGGGTTGGGCTGACAGGTTGAGCAGCACAAGTAGGTGGTGCTGGTCATAGTTACGGGTGAAGGCATATACCGTTGGGTGCTCAAGATTGATAACTTGATAATCTCCACGGGAAATTACCGGGTGGGTTTTCCGCAAGGCAATGAGCTTTTTGTAGTAGGGCAGAATCACTCCAGCTGATTCTTCAGCTGCGACATTGATCCGGTCGTGATTGGTGGGCTTTAGCCAGGGGGTGGTGGTACTAAAACCAGCATGGTCGCTGGCAGACCACTGCATTGGGGTGCGAGAATTATCGCGCGCTTTGGAGTGAACAATGGTGAAAGCGTCGTCAGCGGAGTATCCCTTAACAAGCAGTGCCCGATATGCATTAATCGCTTCGACGTCTACATAATCATCGATGCTGGTGTATTCAGGATCGGTCATGCCGATTTCTTCACCCATGTACACATAAGGAGTGCCACGCAACAAATGGATGAGGGTAGCTAATAATGTGGCAGATTCTACGCGGTAGTTTTCTACGTCACCGAATCGATTCAGTGCGCGTGGTTGATCGTGATTATTAAGGAAAAGCGCGTTCCATCCATTGCCTTCTTGCATGCCAGTGGCCCACTGATTTAGCACTCGCTTTAAA
>JBHACV010000181.1:0-3202 GCA_041854705.1 Corynebacterium sp.
GCAACGCATCAGCAGATCGGCGGTGTAGAGGCCGACGGCGTGAGCGCCAATAACTGCGATGCGGAGCTTGGACATCATTGTCACCTTTCTTGAGGGGCGTATTTCCTACCAGCAAGCATAGACCGCATTGTCTAAAACTGTAAATATCTCTCGTGAACTCACCCTCTAGAAGCTGCAAAAAATAGTTTTGACCTCGATGAATTTTCTGAATTTAATTCTAGACAAAGCTGTCTTTTTCTCCATGGAACTACAGTGATATGCATGACTATTTTGTATGTTTCTGCCACCCAAGAGGAGGCTGCTCACCTACCTGCCGAACTTCCACTACTTGTGACTGGGGTGGGTACACTAAAAGCAGCGATTGCTTTGACGCGATTTCTTGCAACCGCCTCAGAGCTCCCTAAACGGGTTATTAACTTTGGAACTGCAGGCGCGCTTATCGACGGACATAGCGGGGTATTCGAGATTAGTCACGTTTTTCAGCATGACTTCGACCATCTCATGTTGCAGCAGCTAACCGGAGAGGAAATTCGTAATGGTATTGATTTACCATGTGGAGCTGAGGCCGATGGCAGGCAGGGTGAGACGTTCGTGCAGGTAGGTGAATTACCAACAGCCGTGCTGGCAACTGGAAACAGCTTCATTAGTGACAGCGCTGTTCGGGCGCGGTTAGCTGCCACCGCTGAGCTTTGTGACATGGAGGGCTACTCCATTGCAGCTGTGTGTCAAGAGTTTGGTGTGCCATGCACGTTAATCAAACAGGTCAGCGATGCAGCGGATGAGCAAGCTTCCGCTACTTGGGCGCAGGCGGTTGACCGAGGTGCTCAAGAACTAGCTGCAGTAGTTACGCAGCTTGCACAGCGTTGGCTTTAGAGCGTCGTAAGGTTTGCTTGACAACTTTTACTATCTGATTTCGCACCTCCTTTGGTGTGAATCGAATGATGGTATAGCCGCGTCGTTGGAGTTCCCGTTCTCGTTGACGTTCATATAGCAAAACTGCTTCGGTGTTCTTTTCGTATTTTACCTGTCCGTCAATCTCCACGATAAGAAATCCATTGATGAGTAAATCTGGGAAATATACCGGCCAGTTGTACCGAAGTTTGGCTTGAGGAACGATGCTTTTAATCTCGGGAAGTTTAGCATCTTCGAGTAGCACCCGAGCGAGAGTTTCAAAGACGCTTTGTACATTGTGGTAAGCGCGATTAAGTAAAGCAACTGCCCACTTGATGCCTTTGTTCGTGCCGAGGCTTCTGACTCTCTCGATCATGGCATCTGTGCTGATCCGATACTTATTCATTGCTGCTTCGATGAAAGCCAATGCTGGTGTGGGGCCATAGAGAATCAAAATATCCAGGTATGTTCGTTCGATGGTGGTAGTACGTAGGCCAGAAGAACTAGAAATATGGTCTTGCGGCAATTGAGTATAAAGGTACCGATAATTACTTGCCCATCGTTGCTTTGCGCTCGGGCAAGTGGTTCCAGGCAGGGTCAATTCCACCTTGAATTGGTGTTTAGTAGGGGAGAGGTATGGAATCCCCATTGCTGCTGCGGCAGCAAATCCTGATAAGACTGCTTTTCTAGTTGCTATTCCTGCTGCTAAGACACGTGCTTCGAAACGTTCCCAGGGCTTTAGCTCGTAGAAAATATTCCTGGGAATTGCGATGGTGGGAGTGAGGATGACATGCGTCTTCTCACGCTTGACCATCTGCCTAGCCACGTTTAAATCACCACAAATGGTGCGTAGTTTAAGTAGTTCAAGTTGCTCTATTGTCTTCATGGCGCAAGTATTGCACACGCGGCCGACATAAAACTAGGGTCTTCGCATGAATATGCGAAAATTTGCATAAACGGGGGTAGGGGAGGAGGTTATTGGCTGGTGAATGAGCAATGAGACTCAAAGGGGTGGAAGCCAGCTGGCTAGGAATTCTAGGCGCTAAAGATCCAGCTGAACAGGTGTAATTAGGGATGCTGGTTGAATTGTTGGAGTTTTTCTAGGGGGATTTGATGCTAAAAGGTGGGTGAAAGTATTGGCGGGATTGCTGTAGCGTAAAAGTTGCGCAACCGGCCAGTGAATTGTCGGAGTTAGTATTGCTGCTTAGGTTGCGCCTAGTGAAACCGACAGGTGGCGTAACAGCAGTTCAATGGTCCTCCGACAATTCACGGCCAAGTCCTGCAGACTAGTGTTAGGGGTTGTAGTGATTGCGGTAACACTTTGGCCCCAAGGAATTACTTCAGTAGCTGAGGCCTCAAGTATAAACGCACTCGATGAATTAGCGAACCCATAACTTAGTATCAGATTCGGGTTTATTATTGCCTAGATTGCTATTGCCTAGATAAGGGAATGGGCAAGCATGTCATCCCACTCAACAACCTTTTTACGTTCGCGTCCTTCAGCTTCGCCGAGGGAGCGCTCATGGGCGTCAAGCTGATGCCAGCCTTTCCAGGTGGTATAACGCACACCGATAGAGTCGAGATATGAAGTCAAATCTACCTCGCTACCAGGTGAAAGTCGATTGGCCTCGAAATCGGCGATCAACATGTCGGTGGTCTCTTTGGCATCAGATTTGGTGTTGCCAATTAGTCCGACTGGGCCACGCTTGATCCAGCCAGTGGCGTATAAACCAGGCACGATAGCGCCATTGGCGTCGAGTACATGGCCGCCATCGTTAGGGATGACAGCACGGAAGTCGTCAAAAGGTACTCCGGAAACGGAATCGGAGCGATAACCAACAGCCCGATAAATCGCTTGAACTGGCCAATCAGTGAACTTGCCAGTGCCACGGACTTCGCCGGAACCGTCGAGTTCAGTGCGTTCGGTACGTAGACCCACTACTCGACCATCTTTGCCGAGAATTTCCACTGGGTTTTCAAACAAGTGAATCTGAAGGGTGTGGGGCGCATCTTTGGGTTCACGCATTGCATAGCCTTCAAGTAGCTGGCAAACCAGATCTTGGGATTTGGAGTCGCGGCGGGCTTGTTCGGAGGCTTCGTCGTAGTCAATATCCTCGGGATCAACCACCACGTTAATTGTCGGGGAGTGGTCGAGTTCTTTGAGCTCTTGCGGAGTGAATTTTGCTTGTGCTGGGCCGCGGCGTCCGAAAACGTGTACTTCGCGGGCTTTGTTTTCTTTTAAGGAGGCGTAGACATTGTCGGGGATCTCGGTGACCAAGAGTTCGTCACCGGTTTTGGCGAGGATTCGGGC
>JBHACV010000182.1:0-8383 GCA_041854705.1 Corynebacterium sp.
ATTTAGGGCATTCGCAGGATACTTTTTGTCTCCTGCAGCCAAGCCTCGCGTGATTGAACGATTTTGGGGTAGATGCGATTTGGGGCATTTGAAGTGCCTGTTCCGTGGCTTCGGTATTGGACCTCCTTGCTGTTTTCTTGGCTTTTCGGGTCATACACTGGGATTGAGCTGAAGGCGTTCCAGTCCCCAACTCCTAGGAAGAATGGAAAGGTTGGGGCGAAAGCCTTTCTTCCAAGGTAGGTACTGAAGTCTGGGGCACGGAATTTTTCAACTAGCTCTGCCATGTGTTCTTCAGGGGCGCACAAGCGCACAAGAAATTCACCATTGCTGATGTAGGTTCGCTCCACAATGCTTGTGGATCCTTGGGCGTCGGGGGTCAGCTTGACTATTTTGTCGTTAGGGCGTTTTCCCATGGCGAGTACAAGACGTCGGCGAAACATCATCTCGTCGTCGTGGGGTGCAATGGTGTGGAAATCATGTTGGAGACGTCCATGTTGGTCAATTCGGACATCATAGGTGAGACTATTCAGCCATGTTGGCCATTGATCGCGTGGATACCCACATATCCCAGCGGTCAATCCGATCAATCCTGTATGAGTTGGGAAACTTTGTGTGCGCACAAAATTCCCCGTAATTGCTGGTCCTGCCCAAGATTGAAGGGGGCCAGCGAGGCGGAAGTATAACGCTTCAGACATAAACAATCACTGGTCCAGTATCCAAGCGACAACTTGGTCGATAAGCTCGTTTTTGGTGCAATGATTAGCACCATTGAACAAGGAAGCGAGTTCTGGGTAGGTGCCAGTTATAGCTTGGATCGCGCCGAAGTTGTCGGGGTCAAAGTTGCGAGCGGCAGTATATTGTCGATCAAGTTCGGCTAGGGTTGGGGTCAAATAACCACCTTTTTCTGCGTCAGGTTTGACAGGGGTTTCGAAGTCATAGGCACAGCGATACTGCTGTTCCTCTGCGAATACTAGTGCTGGTTGTACGAATGGGGCGGTTGAGTGCTGCTTACCTCTTGGTAAACCGTAGATGATGGCATCGATAAGCACGCGAAGATTGCCTTCCGCTGCATCGGAGCCGAAACCAGTCCAGGATTCCTTTAACTGCCCCTTGTCGATAGTTACTGTTCGGTAAAAGACACCGGAGGTGTATTGTGCCACGCCAAGGAAGGTTGCGCCAGTGTCGCGATTCTTCTCACGAATGTCATCTGTAGTGGAGAAGTAGTCGGTGGCGATCTGTACTCCGTGGGTGGTTACTGCCGGAGAAACGCTGAGTGCGGCCTCTGTCCCCTTTTGTGGAGCTGCAGCAAACATACGGCCGAATGCGGCAATAGCCAGTGACCCAGTTCGGCCATTTTCAATGAAGTTGCCGTCCGTGGCATTGGATGCGACTTGAGCAGCAGCGACTTCGATTTCTTCTGCGCTTAGCCAGATGGAGCGGTCAGATTCCGAGGCGCCTTCTGCTGCTTCTGCTACTTTGGTGAGTGTGCCAATTAACTTCTTGGTTTCCTTTGCTATCGCCTTCGAATCAGCTTCAGGAGCAATTTCTGTGGCTCGAGTGCTGATGGCTTCAGCAAGTTGACCGGATCGAACAGACTCGTCAAGTGATGCTGCCTCATACTTGCTACGGATTCCTTTTTTGATTGATTGAGAGCTGAGCAAAGCACAGGTGACACCACCGCGTCGAACATTCTTGGGGGTACCAGCATCGTCACGGTTGAGATTTGAGTAGGGGACAGACGCGACAATGTGCAGGGTAAGATGGCGAGACATGATTATTTTTCTCCTTCAGTGGGGTTGGGGGTTGGTTGGTATCCGTAGAAGTCACGGAGCACTTTGATTCGGCGGTTAGTTGACTCTTCACTGTATCCATTACCCCAGCGCCAAAAGGTTTGCATGAGGTCATAGAAATTGAGTTTTCCGTAAAATCCTTTCGAGTCCGCAAATTGCAAAATCCTACGAATAGTTGTAATTGCTTCCTCAAGATCTTGTGTGTGAAGGTATTCAAGGCGTGCTGCGATGTTGTCCTTATTGGAATCAGACACACCTGGGGCTTCTGTGAGCTGAGCCGCCCACCGTCCTAACGAATAGCCGCTTTTCGACGTTAAAGGCTGACCTAGCTCGGTGAATTCTGCCATGAGTGCAGCGCATCTTAGAGCAGCAGTTCGTTGTGCTGATGAGGTTTTAGGGTCCAGATAGGGTAAAACATAAGGGTATGCCCTGAATTCAGTATATTGACTGAGTCCCGCTCGTATAGCTGATCGAGTGGCGCGGAAAGATTTTTCATTTCCGCCCGCGAGGATTCGCGCTACAAGTGATTCCCAGCCGAGTTTTTTAGGTTCGGTCATGATTGTTCTTCTTCCTCTGTGAGCAAGCGAGCTTCCTTATTGAGTGAGCGCATGACAAATTGTTGGACACGAAGATTCCGACTTGGATTTTGGAGCAGGTATGGTTCGATCACTTGGTTGAATGCACGCTTTGCACAGTCAATTGCCCGTAGCTGAGCTTGCAGTAGTTTTAATTCGATATCGTCGTCATCATCGTAAAGGGTGGTGATGATGTTGGCATATGCCGGAGTGACCTCGCGCCAAAATGTGTCTGCCGCGGCAGGGCGTAAATCTGCTAAATCGTCGAGTGCGAAACCCTTACCTCGTCGGAACGGTCCACGGACAATGTCACGTAGTTTCAAGATGAATAAAGCTTGAGCGGTGATTTCCTCTTGCACTTCTGGAGAGTCGTCGAAACTCCACATTGAAGGGTCGGGGATGGTGACAACTGATTCACGTATGATGGCTGAGGAAGCATTGCCGCTGATTTGATGGCGTACGAAAATTAGTGAGTCGTGGCGAAAATCTGGTGTGATAACACGATTTGCCGCCCAATCTTGTAGGTTTCCAGTGAGTTGTTCTTTAGCCCATTCCACGGCCAGCTCGGTGAGATCTTTGCTGAGGTCTAATCGTTGGGCTTTTAGTTCTCCTTTCTCGTTAGGTCGGTAGAAGTAGAAGGGGTCTTCTGTATTGCGTTGGTCCCACCATGCTTTTTGTGTTTGGTTAGTTGAGCCCATTTCGGTGGCGAACCAGGTTTTGGGAATCCCTCCAGTTCCAACACCTAGCAGCTCTGATTCTGACCATTCGCAGGCGGCGGTATTGGAAGACCAGGTGGCGCGCCAGAGTGGGTGCATGGATCCGTCAGGAAGTGTTGATTTTTTTCCGGTGCGGTCTGCCCATGCCGGTAGGCCTCCAGGTTGAATCCAAGTTTTGGGGATGGATCTCAACAGTGACTTGTACAAAGTGTCGGATTGTATGAAGACCTCGGTGGCAGTATTGCCCGCGCCGAGATAGCGAATACCGGGTGATCCATTAAGGCACTTTGCTCCGTTGTATTTGGAGTTTCCTGTGAATGAATAGGTTGCGAAGATTATCAATGCCATTGCCGCCTCAGACAAAGACATTGTTTCTGGTTTGAATTTGTCTAAATCCCAATATGTTTGAGACTTGTCACTTGGGGCAGTGGGGGAAAGCTTCCATGCTGGCTTATCCGCTTTCTGTGAAGGAACTTGGGGTTGTTGGAAAAAAGGGTAGTTACCCCCAAACAGGTCTTCTGCTTCGGAGAGGGTAGCTAAAGCCTTATCAATGACTGAAAATGGTAAAGAGGATTCTTTGACTAGGCTGGGATCGATTTGGAGGCAAACTGCAGTGATAGCAGAAAGTAAGCGCCAGCTTGCGCCGAATTCAAATCCATCTATTGCCTGGTCAAGCCATAGATCTTTTTCCCCGGAACGTTTTAGCACTTCTTCGATACTGAGGGTTCCAGCTGATGTTTTGATGAGTGGAAGCTCTCGAAATGTATTACATCTCATTGGCCTTTCCTTAAGTTGTTGTGATTACTTTGCTAGACACCACGTTAACCGTTTGGTATATTGAAGTCAAGAGGAAGGTAGCACCTACCCCCACAAGATGTGGGGAAGGACTCGTGACTCCACGCTAACCTGAACTACTCCCATGTGAATTGGGAAAATCCCGAGTCATGGTGCTACTCCGTTAACCAGTTTAGAAAGAAAGGATGAGGGCATGCCAATTCAGGTTTACCTCACAAAACTTCCAGTCCATGTGGCACTAAATCGGTCATTGGTGGTGGGGGATGAAAAAAACAATCGTGGTTGGGATGTTGACAGTCCACGATTTCGGCATCGAGCAGTGATGGGCCTTTTCCCAGAGGTGGATTCTCAAACCGTCCGTGCGGATTTGAATGTGCTGTTTCGCTATGAGGTTATCCCAGGTCAAGCTCCATATTTTTTGGTGCAATCTGGAGCAGAGCCAGTGGGAGGAAAACTCAAGGACTTCATCGAAGTGAAGCTTGTGGAACAAAACTCCCCTAGTGTTGGTACTCCGGTCGCTTTCAGACTTGCAGTAAATACGATTCGACGAGAAGACGGAAAAGCAAAGCCAATTCCTGCTACTCCGCATGATCCCTTAACCAATGAAAACCCAGCTACTGAATGGGTGCGGGAAAAGCTTTCATCAGCGTTACAAGATATCTCATTTACCCAATTCAATCGGCAAGTCCTTGGGGTAAATCGTCATGGACAGGGCACTGATACTAGGGTGGTTCAAGTTGACACTGTAGAAGGTGTGGCTACTGTACGAAATCCAAGTGAGCTAGAAGTGCTGCTTCTCAAAGGGGTGGGCAGAGCGAAATCTTATGGTTGTGGATTGCTCAGCGTCATGACTCTTGCGGAGTAGTCATCATGGATTACTATGCACTGTGGGCCAAAGCTGATGGGCTTACAGGGACATACCCGTTATTAGCGCATATGTTGGATTCCGCTGCTGTTGCTCGGGTGCTTTTTCGCAAATGGCTTCGACCTGGTCTGCAGCAAAAGTTCCTAGCTGGGTTTGGTAGTGAGGCGGACACTCATGTGGGTCTCGTTGTTGGACTGCATGATCTTGGGAAAGCCGCACCGTATTTTCAGCATCAACCCCAACGGAATGAAGGTCATTGGGCGGGCATTCGAGAAACTTTGATAAGAGCAGGTTTTGCACTTGGTCCCAAAGATCGAAGAATATTTGGGGCGTCGCCTGAGACGAAACGTCATGAGCTTCTTTCCATGTTGGCTCTGAATCTGGACATCACGCCTGGGGGTGAGGCAGCAGGATCGTGGCTGCAAATGGCAATTGCGGCTCATCATGGCAGATTTAAAAACCCTTTTCAGGCTAGCCAAGGATTACGGCTGATCAGAAAAATCCACAATCGATTTACAGACGCAGAATGGGCTAATGCACACCATTACCTGCAGCGACAATTAGAACAAGCTTTGGATGTCAAAGTACAGGACTTACCAAGTAAAATTGATCCCACCACGCTCGTGCTGTTATCAGGTTTAATGGTGCTAGCAGATCGCATAGCGTCAAACTCGCAATGGGTGGAGAAAGCTCAAAAATCGATAGCTGCAGGTGAGCTTAGCCTTGATGACCCGAAAAAATGGTTAGCAATCCGAGAAGCCGATGCAGTTGAACGGGTACGACAATCGGTAGGGCTTTTTCAGAATTGGCCGGACTTGGAAAATGCGCAAACGGCGATTCTTGGTGGATATCCGCCAAGGCCGTTGCAACAGGAGGCGATCCAAGTTGGCGATGGTTTGTGGAATGTCATGGCACCAACAGGTACGGGAAAAACAGAAGCAGCGCTTTTGCGGCATGCTGTTCGGAATGAACGTTTGATTTTCCTTTTGCCGACTCAAGCAACCACGAATGCGATTATGGGACGGGTCCAGAAGACTTTCAGCGAAACCTCAAATGTCGCAGCTTTGGCGCATTCACTAGCAGTAACTGAAGATTTCTACGATCAACCGATTGAAAGCAATAAAGTACATCTCGATGATGATCGATATCAAGATACTGGTGGCTTGTATCCCACAGAGTTTGTGAAGTCAGGTGCATCGCGACTGCTTGCACCGGTGTGTGTCGGAACTGTGGACCAAGCATTACTTGGCGCATTACCGACCAAATTTAATCATCTTCGGTTGTTAGCCTTAGCAAATGCTCATGTAGTAGTTGATGAGGTTCATACGATGGATCAGTTTCAGTCTGAACTGATGAAAACGCTGATCCAGTGGTGGGCTGCCACAGAAACGTCTGTTACTTTCCTCACCGCTACCATGCCTAAATGGCAACGAGATATTTTTCAAGGAGAGTATCTTCCAGGAATTACCACTGATAAAGCTACTTTCCCATCATTAGAGCTTTGGAATGATGGGGTAAGTACTGTGACTGACTTGATAGCAAAGCCCTATCATATTGGAATAGAGCTTGATGAGGTTCCATATGATGAGCTAATAGCAGCGCACATTGCTTGGGTTCGGGAACAGCGAAACCGGTACCCCAATGCGCGAATTGGGGTTATCTGCAATACTGTTCCTCGAGCTCAACAGATTGCTCAAGCACTTATCGACGAGGCCCCAGTATTGTTGCACTCACGGATGAGTGCAGAACATCGCCGTCGTAACGCTGAAGCCTTGGAAGCTGCCATTGGTAAGCATGGAAAGGCTGGACAGTGCTTAGTTATTGGTACCCAAGCGATTGAAGCTTCATTAGATATTGACCTTGATTTACTTAGAACCGAATTGTGTCCTGCACCGTCGCTGATTCAGCGAGCAGGACGGCTATGGCGGAGGACTGATGTGAACCGAGCAGATCGGGTGCTGCATTCTGATACCAAGACTATATCGGTTGCAGCGATTGAGGAGGCGGATGCATGGCAAACTCTTCCGTACACGTACACTCACATTGAACGAGTACGAAACTGGCTAAAAACACATGATGGTATTGATTTCCCAGAGGAAATTCAGGATTTTATTGATTCCACCGCATTATCCTCGAACGAGCTATTTGCGCTCGTGACTGCCAATGATGACGTGTTAGAGGAATTAGCACAGGACATGTTGGCGGTTAATAAGGCCCGCGCTTTACGTATTAACCTTCAGGAAGCGTTGGTACCAACTGCGCAAAACTCCGATATTGTACAGATCACAGGGGAATACGCTGGAAATGAACTGACCACTCGCTTGATTGAAGCAGATACCAAAGCAGTGGTGCTCTGTGATACCACTGGAGCAGTACCAGGTGCATGGACTGGCAGTGTGAATGAACTTGTAAAGTTGCGCGGTGGCAATCGTGAGCAATTGCGAAAGGCATTGCGAGCGTCAATAAATGTACCAGTTACCAAGAATTTTGAGGGCTTGCTAGCACAAACTGAATCATTGGAAGCGTCGAAAAGCGTTTTGGCACGGTATGTTGCGTTGCCAGCAGCTCATCAATTCTATGATGAGCTGATCGGTTTGGTCCCGGAGACAGGAAAATGAGTT
Organism: Corynebacterium sp.; assembly: GCA_041854705.1. GTDB lineage: Bacteria > Actinomycetota > Actinomycetes > Mycobacteriales > Mycobacteriaceae > Corynebacterium. The sequence continues at coordinate 7,363 of JBHACV010000182.1, forward strand.
ATTCGGCTGAAGCATTGGCTTTTTCGCAGATCCCCACCCACGAGCAAATTCGGCTAGAGGACCGGTTGTCATTTCTCTATCTCGAATATTGCTTGATCCGGCAAGATCGTACTGGAGTGATTGCGATAAGCAGGGGAGAAGAAGATGCAGATGGAGAGCTTGCTACTGTGCCAGAAAAGACCCGCATTCAACTTCCCGTTGGAGGATTAGCTGTATTAATGCTCGGGCCAGGCACAAGTATTAGTCAGCCTGCTGCCACATCTTGCGCGAGAGCTGGAGTGGTGGTGCTTTTTACTAGTTCTGGCATGATGAGTTCTTATTGTGTGGCTACGCCTTTGACCAGTACCTCAAAGTGGGCGATAGCCCAGGCTCGGCTGGTTTCCAATGAAGCTAGACAACGTGATGCGGCAGTTAAGCTTTATAAACACCAACTGGGGATTGAAGATCTTGGTGTGACATCAATCAAAGCAATGCGTGGGGTTGAAGGAAAAATAATCCGAAATCTCTATAAGCAGCACGCCATGATGCAGCGGATTAAAGGCTTTAAACGAGATACCAGTTCGCCAGATCCGGTTAATATGGGTTTGAATTTGGCTAACTCCATCCTTTACGGGTGTGCGGCTGCTGCGTGTTCGGCGATTGGAGTTAATCCTGCACTTGGCGTGATTCATAGGGGAAATGCTCGCTCATTGCTTTTTGATTTAGCGGATCTATATAAGCCGTCGATTTCCATCCCGATTGCCTTTAAACATGCGTTTGAGCCAGATTTTTCACAACGAATCCGCCATGATATTCGCCAAGAAATCAAGACGAGGAAAGTCTTGCAAAACATGCTGTCAGTATTAATGGAAATCCTAGAACCACATCTTCCCTTGCGCGACGATGATCGACTGATCGGTGGTAAAAATCGTGAGGTTGCTGGGCATACCCAATACGGGAAGGACTAGCGGTGTTCATTGTCATTAGAGGTGCTGCCATACCAGAGCATCTTCATGGTTATCTATCACGTTTCCTTTCCGAA
>JBHACV010000183.1:0-8630 GCA_041854705.1 Corynebacterium sp.
CGTTTACGGGCTTCGCTAAGCTACTGTTAAAACGGCTTTTTCACGTGAAACCTCATGCAAGAGCCTTGCTTTCGTCTCTGTGGGTACTAGCAGCTATCGGTAGGCTTATAGGCATGTTAGCCCGGTTTTTGCTTGTGGTGGCTCTTTTGGTTCCTACCTATGTTGGTGACAGTGCGCCTGGTGGTGCGGTGGTGGAATTCGATAGCACTGGCATTACTGCTGAGCATTATCACGGCGCTGATATTACCGCTGATTCTGTTTTTCTTTGGGGTTCGGTGTCTAAGTCTTTTGCTGCTACTTTAGTACTCCTGCTTGCTGACGAGGGTTTGGTTGAGGTTCATGCGCCGGTCACCAATTATTTTCCAGAGTTTAGTGATACTGCTTTTGGTGATGCTGGGGCGGCGGTCGCTAATCTGATTAATCATACCTCTGGGTTGCCGCGGGACTTGAGCTTGAGGAATCCACCAGAAGGTGATGTGATAGCAACGATTGCCAAACTTCGATCGGTGGACCCACCAGGTGAGTTTGCCTATTCGAATCTCGGGTACCAGTTGCTGGGGAAGCTTGTTGAGCGGGTGACGGGCTTAAGCTATGGGCAGGCACTGAATGCTAGGATTCCTCAAGCCATCGGCACCGATCCACTGATTGCCGATGCCGAAACCTTCAGTAATGAGGTACCACCTGGTCATGCCCCATTTTTTGGTACCACCATGACCGTTACAGCCCAGCCCTATGCCGATGGATTCGCCTATGGTTACCTGTCGGGCACACCACGTCAGTTAGCAGCGTGGGGTGTTTGGCAACTGAATCAACACCAAATGGGCGGGCTGCCTAGCAAATTCCCACGAAATAATAGTGACTATGGTGCGGGATTGGAATACTACACTGACACCGGTAGCGCTTCTGGTGAGCCAGTGACTGTGGTGCAGCATAATGGCGCGCTCATTGGCTACCACACCCAGCTGATTTTCTCCCCCGAAACCGGTCGGGGAGTGGTGATTGTATCCAATGAATTTGATCTTCTTCGTCCAGAAAATACCAGTTCTGCACTTGAGCTGATTGGGGTTTCATCACCAGCGGAAAATCCGCCACCGTTTAAAGTTATGGTGCTAGGCGGACTCATTGCTTACAGCGTTGTTCTGATTATCTCTATTGTGCTGGGGCTACGACGCTTTGGGAGTGGGCCATTAACCCGACGGCAGCTCATAATATCGCTGCTCACCATACTCTTTGCCATTGGTGGTGCTTGGGTGATGGCCTATGGGGTGTTGATGGTTTTTGCTATTCCCAGCGCAATCTACGAGGTTTCCTATACGTGGGCGCCCGATCTTTTGTTCTTGATGTGGGTGAATTTGGTGTTATGCGGTTGTCTGCTCATTGTGTCCGCAGGTTCAGCGCTGGTGCGATCGAAACGTCGCGGTTCGGCGGTGAGTGATGCGTCGAAAAGCAGCTAGCCTTGTAACTCCAGAAAGACTTGAGCCAAACACCGCACTAGACTAATACGTCGAGGAAAGCGATAAGGGAAGGTTCTTGAGCTTGTTTTCGGATCCAATAGTCGAACAAATACTCACCATGTTGGCGGTTTTAGTCATTCCAGGTGCGGTATTGAATTGGGTATCGGGTCTTAGACTTCCATGGGCGGTAGCTGCCAGTCTGCCTACCACCGCCGGGGTCATTGGTTTTGCAGGCTGGGTATTAAGCAAACTCAACATCACTTTCACACTTCATTCGGTAGTGGTGTTTGCACTGGTTGTCCTCGCTTTTGCCGCGGTATGGCGGTTGAGTTTTTGGCTGGTTCAGCGGCGTAATCGCAACAGTGATTCACAACCGGAAACGAAATGGTGGCACCGCATCCCACCAGGTAGCTTTCTTGAAGGCCGGTGGGTGTTGCCAATAGCTGGGATAATAACCGGCGCGTGGTTAATTATTGCCAAAATGGTGGACATCATACGCAGCTTGCCACATGAATTTGAATCGATTGTCCAAGGTTGGGATGTGCATTGGCATGCCAGCGAGGTGCGCTACATCCTAGAAGTAGGTATGGCCGATTCCACTCGAATGGGTGAGGCGCAAAATATTGACGGCCAACTTGAACAGTTCTACCCATCCGGCTGGCACGCTGTGACTGCAATAGTGGCGCAGGTCATGGGGCTAAATGCCATTGAGGCTATTAACTGGATGAATATCCTACTGCCAGCAGTCGCATTGCCATTATCAGTGGCGGTGCTCGCGTGGCGTATTGTGGGGGATCGCAGCATCATAGCGCAGGTGGCTGCTGGTTTTTCGGCAGCTGTGGTAGTTGGTGCGCCAGTATTGTATTGGATTCCATCTTATGTGGGAATGTGGCCATATCTAGGTTCCATCAGCATGGCCAGCATTGTGGCAGTACTGTTTACCACTGTTCCATATGCTCCGATCCGAGTCTTCGCTACAGTTATTGGATTCTCAGGAGTGGTCATCATGCACCCTGCACCGGTGACCATCATTGTGCTACTGGTAGCCCTATGGTGGTTGCTCGACTTGCTATGGCGACCCAGCCGCGACACTAATAGCCGCAAACAAGCAATTCTTGTGCGCCTCCGAGATGTTGGACTATTAGCAGTAACTGGGCTGGTTGCAGTTGGACTGTTAGCACCACAATTGCTGGCAGGGATGAGTATGTCTTCAGAAGTGCAGCGTGTTTCGGCTTATGAAGACGTCACTCGGTGGGAATCACTGTTTAACACTGTTGCCATGCGTACCCGTCACACCGATGGAATCGCAGAAATCAATTGGACGTGGTTAGTGCTTTTAGCACTAGTTGGCATTATTGCCATGATTGTGCGGCAGAAAAACCTATGGGCACCAGTATTTTTACTGCTATGCATTTTACTCACAGCCAATGCCTTGAAATATTTCCCCGCCCCACTAGGTGATGTACTCAATGTGGTGAGCGACCTGCATTATGGCACCGCACACCGCTTAGTTGTCCCGGTGTCCATGCTTTTGTTTGCCTTCGCTGGGGTAGGGGTAGCATCACTAGCATGGTTAGTCTTTTTTAAAATTCCCTACAAACCAGCAGCTATTGGTTTAACTGCGATTGTAGGCATATTAACCACAGCCTATATGGTGCCGATCGCCAATCAACAAGTGGAAGACGCCCCTGATTTGATTGCTGACATGTATGCCCCACGCATGGTCACCGACGCCGATCTCAAAGCTTTTACCTGGTTAGCAAAACAACCAAAAGCCTATGAGGGGCACATTTTTGGTGAACCTGCCGACGGCTATGGTTGGATGTATGCCTACAATGGTTTGCCCTCAGTTTCACGGCACTACTTTTGGCAGCTATTACCCGATAATGCCCCCACCGAAACCATTCACAGCTCCGCCTACCTCATTGGTGCTGGAAACCATGATGACCCCGATCAACTCAATAAGGTTGATGAGGCAGTCAATGACCTGGGAGTAAATTACATCTTCATTTCCTTACCCAATTTCTGGTACTTCCAATACACCAACCTGAATTTAACGGTCAAGATCGACCAAGCACCCGGACTGACCAAAATCTACCAAGATGGCCCAATCCGAATTTATGCAGTGAACAACAAATTCACCGACCCAGAATTGACCACCATGCGTAAAAGCGGCTCACCAGAACCCCTACCACCAGTGCCTACCTACGCTGAGGCAAATGCCACCCCACCCAACCCAGCACTTGCCGATCAACCTTATTACCACCGCTCCACCAAACCACCCACAGGACTCGGCCCTGATCTCGTTGATATCCACACCAAACAACGACACCGAGATTATCTACTCGAACGCGCCGACCGAGGTTTACTGCGCTCTACCTTGCGATAACCACTTAAACAGTGGATTGGGTTTCGCACGTTACTGCGCGACAGGCGGAACATCAGGGAACCCACTAAACAGCAGGGACACACATAGGTGGAACAGATTGCCTAAGCACACAGAAGCATCCACCTGTCCTAACTGTGCGTTCACACTATGCCCGCTGCAATAGTCACTAAAAACGATTCTGGTTTTAGGGGGTGCTTAGGTAGTTGGTAATGAGCTGAGTTTGCAGCGCATTAAGCAAATGAATCGTAGGAATTCTAGACAGACATTTCAGAATCAAGCTGCTTTTCTGGGATACGAAGGGGTGCCACAGATCCTGTGGGATGGGTTGAGCAGCTCGATTCCGCCAAGTACCGGAATAAAAACAGACATACAGCTTGAATTCACACTCCAACTTCACATCAACTCGAAAAATCAAGCTGTCATTCCCACTTTCAGCCCAACACCACCATTCACCGAAGAATCGAAAAACTGCTACATTAGGCTACCCCCGGTCGCCTGGGCTGCCGCTACAATCAAAATATAGACCGCTCAATACGGAATGGGAGCCGTGCTGAGCAGTGAAGGTGAGTCGATTTGTGTCGGCGTCGATTTGTAGTGTGTGAAAAACCATTGATAAGGAATCTCGTATCATGGGCATCACTCCTACCACCAAGGCCCAAGTATCTGGACATAAATTTCTCCTCCGCCGCATGGAACATGGCCTCGTGCTTGGCGATATTCGCATGATCCACGACCCCTTTGCTAAACGTTCCCGTGCTCTGATTTTTGGGATTGCTGCCTGCGCATTGCTTGCGGTCGGTGCAGTGGCGCTGGCAGTATTCACCCCAGCCACCGACCCTGGTACTGCAGCAATCATTCAATCCGACAGCGGCCAATTGTATGTACGAGTAGATGATGTATTACATCCGGTTGCCAATTTGGCATCCGCACGATTGATCGCTGGTGAAGCAGCCGAGCCAAAGCCCGCTAGCGATGTGCTGGTGCGGGAATTACCAAAAGCCCAAACCGTGGGCATTATTGACGCGCCGGGCATTTTCGCTCCTGCGAAAAACCCAGACGGACAACTGAACGCCCATGTCTGTCAAAACACCACAACTCCAGAGCAAAACCAGCAGGTCACAGTGCTTATTCAGCCGGTAGATCAACTAGATAAGTTTCACCCGCTTAACGCCGACCGTGGAATTATTGCGATCACAGACAACACAGAATGGCTCATCACTGCCGATGGTCGGCGTAAGCTCCCAGCTGACGATAGTCCAGATGGGCGGATGCTGCGACGGCATTTTGCTATCGATCCTTTGACTCCACGCTGGCAAGTAACACCTCAACTGCTGAGTGCGGTGACAGAACTACCCGAGATACACATTCCGCCAGAAGTAGAGCAGGTAATTTCTGTTAAGCAGGTAGCAGGGGAAAGCTTTTGGGCACGCACAAAAACTGGCGTGGTCGCATTATCGGTGCTGCAAGCTAATGTGCTTATCGACGCCGGACGCCCCTTATTGCCTGGCTCGGCAGCCGAACTCAATGTGATGCCAGATGCTTCTCCGAAGCAGTTAATGTCACTGCCAGAGTCAGTTCCACAGTGGCTTGATCCAATGACACAACAGGTTTGTATCAATAATGATGGAAAGGTGGTTATGACAGCACCATTTTGGACAGAGCCAGTTTCATTGGCTGCTAATGAGGCAGTGGCGACTCATTTTTCCGGTCCGGGGTGGGCGATTGGGGTGGAAACCGGACAAGGGGTGCATGTGATTTCTGCCACTGGTTTGCGGCATCAGTTAGAGTCACCTGAGACGCTGGCGGTGGTTGGTCTCACTGAAACACATTTCATTAACTGGGATATCCTGCGGCTTTTGCCCTCAGGTACTACCTTAGGGCGAGAAGAAGCGCTGCAACCAGTTGTGCAGTGATACCTATCGCTTTGGGATGGGAGTGTGATTTTGCCAAAAATATGTAATCGAATCGTGACCATGAGCAGATAAAATACAGTAGATTAAAAGGAACGTGTATTTTCCTTAGACATGTGTGCAGCAGGCTTAAAAGATTGTGAGGTGATTGCCCTCTATGGCAGCTATGCGGGAGGCGGTAGCCGAAAAAGTTGAGGCGATCACCAATTATCACAACCGAATGAAAACTAAACGCTTTGGTTTTCTCGTCCGACCAGTGGTGTTGTGTCTGGGCTGGCTAATTCTCGCAGTAGGGTTGGTTGCCATTCCATTTCCCGGCCCAGGCTGGTTAATCGTTTTCCTTGGCATTGGATTTTTATCGCTAGAACTGCATTGGGCAACACGGCTACTGAGCTGGGGGGTACATGCCTACGAGACCATCAGTACATGGTATAACTCGCGTTCCCGAGCAGTGCGCTATTCCTGTATTACCCTCATGTGCGCGGCAGTGTGGCTCGCAGTTGGCAGCGCGACCTTTGTAGCATGGAAACTTGGCGCAATCCCAGCACTTGATCCAGTGATGTACTCAGTTCTCTAGTTAGCTAGTGTCTTCCACTAGACATGAAGTATGCAGCCTGCACAGGTATTTTCCTAGCAGCTGATTATGTTTCCTTGTATCGCTGCATAACCGCAGCTTTCAATTCGTGTTGTTCAGTCGTGACAACCTGTTCTAGGTCTGTAGGCTTAAGCTCTTGCAAAATACCAAGGTATTGCTGGAACTCGGGTTCTGCGCGCTCAACCAAGGGTAAGTTCTTTTTCCACCGCATGATGCTAACCATCAGCATGTTCCATGGCACCAGATAAGAAATTATCGAAATTTCGGGGTTATATTCCGCAGCAAGCCGCTTCTTACGATCAGCTAACAACAGTTCGAAGTATATGGTTGGATCGGTATCAAAACGATGCTCAAATCCTTTTTGCACATCCGGCGGTAAAGGGTGCTCCTGTAAAAACTTCGAAATCCGAACTTGTAGTTCCTCGTCTACAAATTCATAGGCGAGTATTAACGCAAGTGAGTAAGTAGGCCACAGCTCGCCACTAAAGTTTTCCCAAGCATTCAGCACCGCAGCCGTTGTCACCGTGATTGCCTCAAGATCTTCAAGTATAAGTGAAACAAATAGAGTTTCTACCTCCCCACCTTGAGCACGCCCACCGCTGCCGGTAAGAACGTGGACATAATCGCGTAAGACTCCGAAGTAACAGGTTGATAGCATACGGCAGAAACTTGGAACTGTGAGTTCATCAAACCAATTGTCAATTGCTTCTATTGATGCAGAAAACCTGCGGTCAAGCAGGGAAGCGACATCATCCACTTGCGAAATATCGGCTAACTGCTTATCAACTTCCGCAATTTCTTCTGTTGTTATCTTCTTCCCGCGCGGCCAGAAATCTGGGAAAGAGTACCAATCAAAACAGCTTTCCTTACTTACTAATCGCCCTTCAGGGATGGTGCCATGCACCCGCACTAAATTTTGAACCTCCTTTTCAGGATGCTCTGCTATAGGTTGATAATAACCAACACATGTTGCTGATACCCGACCATTAGCGTGCGCTTTCTCCCATTCAATGGCTTCAAGGACGTCATCAACATCGGATAAAATATGGAAGGTTTCCATCCAAAACTCCCAATCAGGGTCATCAGGATCTGGATCATCATCAGGGACAAACTCCCAGAAAAAGACGTAATACACTGGCCGACGATGCTGCTCATAATAAGGGAAACGGAAACCTGTGTGATCGACGTGTGTCAGTGCTTTCTTCCAAGTCATACTGGCTTGAACTCCTAAAACTCTTCCGCCAAGCATGTGTGTGCTGCTTTAATGGTCAGCTTTAAAAACTCCACACAGTTATCAGCGCAATGACCAAACTCAGCACACATCAAAATAATTTTTCGGCACCATCTGCAAAACTAGGAGGGTAGTAGTGAGATAGCGTTCCCGAGTTTTATCACAATGAAGCACAACTTAAGTGCGCCTCTTTTTCATGTGTAAATTCTCCACTTAGCGGCTTTTGGTGTGGATAAGCCGTCCAGCTGCCTTTTACTACTGCCTTATAGTAACGTGACTTTCCATCTCTTATACAGTTCAAGGCCGCATTTGCCTTCCACCTGCGTGTATCTCGTTTAACGACCTCCCCTGATGAAACTGTAACTGTTCGATCCCTTGTTAAGGTTACCGTCCCCCGAATAGATTCAATTCGTATCGGACATTTTATACGAGCTTGTGCGTTTATTGTCCCAGTGACATGGTGCGACAAATGTGGATAATCAAGATTTCCCGAGCACCGCACGGGTACCTCACGTGTGGTGTTTACTTCAGGGATAGCGAGCTTCTCCAACTCTTCAGGGTTCAATGAGTCTGCAGGAACCATGACCTCAAAGGTAAAATCGGGATTCTCATCATCAAACGAAGCTTCCCCGTCAGAGGTTATTTCGTCGTCAATATCAAATTCAGTAGTCACAGACTCTTGTGGCTGCATATTATCAACTGTTGCATGTGCTACTGGAATGAAGGATGTGGCAAAAACTAAAAAACAAACCAAAAAACTGAAAGTATTCTTCTATTATTTCCCATATGGAAACATTACATCATAGTTGATTCATAAGCTATAGCTGGTGAGTTTTCTCACTAGAATTGTCCTATCACGCTTGAGTTGGAAGAAAGATAGTGCTGTGATCTTACTGTAGATATATCGCAGAACAACATTTCTCCATTTAGCTAAGGTAGTCCCCACGTCGCTAAGTACAGCAATGCACAGAACAACAAGTCGATTTTTCTGCTGAATAAACCTCATTAATCCTTCCCAGTACTAGCCTTCAACCCAGTAGCCATCATCATC
>JBHACV010000184.1:0-3233 GCA_041854705.1 Corynebacterium sp.
CCGTCGATAGTAATGCACGTTTGGGACCAAGTACGTGGGAGATTCCCTTAGCAAGATCTTGAGCCAACCCACTGATGGTCATTAGGCTGCCAAAAACTGCACCCGCAAGAAAGACCGGAAAGAAATTCACCAGGAACTTCCCCAAGGCTGGCATGAATATTTGCGTGTAAGTCGCAAGCAGTGGCGCCCCAGAAAGCGCCGCGGCAAAAGTAGCAGCGATTGGAGCAATCAAGACCACGGAGTGCCCGCGGTAAGCCATACCGATCAGAAACGCTAAAGAAATAAAGATTCCCAGCAATGCAAGGATAGTCATGATCCTGCTCCTTTATCAGCAGCATCGTAATATCTGTGTGTCATCCAAGTCCCCTCTCCTGTGTTGCACCTAATGTCATAAATTGTGACTTGGACAACACTTTAGAACTGTGATTAGTGCCACGCAGACAAAGTTGGGGAAATATTTGAGACTACCCCTTTATTGCGCGAAAAAATCGCACTTTTCCCCTGCTCATCACCGTTAAAATACAGCATTCCAGTGAACGTTATTTACCCCTCCTTCTCAGGTGGAGTGCCATCAATTACCGATTGGATCGTCGCTGAATACTGCCGAATCAGTTCTGCCCGCGAGAAGATTTCAAAATCACTGTCCCCCACTCGCCGCATAAAGGATAACCCCACTAGAATGGACAATGCCGACTGAGCTCGCAGTTGCGGCAAAGGGGTGGGATATGGTGCTTCCTCCTCAATCCGCTTCGTAAGTACCGAAATGAGATCCCGCTTAACCCGTTCCCGAATCGCCATGATTGCACCTTCCGAACCATCAGCAACCATCAATACCCGCACCATGGAATAGGGCGCATCCTCTGGAGCACTGAGCGTTTCAACCACTGAAGTTGTGCCCAAGCACTCAAAAGGGCCACTGAATAATGCATTAGCACTCGTGGAAAAATCCAGTGTCTGCGCAAAGAGATTTTCCTTACTCTGAAAATGCTTGATAATTAGCGGAGCACTTACCCCTGCCGCCTCGGCAATATCTTTCAACGCCACCCGAGAAAAGGAACGACTAAAGAACAGTTCCCGGGCGCATTCAAGAATCCGATCGCGTGCAGACATGCTTATATATATTACTAGTTGATTATATACAATGTGAATCATGTGGGTGCACAGAACATGTAGCGCCCAAACCCCCTTTCTAGTTCCCTTAGTAATGACACAAAGGACCCACCTTCGCGCGGAGCCAGAAAGGAGAGCCAACTGCGATGAACTACCAGTTGATCATGCCCTTGTTAGTGAAAGGAGCTTCATATCAGGGCACCCATTCCCGACATGAAGCATCACATTCTGTGATCATGAAAATCCTCCAGCTCTATAGCAACATCGCTATTATTTAAGTTGAAGTCCTCGACACAGACGGGATCACCCCACCAGTCAATGACGGCCACATGATGGAGACCAACCAGTACAGCCTGATCGATTTCAATGCCGTGATCGCTACCTAGCTAGTCTGAAAGGAAAACCCGCGGCAATACTGCAAGTAAACTACATAAAATCCAGCAAGTATCTAGTAGCAGCAGCCGCAACCGCAGATAGTATAACTATCAGAAGTAGAGATCGCTTAAAATACGCAAGCACGCCAGCCAATATTATTGCAACCAAGACTGGAGTATTAAATCCATGCTCTCTAGAAAAACTGCTTGTTGCTACTACCGCAAAAAGTAGGGTTAATGAGGCTAAGTGCGAATAGTGATCTAGGTCGGTGGAAACACTACGCCCTCGCGCCCGCATCCACACGCCCAAAAACCTAGTTCCATATGTGCCAATAGCCAGTATGATAATTGGTGCTAATAAATTCATATTAATGCTATCTATTGCTTGCCACGTCGCCAGAAGAAAATTACAATCACCATTAGTAGCGAAGTGAGTTCGGCTACGCCGCTAGGCATAAAGATGGACGCTACAACTGCAATGATCCCTCCACCAGTTACACAGATTAGCGCTTCTTTACTGCGAATCAACGGCACAACTAGCGCTAATAGCACTGCCGGAAAAACAGCATCAAGGCCTAAAACATCTGGATTGGTTAGTGATGAACCAATGAGCGCACCCAAAAAGGTTCCAAGTGGCCACGAAATGGCAATGGACAACCCGCATAACCAATAAGCTCCGCGTCTATGGTTTACTGGGGCGTCACCAAGCGCAAAGGATAAGGATTCATCAGTGAGTATATGTATACCTAATAGCTTTCGAATTCCTTTGCCCAGTAGAGGCTCAATCACGAAACCATATGGTACATGTCGAGTGTTAACCAGTATGCCAGCTGTTGTAGCCAGCCATGGGTTTCCACCGCCAGAAACAATTCCAATGAACAAAAATTCCGAGGCACCCGCTACCACAAAAAGCGCAAGCAATACTGGCACCCACCATGGAAACCCCAGTGCAACCGTGACCGCACCATAGGAAAGACCAACCAGAATATCAGCAATCCACAAAACAAGAATTGTACGTTTAACGGAAGTAGGGGTTTGTTTGATGGTATGTCTCAGGGAGATTTTTTGAGTCTCATTGAATTGCGTCAAATGCTTGCTCCAAGTCGCTAATTATCTCTGCTGTATCCTGTGTAAAACCAAGGGCAATCCTGACTGTACTACGATCTACACCGATGGTAGCTAGTTCATCATCATCGTATTCAAAATAGGTGAAAAACGTACTCTGTTCAACTAAAGTATGTGGTGCACCAAAATTTGAAGCCATGTATGGGACTTTTAACTGATCCACAAACTGAGCAGTTTCTTCTTCAGATCGCCCGATTTCAAAAGTCACGACACCACCATGTCCCTTAAGATATTTTTCTGCTAAATGGTGATGCTCATGGCTTTTTAGCCCAGTATAGTAGACTTGTGTAACTTTAGGATGTGACTCTAAGTATTCAGCAACCTCTTGGGCCATCATATTCACTTTTTCAATACGCAATGGCAGTGTATAGATGCTTCGCTGAGGTTTTCTCATGAGGTTTTGTTGTGACGACGAGTGTGGTTGCCATGATGGCGGTGATGGTGTGGGGGCAGAGTGTGACATGTTTGAGTGCTTTGAATTTTTTTAGCATGGCATTCGCTCGTTCCGCTGGTGATCGTAGGCTAGTGTGAAGCAAATTGTACTGGTATTGACCATGGTTAAGATGTGTGCCTTTTATGGGTGTTTGTATCCCATGACTTGTACTGATGTACCCCTTGTCTGCC
>JBHACV010000185.1:0-3329 GCA_041854705.1 Corynebacterium sp.
CCAAACAGGCAGACCCACGGCAGGTTGCTGCGTAGATCGTCACCGCGCCATAGGGAAACCACATTGGGCACGATCAACCCCAAAAACGGCAAGTAGCCAACCACTACGGTGGTCACCCCTGTGGCAATGGCAATTAGGCCGGTGCCAATGAAAACGATGCGCTGATAATTAAGCCCCACATTGGTGGCGATGTCTTCGCCAAGTCCAGCAACGGTAAGCCGATCGGCATAAAAGAATACCGCTACCACGACGATCAGCACTAGCCAGAGCACTTCATATTGTCCCTTATATACCGAGGTAAACGAGCCTTGGAACCAGACTGTGAGGGTTTGTAATATATCAGCCTGCAAAGCAAGAAAGGTTGATACTGCACTGACGACTGCACCCAGCATGATGCCAATCAGTGGCACCACTAACGACGATCGCAATGCCACTCGCCGCAGGAACAGGAAGAACACCATTGTGCCGCCAAAAGCGAATGCCACCGCTATTATCATTTTCATCAAAATGCCGGAACTGGGGGCGATAATCATGGTGACTATTAGCCCTAGACCTGCCCATTCGGTGGTGCCAGTGGTGGTAGGTTCGACGAAACGATTTTGTGTCAGAAGCTGCATGACGAGCCCGCTCATGGCCATTGCAGCACCAGCTAAGACCAAGGCAACCGTGCGGGGAATGCGGGTTAGTTGAAACATTTCGGCACCATCACTGGATTCGAAAATATCGTATTCCCCGGTGAAAAGTGACAAGACTAGCAGTCCTGCCACAGCAAACAGGCCGATAATCAGCGAGGCATTAAAAAGCTTAGCTCTGGTGCCCCGCGAGTTGGTGGGACGATCAGAAATTGAATTGGTCACGTTATTTTGCAGATTCGAAGGCATCCGCAATCTGATTAAGGATCACGGTGTAGGTAATGATTGATTCATTGGTGTATGTATCAGCAGGGGCGTAGACCACATGATCTTCTTTAATAGCTGTGGTGTTCTTCAACGCGGCATTACCACTGATGATTTCTTTGGCGGGAACCACAGCCTCCCCATCCTCAGCGGTAGCAGCATCACGATCGAGTACGAAGATCCAATCTGGATTCGATTCGGCGATAGCTTCAACAGAAATATCATCACCTTCATGATTGCTAGAGGAATCGTTCACCGTCAAGGCGGGGGTGAGTTCAAGCATGTCAAAGACCGGTCCGAAGGTGCGGCCCACGCTGGGACCAATGTAGCCGATTTCACCGCTGGAAACATTGACGGCCATGACTTTGTCAGTGCCATTGTATGCTTCCTTAGCGCGTGTCAAGGCAGCGTCAAAGTCATCGGTAAGTTGCTTGGCTTCGGTTTGCTTACCAAAAATTTCGCCCAAGGCAGTGACTTGGCGCTTGAGTTCTTCGCCAAGGTCTTCGCCTTCTCGTGGTTCAAGATCAATCATGGGAACATCGGGGTTGAGTTTTTTGATGTCCTCGTAGTGTTGTGAAAAGCGCTGACCATTGATGATCAGATCTGGAGTAGTGGCTGTTAAAGCTTCAAGATCAGGTTCCCGGTGTGTACCGATATCAATGATGTCAGCATTGTTTTTGTAGTTCGGCACAGTATCAGGGATTAGATCAATTGGTGCAGCGATCAAGTCTATGCCCCATTGATCCAAGACTTGGAAGCTGCGGTTATCCAAGGCAGCGACTTTGGTCACCGGAACTGGGATTTCTACAGTGCCGTAGTTATCTTCCACGGTGACGGTACCAGCTGCTTGAGAAGCTGATACTGCCGTGGTGTTTGAGGTGGCGTCATTAGAACACGCCCCCAAAACCAGCCCGAGCCCAAGGGCGGTTGTTACAGCTAATGTCCTCGTCAAAATGTTTGCCATGATTTTCTAGCTCCTTCTTCCTAGCGTTGCGGCAAACCCTAAGCCGCAACACGCTCCCCATAACTTAGCCAAGCAATACCTCATTAAGCAAAACCTCAATAGTTTATAAATGCATTAGTCATCACCGCCAGAGAAGGTTTCCCCCAATGCCCATACCGCCCATCCCCGCCAACCATGGCGGGCATCTCGCAACCGCCCTTGACACCATTGCAAGCCCTTCAATAGCTCTACACCACCCACCCAATTTGAAAGAAAACCCCAGCCATAGCATCTTCCAATTGCTACCATTACCCCTCAAATTCCTTTAATAGCAATAGGCAGTATAATAGGGATCACTATTCAATTCTATTGTGAGGCATCTTTCAGTCAATTTCACAAAGGAGTTTCTATGGAATCTACTGATTCGCTTGAGATAGCTTCAGACCCATCTGATGCATCTATCGAATCTTCCCAAGACTTTCGGGAATATACCATCTACCAGATTTACCCCAAGTCATTTTTCGATTCCGATGGCGATGGCGTCGGAGACCTCAAAGGTGTCATCGAAAAAATCCCCTATATCGCATCCCTTGGGGTCGATATGATCTGGTTCAACCCATTTTTTACCTCTCCCCAACGAGACAATGGTTATGACATTGCGGATTATTACTCCATTGATCCCCACATGGGCACCATGGCAGACTTCGAACAGCTCGTTGCCGAACTAGACAAACACGGAATTGGCATCATGCTCGACATGGTGTTTAATCACACCTCCACTGAGCATGAATGGTTCCGTAAAGCACTCGCGGGTGAGAAAAAGTACCAAGATTATTATTTGATCCGGCCCCCAGCAGCAGATGGTGGCCTGCCAACTAATTGGGAATCGAAATTTGGTGGCCCCGCATGGGCACCATTTGGAGAAACTGGCGACTACTACCTACATCTTTTTGATATCACCCAAGCCGATGTGGATTGGCGTAACCCCGAAGTACGCCAAGAAATGGCTAATATCGTTAACTTTTGGCGAGCCAAAGGGGTCAAAGGTTTCCGCTTTGATGTCATCAATCTCATTGGCAAAGATGCCGAGCTGAAATCCTCCACACCTGGAACTGATCCTCGCTATATGTACACCGATGGCGAAAAAGTTCATGACTATTTGCAAGAACTCAATGCGGCAAGCTTTGGGCAAGACCCTGATTCGGTCACAGTGGGCGAAATGTCATCGACCACTATTGATAACTGTGTAGCTTATTCCAACCCAGATAATCATGAGCTGGACATGGTCTTTAGTTTTCACCATTTGAAGGTTGACTATGATGATGGCAAGAAATGGAGCAACATCCGCTTCCAGCCACGTAAGTTAAAGCGAGTGCTAAATCAGTGGGCCACTGGCATGCAAGAAGGCAATGGATGGAACGCGCTTTTCCTTAATAATCACGATCAACCACGCGCACTGAATCGATTCGGCGACGTAGAAAACTACCGCG
>JBHACV010000186.1:0-9779 GCA_041854705.1 Corynebacterium sp.
AGGTATTCACCGTACCTATATGGGGAGTGTTGAACGTGGGGAACGCAATCTGACCTTACAGAGCGTGGAGCACCTAGCTGAACGAATTGGCGTGGAGCCAAAAGAGATGATGGGGTGAGTGCTGCACTAGCATGCCAGAGAAACACTTACTCCGACATAGATTATTTTCTATGCATTTTATGCTGCGGTATTGCGGCTTAGGTAGTCGGTAATAGCTCGCCGGATGAGCTCTAGATCGCTAATTCCGTCATGGCGAGCACGCTCACTAATTTTTCGCCAGCCCGTGAGGGAAAATCTCGGTAATTCCGAGCCCCCAGCGCACCCCGGCAGCATCAAGTCGTTCGTCTGACCAGCCTTTTCAAAATCATCGGCGATGGCCTGCTCCTCAGGAGTCATCTTGGTCATGTCGATCACATCCTTTCAATGTAGCGAGTCCTAGCCCGCATGGCATGAAAAATCTTTTGTTCATCCTCAGGGTAGATTTCTCCACCGATCTCTAAAGCCTTCCATGGGTATCAAATCCCAATCGGATGACCTTTTTGGGGTCTTCGCCTTCGAAAAACTCTTGAATGAAGTAGTTCCACGCCTAAAACACTAACGCATACCCACCATTGCCCAACATGTCTACTTTCTGAGGGCAGGCCCACATCCACACGAAGCATTCAATCACCAAGCACCAACAGAAGCTGAAGCAGCCTTCTTACAACCAACACAAACATCAAAAATGATAAAAACCAAGACACTATAGAAGCAGGGGATCGAAAAATACTAGGTGTGCTGGGGCGGGGAATTTAACGAATAACCATGAGTTTCCATGGTGTGCGAGCAGTTTTCGTGCCGAGGAAGACGGGGTGAAGTCCCTCGACTGGATCGCAGCGATTAGGGTACTATACGCCCAAGCAAACGCAGATATGTTAATGGTTTGGAGCCGCAATGATTAAGCACGTAACTAGGTTGTTTTTAAGTCATGACTCCACTGAGTGCTACGGCTGGGTCGGCGGTACTGCACCCGCATGGTTTGACCATGTGAACATGCCTGACGGTACGGCCACTGACCACATAGATGTAGCGCGGTTCGGTTTCTTTTTCACGGTTGCAGTTACAACAGACATGGCAGTCTCCGTGTTTCTTCCAAAAACAGTTAGTGGGGAAGTGGACTTTGATGCGCTTATAGAGCACCGAAGTTATCCTGACTGCTCCATCGCGGTTGTGCGTCACCCACTGACTACCGAGACTGCTGTCACCGATTTCGCACTGAGAACAGGTGATGGTCACCCGCTTTTCCAACAGACATGGCTAAGTGGAGAGGACAACGGTGAACCGCCTTTTCTTATTTTTGCTCCCACGCCTGAGCTTATCCAAGATGAGTCAGAATACTTTGAGCAACTTGAGGCTGACAGCTATGTCTTTTTTGCTACCGCGGATGAGGACGGCTACCTTGACGACACCTTTAGCGAGTATCCCCTCGGATACGGCGCTTTATATCTTTATGCAAAAGACAACGAGGTGATTGCCGGATTTTGGCAGAGTTCGTAGCTTTTCCGCCGCGTCAATCGAAGCGGGCTAGTTTAAAACCACAGTGTCCTGCAATATTCCAGCAAAGCTTTCGCTTATCGACGACCCCAGCACCGCTACTAACAACCTGTTTGAAGTAGCTAGCACGAGTTGTGACAGCTACCCATAACATGGTTGAAAACCTTTAGAGTTAGTTTGGATACGGAGTATTGATTACTCCTTCAGGTCCCTAAAATACTCTTCAAGTTCTTCGGTGAACTCAGTGTCAGTGGCGATCTTTTCCAGCCATTCCAATAGGGTATCGGTGTAGTCGATTTCTGACAGGTAAAGATCGTCGTCCATCGTGTACACGGTGGGGTTTTCTGGGTGGGGGTCTTCAGCGATGACAAAAGAGGTGAACTGTGAGTTCTTCCACCCGAGGATAATCAGTGTGGGTTTTTCATATTCGGGGAACGTGGTTTGACGGAAATTTTCTAGATTAGGATCGTGCCACTCCTCGTAGTCTGCGGTGCCAGGATGAAAACCGGTGAAAAGCCGGATGCAGAACGCCACTGAAACGTAACGACAAATACGCCGAGCAAGTTCGAAGTCGTCTTTGATGATGTTGGCTTCATTTTCTTCTAGAAATTCTGTGAAATTCCGGCAAAGCTCGCCCTCACCATTGGGATAGGGGCGAAATTTTAACCCGAGCATGGCTTTTTCCAAGGTGTCGGCAGTGGGATCAACCGTTGCACCAAGAGCTTCAAATCTGGCAATAACTTTGGGGGAGAAAACCATGGGTTGCAGAGCCTTTCATGAAAGGGGATGGAAGCATGGTGGTCTAGTCAGGTATTTGCTTCTTCCAACAAGCCTAGGATAAGGAGGCAACCTGCACCTGAAAATCGGAGGTTTCCCACCACACACTTCCCCAATGTGCATCCCCGTTTAATCAATTGCTCCTGCTATTAGCGAACCCCGTAACCTGAACGGCTACGGGGAGCGAGAACTTTATCAACGAGTTTGCAGCTGCGTTTTAAGCCGGAGTTGCAATGGGACGTTGTGTTGCCATGAGGTAGGCCACGTTATACACCAGGTAGGAGAAGGGGGCGAAGACGAAAATCCCAATGACGGTGAATGATGCGAGTGAGCCGATAAGGCCAGTGACGAGTATTAGAACAATGACCTGCAGGAGATTTGCTTTGACTACCTCAACGCTTTCTTTTAGGGCGTCACCAATGGCCATGCCGGGGTTAGCGATGACTGCAACTGAAGCAAAGATGAGTAGAACAGATGCAATGAGACCAGGGATGAGGCACAGCAGGCTACCAACAGCAACGATCAACTCGACCACAATCATTGTCAGAATGATCGTGCCAATCCCCTTGAAGTTGAGGAAATCTGAAAAGTCGATCTTTTTACCTTGGGTGTGTTCGAAAGCAACACGATAGGCGACAGCCTGAAACACTATACTTCCGACTATAATGCATACGCTGAGAATGAATATACTGAGGGAACCCAAAAGGGAAGTAGCAAAAGTGCCGTCACTAGCGGTGTTGCCTGTTGCTACCATGATGACAACACACAATAAGATGAACATGAGCAATCCAATCATGAAGAGGACTGCTGCTAGGACCCAAGGCTTCCACTGTTTGGTGAACAATTTCCACGCGATTGATAGCGCTTGAATTGCGTCAAGCGTGGGAGCCGGAGGCTGTGGGGGATAGGGTTGTGAGTACATCATAAGTTCAGAATTGTCTTAAGCCGGAATTGCAATGGGACGTTGTGTTGCCATGAGGTAGGCCACTGTGTATGCCAAGTATATGAGGGGAAGAACAATGAAAGTTCCAATGATGGTGAATGATGCGAGTGAGCCGATAAGGCCGAGGAGAAGCATAAGGATAATGACCTGCAGGAGATTTGCCTTGGCTACCTCAACGCTTTCTTTTAAAGCATCGCCAACGGCCATGCCGGGGTTAGCGATGACTGCAACTGAAGCAAAGATGAGTAGAACAGATGCAATAATGCCAGGGATGAGGCACAGCAGGCTGCCGACAGCAATGATCAATTGAACTGAGATCATTGTCAGAAGGATTCGGCCAATTCCTGTGAAGTTGGTGAAGTCTGAGAGCTCGATCTTCTTGCCTTGGGTGTGTTCGAAAGCAACACGATAGGCGACAGCTTGAAACAACACCCCTACAACCGCAATGCACAAACTTATCAAAAATACTACAAGAAGGCCCATTGGCGAAAACGTGAGATTGCCACTCACAGAGACTTTGCTAGTTGACCATACAGTGATACCGCTTAATGCGCCGAGTATGAAAGCTGCGATCATAAAAATGACTGTGACCAGGACCCAAGGTACCCACTGTTTGGTGAACAATTTCCACGCGATTGATAGTGCCTGAATTGCATCAAGCGTGGGAGCCGGAGGCTGTGGGGGATAGGGTTGTGAATACATAAAACCGACCTTCAACATGGTCCGCGACACTGCCGCGGACCGTACGTATTGAACAAAACAACGCTTGGATTCAAGCGTAGATGGCAGACAAGCCGACTGCCATCCTCCCTAACCACGTTAGACAATGTCAAAGTCTGTTTCGCCAGCCTCAGGAAATTCTGGGGCAAAATTGTCAGTTTGAACATTTTCGTGGTAGTCGTAAAAACCATCGCCATCGGTGTCGGTTTCCTGCAAGTCGCCAATGCCGTCGAAGTTAGTGTCAATGATGGCGGTCTCAGAAATGCCGTTGTAGTCATTGTCGAAGTGCTGCTCGTCAACAATGCCATCAAAATTGGTGTCAATCCAAGCCTCATCGGTGGTGCCGTCAAGATTCACATCAATGTCCAGCTCATCAACACGCCCATCTTGGTTGTGGTCGAAGGTCAGCGCGTCGCTAAATCCATCACCATCAAGATCGATTTCGCTGCCATCGGTAATGGGGTCGGCAGGTGGTTGGTACTCGGCAGCTGGAGCGGTGGTCTCCGTGGGGGTTGGTGCTGGCGCCGGATCAGTAGCTGGGGCAGTAGTGGAATAATCAGTTACCACACCAGCTGCTTCGTATTGTGCGGCAGAAGGAGTGCCGGAACCGCTGGTGTTGTCAATGATGCCATCACCATCAAGGTCGTACTCGAAGTAGTCCATTGAATCGTCGCCGTTGGTGTCATAAGCGGCGGAGTCTATGGCACCATCTTCATCAGTGTCGGATAGCTGTACGTCTTCTAGCTCATTACCGTCGGTGTCAATGGTGATCGAATCAGTGATGTCATTGTAGTTGTAATCGGTGACCACTGTGTCAATGAGTCCATCATTATTGCTATCACTAGATTCTTGGTCAATAATGCCGTCCTTATTGGTGTCCTCCACAATTATGTTGGTAGCACCATCACCATCGGTGTCAAGTTCTGCGAGTTCGATCTCGCTATTGCCATCTTTATCAGTAGCGCGCATATCGGCAATGTTGTCACCATCGGTGTCTACTGCGAAGGTATCGGCGATGTCATCGTAGTTGGTGTCCACTCCGCCTATCACAGTACCGGAGGTGACAGTACCGGTGGAATCGGTGATCTGGAAGTCGTTGGTGGTGGGGTTGGTGCCTGACATGTTCTGAGTCCTAACGTGATCGAAAGTGGTGGTCGCTTATCTAGGGAAAGCGATTTTTCAAGAGGAACTTTTGTTCCGTCGCTAATGGAATGCCCGTAGTGCCAGAAAGGTTCCCGGCAACTAAATTTTTATCGAAGTTATAAGAAATTCCCTGCTTATCGGGATAAAATCCGGACAATTTCGCTGCTGATACCGTTCAACAGGTTTTGTATCGAGGCAATGTCTACTTAAAGGGCTATAGTGGGGTTTTATAAATTTAAAATGGCTAATATGTGTGAAACGCACTATAGGTTGAAGATGGATCAAAGTCAGCTAGTGGTAGATTGCGGCACCGGTGGGAAAGGATAGTTGAGTATGACTCAAGCTAAACCGCGCACTGCGCGGGAATCGGTGCAGCGTGCTGCTGAGATCGCTCGTCGTTATGGTAAAAATGTTGCAGCTGATCGGGCTGTTGCACTATTGGATGCGCCATTTCGCACAGGGTCAGTAGTGGTAGTCGGAGAGGTCAAACGGGGTAAATCATCGCTCATTAATGCATTGATTGGTCATCGTGATTTGCTGCCAGTGGACGTGATTACTTGCACTAGTGCCCCAATCCGAGTCACCTGCAATAACAGTAAAGAACTGGTTGATCCGATTGTGGTGGTAACCCGTGGCGATCAACACCTAGCGATCACCAGTGCACAACTACCACAATGGGTAACCCAAGAAGGGGTAGGTGTGATTGATCCGCAGAATGAAACCCAACAACCAGCTACCGCAGCTTTGATCGAAGTAAATTGTCCAGAGCTCGCCGGGGTGATGCTGGTAGACACCCCAGGAGTTGGTGGTTTGGATGAACATGCGGTGACCGCCGCTTTGCATGAGGCGAAAAACGCAGGATTATTACTTATGGTGTGCGATGCTTCCACACCGATTACCAAACCAGAAATGGACATCTTAGCTAGGGCGAAGAAAACCGTTGGTGGGGTAGTGGTGGCGGTGACTAAAACCGATAAAAATCTGCGCCGATGGCGAGCTATTGTCGATAATGATCGTCGGTTGATCCATGAGCATTTAGGGATTGAGGTTCCGGTGATAGGTGTCTCCAGTCTGCGGGCAATTGATGCTGCTGAAACCGTAGATCCCAGCCGTCGTAACGCGATTGCGGAGCGCAGTGGCATAGCTGAATTACGGCGTCAGATCCGTGCGGTTCTTTCAGATCCGGAAACATTGGGGGCAAAATCGGCAATCGATTCCATTAGCACCACTATGACGGGCATCATCCATGAGATCGAAGCGGACATTAAGCTGTACCAAGGCGCTTCCGAAGCAGTGGTAGAACTGGAAGAGCAACGGCTCCAACTAGAGCAGTTACGTGAACATTCCACAGAATGGGAGCAACTTTTCCAACGCGACATACAAATTACGCGCAACCAAATCACGGGAGAATTTGACCAAGAAATAGAGCAGATCCGTACCGAGTGGACCACCCGCATTAATAATGAAGGCCTGCGGGTTTTGCGGTCAAAGCCGCAAGTATTCACCAGTCAGATCGAGGCGGAACTAACCGATGTGATGGAACGCACCGTTAGTAAAATCCTCAAAAATATAGCTACAACCTGCGAAAAACTTTTCCCCAATAATCCTGAACTACAAGCTCAAGTCACCGAGGCAGCACTGAAATCGTTAGTGCCAGTAGAGATCGCCAGTCGGGATGTAGCGAAGAAAACCAAAGACCTTGTAGATCCCTCGGTATTTATGATGGGCATGATCGGTGCAGGGGCATTGTCAGTCATCATTCCAGTTGCACCACTCGCTGGCGCAACTTGGATCGGAGTTAATCTCGCGTTCAGAGCCATGAAAAACGGCAAGCAGCACCTGATTGGGTGGATCAGAGAAACCACTGCCACCATGCGCTTATCGACAACCCGCATGCTAGATACCGTTATTGCTACTGCCCGTACGGAAATCGTCGTGGTGTATCGAGCACAATTACGGAATCAGCAAAAGCAGCTCCACACGCGCATTGAACAAGCCCAGAAGATTGCACATTCTTCAGAAAGCGAACGCAAAGACAAACTCACTAGGTTGCAACGAAACCACCAGATTGTCACCGCAACGATCGGTGAACTCCAAGCACACCGAGGGAAACTATGACTTTCGAAGGACACCCACATAACGACGCACTAAGCGTACTGCTTAAACAAACCGTCCAAGCCCTAGCCCAAGGCGGACCTGAGCTGGCCGAACCCGCACAATACCTCGACGAACTAGTCAGCCGACCACCCCATGTTGCGGTAGTAGGCCGACTGAAATCAGGTAAATCAACGCTGGTCAATGCGCTAACCGAATACCGGATTGCGGCAACCGAATCCTTGGAATGCACTATGGCAGTCAGCCTATATAGCGACGGTGCCCCCGCCCGCGCCGAAATCCACGGAATAGATGGAACCACCCATACCATTGCACTTGGTGCTGAACCACTCACCGATCTCAACCGCCCAGTAAATGAAGTAGATCATGTACGACAATTTCTCCCCAATGCGCGGTTACGCCAGTTCACCCTGATTGACACCCCAGGAACTGCCACCCTCACAGTCGAAAATGAAGCCCGCACCCGCCGTGTACTTATTGAAGGCCGCAAAGACACCAAACGCGCCAGCTCTTGGGCAGATTGTGTGGTCTTCCTATCAGACTCTGCACCACGTGACGACGAACGGACGTTTTTAACCGAACTTGGCATGACCCCGCTAACAATTGTGGGAATACTCTCTCGTGCTGATTCCTTTGGCGCTGGGGCCTTTGGCAATCGTGACCCGCTCGAACACGCACACAGCCACGCCCACATCATTGCCGACCAGCTCTCCCACGCGGTATGCACAGTGCTGCCATTAGCTGGGCTATTAGCCGAATCCGCACTCACTGGTCGAGTCTCTACTGAAACCGCACGTCAACTAGCATTATTAGCTGGGCTTGATCGTGACAACCTGCTAGAAGCCCTAGAAATCGACGACCCAACAACCATTGTTGCAGGATTGAGCGCCACAATGCGCGATGAGTTACTCGACACTGTGGGGGAGTACGGCATCGTAGTCGGCCGCGACATAGCCAAAACTGTCGGTGCGGTTGGATTGCTGCGCTGGCTAAAAGATGTCTCCGGCATAGATACACTCACCTCCCTCATTACCGGGGAACTCATGCACTATGCGCTCCTACAACGTGCAGTACAAGTACTAGAACAACTCGAAAACCTAGCTAACCAATCCCAACAGCGAGCACACGTTCGACAAGTACAATCAATCCTGCTGGCCCAACCAATCATGCAATCGGTACTGCTCTACCGCAGCTTTAAAAACATCATTGCCAATACCCCTGACTCGCGATTCATTCTGCCACTGAGACAGTCAATCACCGCCACCTGCCCCGCGGAAATAATAGGCTTACCAGCACAAACCCCAATCCCAATGGTGCGATCCGCTTTGGAAAATGCCTTAGGCGAATTTCGGGAATTAGCAATGTCACCACTATCAGCAGCCGAAGACGATGCCCGAGAACGACTCATCATCACCTACCAAGCTGCCCTACGCGAACTCGTTAATAGTTACTGACCCAGTGCGATCGAATCATGGTGAAAAGTTTAGGGAACAATATGCTACGTCATAGCATTCAACTATTGGCACCGGTTACTACTACACCGTGGCCCCGTAAGCTACCTGTCACCATCAAGGAGATGAAAACACATGGTTGATATCACAAAATTACCGCCACTGGATCAACTGTATCCAGATGCCGAACTCCCCAAAAATATTTTGGAATCAATGATCGAAATAGCACTTGACCCAACCACTCCCTATCCCAGTGATGACTTGTTTCCACCTGCTGAGGATCCGTCCGACACCGAGGTAGACCTCACTGACTTCTATGCGGATCCCATAGACGCACCCACTGACCTTGACGACACCGAGCCACCACCAGACCCAATCGAGGAAACACCAGACATAGACCTCGGATTAACCGGGCCAGACCTCTTAGATGACCAATCATTTTTTGACGAACTGGATCACGATTTCGATGTCACTAATACCGATACGAGCATAGATTCCGACGACCCATTAACTGATCTGTAGGAGGATCACTGGCCATGAGTCACGAACTAGATCTGTTAGAAAAAGCCCAGCTCGGTGACGAGCGTGCTTTCCGCAGCCTGATTGACTCTGCCTCCGGCAGCATGTGGGCGGTGACCTTATCCATTACTGGTAATCGACACGACGCCGAAGACGCCATGCAAAATGCGCTCATTTCCATTTGGCGCAATATTCACCGCTTTGATCCACGAGCAAAATTCTCCACGTGGGCCTATCGCATCGCAGCCAATGCCGCACTCCAACTGCTTCGTAAAAAACGGGATACCCCCCAAGATGACATTGGACTCGACCAAGTCGATTCTGCCACTGGAGTCCAAGAGCACGTCACCGCAGCAATGGTAATCAGAACCGCTTTACAAACGCTACCACTGGAATTTAAAGAAGCCCTCGTACTACGCGAATACGCCGGTTTCAGTTACCAAGACATTGCCACCCACCAACAAGTAAGCCTCAACACCGTTAAAAGTCGACTCAATCGCGCCCGCGCGAAACTTTCCGAAGCCTTAACCGAAGCTGGAGTCACCCTAGACTAGTTCGCCACCTCCTTAACACAGCCA
>JBHACV010000187.1:0-6306 GCA_041854705.1 Corynebacterium sp.
CACATGGTCAAAGTGGACCCGTTCGAGGAAAGAGCAACCCCTCAAACGGGTCGCGGTAGGAGTGTCAACTAGGTAATCGTGAAAAGGATCCACGACACCACCGCCTAGCTGAACTCCCAGGTCAAATAACATGTTGCGAGGTGTTAACTCCTTAACAGACACATCTTTGACCTAGGTACTTTTGTACCTATAACAATATTAGCCTGCTAGGCAGAAAGCCACAATGATCAGAAGTGATCACCTGAATCATCTATCACTGAGCACCAGCGATTCTTGGATATCTCAAGCAGATTAATGGAAATCCGTTAAGGCAATTAATCCCTTTAAGAAAACAAAAACTCAACTATGCTATAGCCGCAACCGCCCACTAAGGGCACGGGATAATGTGAGCTCATCGACAAATTCAAGGTCACCACCTAGTGGCATCCCAGAGGCCAAACGAGAAATAACCAGATTTGGGAAATCCTTGAGCAGTCGCACCAAATAACTCGAAGTTGCTTCCCCTTCAGTATTGGGATCGGTGGCGATAATGACCTCGGTAATCTCAGGGGTGGTGTCATATACTGGCGCATCGGAAGTAGAGTCGGCAAGCTCGCGATCTGGCAATACCCCACCAATGCGTTGCAGCAACTGGGAGATATTCAGCTCCCGTGGCCCAATGTTATTCAATGGATCAAGCGCGCCGCCAAGCACATGATACCGGCCATTGAATTCTCCGGTTCGCTCCAATACTTGAATATCTTTCGGCTCTTCCACCACGCAGATTGTGCTCCGATCGCGGCCAGAATCGGCACAGATGCGGCAGACGTCGTCACGCGAGATGTTATAGCAAATTCGGCAAAAACTTACGCCGTCGCAAACTGCCCCTAAAGCTTCCTGCAGTCGGTTAATGTCGGCAGGTTCGACATGCAGCAGATGGAAGGCAATTCGTTGCGCGCTTTTCGGCCCCACACCTGGAAGTTGGGAGAGCTCATCAATGAGATCCTGGAGGGGTCCTTCAAACACCTTAGCGTTGTCCTTTCATCATGTCTGTTATTGGCTTATTGCGCATTACGCATCGCCTGATTGATTGTCCCACAAATACAACGGTTCCCTCCACTATCCACTGTCGGCATTAGTGAAGGGAACCGTAAAACATTTTTAGAACATGCCGCCAAAGCTATCCAGTCCTTGGGACAATGGCCCCATTTTCTCTTCTGCAACCTGTGCAATCTGGTCGTGGGCGTCGTTAAAAGCTCCGATGACGAGATCTTGGAGGGTGTCCACATCCTCAGGATCGACAACCTTAGGATCGATATCGACAGCGGTGATGCGCCCCGATCCATCCATCGATACCGACACCAAACCATTACCAGCTTGGCCTGTAACGACGGTGGAAAGAATCTCTTGCTGCGCCTCCTGCAACTTAGCTTGCATTTGATTTGCTTGCGCCAGAAGCTGAGACATGTCGGGCTGACCCATATGAGCACCTTTCGTTGGGGTTTTATTGAGCTGGTAAGATTCTACCCTTGCTTAGAGGGGTCGTGCACCTAACTCCTGTGAAAGCAAGTCCATTGCCACGGTCATGGCATCCCGATGGTCGGCACTACCAGCCTCGCTGGATGCCTGATGCCACATATCCTCTTCTTGAGCACTCTGCTCATCCATTGGAGTTGGTTCTTCCGGTGGTGGCGCCTCCCAACTCTCTGGCTCCGGTGGTGCTGGCGTGCCATCCGAAAATACTGGCGCATTCGCCGCTGCCGCAATCGCGGCTTTTCCGCGCTCCATCCATGTTGGTCGAGCCTCTGCTTGCTTTTCGACGCCCTGCGTTGCTGCCTGTGGCTTTGGCTGTGGAACTGGAGCTGGTTGCGCCTCTGCTGATTGCCCGCCTAATTGCGCGGGCTTTCCCCATGGGTCAGCAGGTTCAGTTTTAGGTTCAGGTGTTGGTGCCGAAACGGATGGTTGAGGTGCTGTCGCTATTGGCGTTGTCTGTTCAGGCACCGATGAAGGTGAAATGGGTTCTGGTGTTGTGGGTGTGGAAGGTCGTTGCGAACTTGGCACTGATTCTGCCTGCGGCTCAGGCGTTGTTTCCGCTGGTTGCGGTTCTGGGACAGGATCGGGTTCAGGCTTCCAGACAGGGGTGGGCCTTGGCGCGCTAAACCCGTGCGCTTTTGGGTCAGTACCAACTTCACAGCGAACTTGAATGTCGAGATCAGTGATCTCCTTAATGGCGTCAACAACCACCTTGTGATGCTCATTGGAGTTAATCCGCGAAGCTAATGCACCGGTATTGTGACCCAAAATGATGGTATTGTCCTTAGCTCCCAGTGGTTGTGCTTCAGTCAATAAAATCGCGGTGACTTGATTGACCCGAGCCACGGCACTACGAATTTTGCTCCATGACGACTGAATCGTATCAAAGGGACTGGGTGTGGGCACTGATGCAATTGGCTGGGAAACTGGCTCAGGTGCGGTAACCTCCGTTTCTGGCGTCTGCTTTATTGGAGGCACTGTTGGTGGTTGATCTGCCGACATCTGTGGCACCGGTTGTGCTGGCGGTGTTGGCACTGGTGCAGGTTCTGCCTGTTGAGTAGCACGCTGCGATGGCCGTTCATAGGCAGGTTTTTGAGGTTGCGGTTGTTCCTGTGCCCGAAGCTGCGAAGGCCGCTGATAAGCCGGTGGCTTCTGTTCTTGAGACGGCCGTTCATAGGTTGTTGGCACAGGTGCTGCAGCCACTATTGGTGGGGCTGCTTCAATCATCATCTTTGCGCACAGAATTTCCAATAACAACCGTGGGCTGGTTGCTCCCTTGAGGCTAGTCAGGCCGTCGTTAAGCGTGGCAGCAAGCTGTGGTAATCGCTGTGGTGAGAAAGTTTGTGCCTGTTCAGCTAGGATTTCGCCACGATCAGTAGGCGCATCAACCAATCCAGCGGCGAGAGCATCAGGTACTGCTTGCAGCAACATGAGATCACGGAGCCGATCAAGCAGATCTTCAGAGAATTTGCGAGGCGATAATCCTGCCTCAATAACATTATCAACCGTGACAAACAGACCAGCTTTGTCATCGGTGGCAAGTGCCGTGATGGCAGCGTCGATAAGTGAATCGTCGGTGGCGCCAAGCATCAATCGGGCATGGTCATATGTCAACCCCTCAGGGCCGGTGCCAGCGAGAAGCTGGTCAAGCACCGATAGTGTATCGCGAGGTGAACCACCACCCGCACGGATGACCAACGGGTAGACAGAGTCCTCGACATACATACCCTCAGCCTTGACAGTGCGCTCCAGTAATCCCCGCATAACTTGAGGAGTAAGCAACCGAAACGGATAATGATGAGTACGGGATCGAATGGTCCCAATCACTTTTTCCGGCTCAGTGGTAGCGAAAATAAAGATCAAATGCGCGGGCGGCTCTTCCACGATTTTCAGCAAGGCATTGGAACCCTGGTTAGTAATCATGTGCGCTTCATCGATAATGAAGATACGGTACCGCGATTCCGCAGGGGCAAACATCGCCCGATCACGCAGTTCCCGCATATCATCGACACCATTGTGGCTGGCTGCGTCGAGTTCGGTGACATCTAAATTACCTGGCCCATTTGGTGCCAAGGCAATGCAGGAATTGCACACACCACAGGGCTGAGAGGTCGGGCCATGAACACAATTAAGCGAACGCGCCATAATGCGCGCCGAGGAGGTCTTACCGCAACCGCGGGGCCCAGAAAACAGGTAAGCATGATTAATTCTGCCATTATCCAATGCCGCCGACAGCGGAACCGTTACCTGCTCTTGCCCCACGAGTTCACCGAACGAACCCGGACGATATTTGCGATATAAAGCCACAGTTCAACCCTACCGTGACCAGTCGGCGACGTCGATCTCCGTGCGGTTAATTTCATCAAACAAGTCTGGCACGCCATAGGTAATTCCGTAATGGAATTCATCCTCGGTAAGCATTACCAGTTGCAGCAACACCGTCCAGCGATCATCCTCAACAAGTTGAGGCACACTACCTTCCCATAGTTGGGGGGTAATAAAAACACCGTGTTGAACCGAAATATCCTCCGGTAAACCACTGGTCACCCCAATACCGGGCAGCAGGGTCCAAGGCTGTGCTTGCATGGTTCCATCAGCCTGCTCCAGCAATTGTGCAGCTGCGTCGAGTACTGACATCGCCAAGCTATTCGACGCATTGGTCACCGTGAAAAACTCACTGCGAACATCCAAACCACCCGATTGCAGTCCAGTATCGATTTCAGCAAAACCCGCCGTAACACACACTATATCTGCATCCCACTGGTAGACAGCGAGCGCCTGAGAACCCGTACCCTTAGCCTGGTACAGTTCTGCTTCACCTGGAAAGATATTGCCAAACCAGGCAAGAGTTTCGGGAATATTCATTATTTCTGGGCAAACTTCTCCACTGCGGCCAGCAACACACAGGTGGCTACACCATCCATTGCAATTTCCAACTCTTCTACTGGTGGCAAAGATGGGGCAAGCCGAATGTTGCGGTTATTTGGATCCTGTTTCAACGGGAAGGAAGAGCCAGCAGCGGTCAAAGCAATGCCAGCCTCCTTAGCCAGTTCCACTACTCGGGAGGCAGTACCATCAACCACATCAAGGGAAATGAAATAGCCACCTTTGGGCTTTGTCCAAGTAGCAACACCATAGTCACCAAGTCGCTCCTCAAGAATATCCAACACCCGAGCGAACTTTGGAGCCAAAGAACCGGCATGCTTACGCATCAAGACGCGCACCCCCTCAGCATTGCCAAAAAACTGTGCATGAGCAAGTTGGTTGATCTTGTTTGGACCAATACCGCGAACATTAGCGATGGAACCATACCAATCCAAGTTTTCTTTGGAGGAAGAGAAGAAAGACACGCCAGAACCAGCGTGGGTAATCTTCGATGTAGAGCTAAACCACCAGAAGCGATTAGGATTACCAGCTTCAGCAGCAAACGCATTCACATCATGAACCACTGGGAATTCATCCGTGAGAGTGTGCACTGCATAGGCGTTATCCCACAAAATACGGAAGTCTGGAGCACCAGTTTCCATAGCAGCCAGCTCTCGGCATACCTTCTCCGAGAAGACCACACCAGTAGGATTAGCAAAAACCGGAACGGTCCACATGCCCTTAACCTGCGGATCCTTCACCAATTCCCGAACGACATCCATATCGGGACCATCTTCATTAGTCGGAACATTAATCATTTCAAAGCCGAAATGCTCCGTGATGGTGAAATGCCGATCGTAGCCCGGTACCGGACACAACCACTTGACCTTATCCTCCTGCGACCACGGACGTGGAGAGTCATTATTACCCAGCGCATACGACCAAGAAATCAGGTCAAACTCAATATTGAGGCTGGAAGCGTCAGCAGCAATCAGATTATCCACCGGAATCCCCAGCACCTCGGCCCAGATTTCCCGAATGTCTTTGATACCAATCAAACCACCGTAGTTACGGCAGTCAGTACCATCAGCAGCAATGAAATTGTCACCTGGCAGGCTCAATACCTCATTGGAAAAATCCAGCTGCTCCGAGGAAGGCTTACCTCGGGTCAAATCCAACTTGAGGTTATGGCTTTTGAGTTCTTCGTACTTTTGCGAAATCTCATCTTTGAACGCGGCGAGACGATCAGCATCAAAATCAAGAAGCGTCACTGTGGGCACCTTTCCAAGGTTGAACTATAAACACTATAAACATGGTGGTCGAAGGGCGAATGAGGAGACAAACCTCTCCCAAGACTCTAGCCCGAAATGACATATCTGCCTACCCCCGAAAAATACAAAAGGGACTTCACACACCCGCCAGAGCCCGCTGACCCTTGCTGCATTCCTGCCCTGGGGGAGTTCACGGGATAAACGCCATGCGAAGTCCTGCCCCAAACCTTAGCCCAGAACTCCCCTCTTACCCAACTTGTGGGGGCAATCTGGGCCAAATCATACCCAAGCACCTAGATAGCAGCCAGTGTTCACGGCGATTTGCTGGAAAGAATGCCTGTTGTGTAAAGTGTCCGAGGTACACAAGAGAAAATCTTGTTCACACTGGAGGATTCGACTAGCGGCCTATGTCACACGCCTGGAACGCGTGCGGGGCGGAAGCCCCTCGTGGGTTCAAATCCCACATCCTCCGCCACTTTCCACCACCCATTGTTTTCCAGTGGGTGGTTTTGGCTTTGGTCAAGGGTGGAGTCATCCCCACCGCTTAGGCGTCGAAAAGTAGTGTAACCTGCGACCTAATTCGACTATTCAGCGATCATTGCACGTGCTTGCTGGGACTTTATGGGCTTTACGGTAAATGACCAAATTAAGTCTCCAG
>JBHACV010000188.1:0-23560 GCA_041854705.1 Corynebacterium sp.
ATATTCTCTTCAATGTTGTACTCCGCCTCACCAAAAGCGAAATTCCCCTTATGGAACTCCTCAAACCCAGCTGTGTGATCGAGCAAATTCCGCATGGTAATCGGCTCCTCAAACTGCCGATCAATCGGCACATCTACGTACTCACTAATGTCGGCATCCACGTCAATCTTCCCCGCCTCAACCAATTGCAACGCCGCAATCGCCGTCGGAATCTTAGACACCGATCCCACCCGATACAGTGAATCTGCGGTCGCCGCTTCTTGCTTTTCGACGCTCGCCGCACCATACCCCTTCGCCACCAGAACTTCCCCATCTTTCACCACAGACACAATCGCGCCGGGTAGCTCACCTTCCTCAAGCGCAGAAGGAATCATGCCATCTAACCAAGTCTCAACATCTGCCTGAGTAAGCTGCGGCGTATCAATAGTTTGGGTGCTTTCAGCAACCATCGAACGCGCCTCCTGCGCCAGCGCAGGAGCACTCAAAGCGCTTACAGTCAGTCCGATGCTTGTTGCAATAAGCAAACCGGAAAGCTTTTTTCTTATCCGTGAAAAACTCCTCATAACAATCATGTTTCCCCAGGCAATGAGGTCGCTGCTACGGGCTGAAGGCGGAACTTTGATTGCGACTTGAGACGTAAAACCTCATCGACTTCAGGTGGCACAACAGAGTTTGACCTGCTGGTACCAGAAAAATAACAGTACCTTAGGCAACCACACCATCGATAGCGCTGCCGCCCTAACCCCTACACAAGACACACCGACGAAAAGGAATAACTAAACCAGTCAAATATTCATATATTGACACTAATTAGCTCCAAGGGTGACTTGTGTCCACCAAACAAGGGCAACTCCAGCCGCATCTTGCCCACTATTTCACCTTCCTACGAACGTGAGACTTTACGGATTTTCAACTGCCCTAAAAACTGATATCTGGATTGAATACATGGTGCATCGCAAAGATCACCATCATGAAGATCAGCTCCAGCAGTACCAAGCTGTTCGTGGCATAGCGCGCCCATCCAACGCGTCCACGCACCGCACGCACAAGAGACCAAGCAGCCGGAGTAATGGCCAAGGCACCCATCACAGCGAGACCCTGCGCCACCCGGATACTTGTCGTGGAGATCGCATAGAAATCTCCCAAGGCGCTAGCCAGGTAGAATATGGCCAAGGGCCAGGCAATCATGCCTAGGCGAGCAAAGCGTTCCGTCCAAGTCAGGCGACCATAGCGACGCAGAGCACCCAGCGGCCAAGCTAATAGAACCAATAGCATGCTGACCAGGGCTGTTACCAATCCAACGAAGGTAAAAGTTTGACTGCCGCTCGCGGGCAGGTAGGTCATAGCCCCACCCACCAGCAGGTGGTCACTATTACGCGTGGGGTCGGCGCTGAGAGTCATAGAGTTCGTTGGGTCTTGCCACACCCAAGGGGATACCTGTTTCATATACGTGCTCCCTTGTGCAATCAGACCACCATCCTCGGTGGCAGTGATTGGGCTACCCATAAAGGGCATAATCGCAAAAAGCAAGGAAGCCCAATTAGAGGATACCGCCTGCGAGCTCCCATAGCGCCCCGCCACCTCCTTGGCACGCTCCACCGCTGCGGGATCAGAAAAAGTCGGCGCCTCGGGTGCGTTGAGATAGCGGTCAGCAAACCCCTGAAGAAGGGTACTCCGTATAGCACCCCCCTTGGCGTCTACGCCCTCCCCATTCACCGCGACGAACACACCAATGTTATCCACCGGGTATAACTCCATATAGCTGTGGAAATACTCCCAGTCGCCAGCATGCCACACCGTCTTGTGTCCGTAGCGTTGGCCCAAGAAATAACCCAGACCCATCGCGTTACCGCCAAAGGGCGACTCCAAGCCGCGGTTCCATGCCAAATCTTCCATAGCAGGGCTCAGCAGTGTACCGCCTAACTGTGCGTTCATGAATGCGGCCATGTCATTCCCAGAAGAACTCAACGCCCCTGCTGGGCCCGCACCGGTCCAAAATCCCCGGCCCGGCTCACCCGTGGTTACATACCCCGTGGCCATTCGATCGGCTAAATCCTCCGGGAGAGGCTGGTTGTAGGTACTGGAATCCATCCCAGCAGGAGTGAAGACGCTGTCAGCTACATACTGCCCGAAAGGAAGCCCTGACACTTTCTGCACAATGTAGCCAACCAAAATCAAACCGTAATTGGAGTAGGCGGGAACCGTGCCCGGTTGGTAGACCTGCGTCGGCGGATCTGTGGTTACATCCTGTTCTAGGTCAACCTTCACATTTTGACCATAAGTCCATTGCTCCCCCACACGTTCTTCAAATCCGGCGGTATGGGTCAGCAGATTCCGCAGGGTAATCGGGTCATCAAACTTCCGTTCAATCGGCACATCCACATACGTGGAAATATCCGCATCTAAATCTAATTTTCCCTGTTCAACCAACTGTAAAGCAGCAATCGTAGTCGGGATCTTCGACACAGACGCCATCTGGAACAGAGTGTCGCCTGTCACCGGGGTACGAGACTCCACATCTGCGTAACCGTAGCCTCGGGTGGTCACCACCTGGCCGTCTTTAACCACGGCGACCACCGCGCCGGGAACCTCTGCCGAGTTCAACGCTGCTGGCACCAGCCCGTCCAACCAAGCGTTCACATCCTCTGCGGTGAGCTCTGAGGCAGGACTGGTGACCGGTGCAGTTACCGGCGGCGGGGGTGGTGCCGCAGCAACCAGCGCAGCACCTACAACCTCTAGACCAATAGCCACCACTAGGGCATTGGCCCCTATTTTTATCAGTCGTGACATATTCATACTTCCCACTCTTCCAAAACCACCGAAGGTTTCTCTACTAGCTTGAGACGGAACTTTCTTCCCCCTTCAGTGAAAGAACAACCGCCCCAACCAGGGTTTTCCCGTAGGGGTGGAACCTACTGACCCAACCGAGGTTCCCCGTAGAGGTGAAACCTACTGACCCAACCGAGGTTCCCGTAAGGGCGGAACAACCGCCCTAACCGGGTTTTCCCGTAGGGGTGGAACCTACTTGCTGGAAACTGTGTCAAGGTTGAACACATGGTGAACGTGACAAAGATCATTGTCTTTTATGCTGCTGAGCAGGCTACCCATAACGGGCAGGGACACCCGGTTAGAAATCATGGTACGTAAGCTGTGGTGCTGTTTGTTGCTGGAAACTAAAACCACTACAACAAAAATCCGCCCTGCACATGAGTGCAGGGCGGATATATAGTTATGCATATTTTATGCCCAACCAAAAGCTCACCACACCCCTATTCATGACAGGGGCGCAGCCTGCCCTAGCGATAGCTTACTTGCTCACCACTAGGGAATCATCATCGCCAACTGTGACTTTCACAGTATCGCCATCCCAAATCTCACCAGCAAGCAGTTTCTTGGCCAAGCTGTCACCAATAGCCTGCTGAATCAATCGACGCAATGGACGTGCACCATAAGCTGGGTCATAGCCACGTTCGCCGAGCCAACGCTTGGCGTCTTCTGATACTTCAAGCGTAAGCCGTCGATTAGCCAACCGTTGCTGTAGGTCACGCAGTTGAATATCCACGATGGCGGTGAGCTGATCTTGGCTTAGCGGATCGAAGATAACCACATCGTCAAGACGGTTGACGAACTCTGGCTTGAAGGTGCGTTTAACCGCATCCATCATCTGCTCCCGTGTACCGCCAGCCCCCAAGTTTGAGGTCAGAATCAGCACAGTGTTGCGGAAATCAACGGTACGGCCTTGGCCGTCGGTAAGCCGTCCCTCGTCGAGCACCTGCAGTAAGATGTCGAAAACATCGGGGTGGGCTTTTTCTACCTCGTCGAAAAGTACAACAGTGTAGGGGCGACGCCGAACAGCTTCAGTGAGTTGACCGCCTTGGTCGTATCCAACGTAGCCGGGAGGTGCACCAACCAACCGAGCAACGGAGTGCTTCTCGCCGAACTCCGACATATCAATGCGCACCATAGCTCGGGCATCATCAAACATGAATTCTGCTAAGGCTTTGGCCAGCTCGGTTTTACCCACACCAGTTGGGCCAAGGAAGAGGAAGGAACCAGTTGGACGGTTCGGGTCAGCAACCCCAGCGCGCGCCCTACGCACAGCGTCGGATACCGCGACCACAGCTTCAGTTTGACCAACTACTCGTTTGCCGAGTTCTGCTTCCATGTTGAGCAGCTTCTCGGTTTCGCCTTGCAGCATCTTGCCAGCGGGAATACCAGTCCAAGCGGAAACCACCTCAGCAATGGTGTCTGGGGTGACCTCTTCTGAGAGCATAGTTGGTTGCATGGAATCAGCTTCAGCAGCTTCCACTTCCTTTTCCAACTCAGGAATACGCCCGTAACGCAGTTCAGCTACCTTGCCGTAGTCGCCATCGCGTTCCGCAATCTCGGATTCTTGACGCAGTCGTTCAAGTTCTTCCCGTGCCTCCCGCACCTTATCGATGGCAGCTTTTTCATTGTTCCACCGTGCGGTAAGTTCGCCGAGGCGCTCACGTTCATCGGCAAGTTCTTGACGCAGTTTAGCTAAGCGTTCCTTGGATGCAGCATCAGTTTCCTTGTTCAGCGCCACCTCTTCAATCTCTAGCCTGCGTACGATGCGTTCAAGTTCGTCGATCTCCTGCGGCGA
Source organism: Corynebacterium sp. (assembly GCA_041854705.1). Lineage (GTDB taxonomy): Bacteria > Actinomycetota > Actinomycetes > Mycobacteriales > Mycobacteriaceae > Corynebacterium. Next base: position 4,625 of record JBHACV010000188.1, read on the forward strand.
GGAATCAATTTCCATACGCAGTCGTGATGCGGCCTCATCGACAAGGTCAATGGCCTTATCTGGCAAAAATCGGGAGGTGATATAGCGATCTGACAAAGTAGCAGCACCCACGAGCGCGGAGTCTTGGATGCGGACACCGTGGTGTACTTCATAACGTTCCTTGAGACCACGCAGAATACCAATCGTGTCCTCCACTGATGGTTCACCAACAAAGACTTGCTGGAAGCGACGTTCTAGAGCGGCATCCTTTTCAATGTACTTCCGGTACTCGTCCAAGGTGGTTGCACCAACCAGTCGAAGTTCACCACGTGCCAGCAACGGCTTAATCATATTGCCCGCATCCATTGCGGATTCCCCGGTAGCACCGGCACCGACAATAGTATGCAGCTCATCAATGAAAGTAATGATCTCGCCTTCGGCTTCCTTGATCTCATCAAGGACAGCCTTGAGCCGCTCCTCAAATTCGCCCCGATATTTCGCACCAGCGACCATGGAACCGAGGTCAAGACTGATTAAGGTTTTACCCCGCAGTGATTCAGGCACATCGCCTGCGACAATTCGCCGAGCCAGCCCTTCGACAATAGCAGTCTTACCAACGCCTGGTTCACCAATGAGCACCGGGTTGTTCTTAGTCCGTCGAGAGAGCACCTGTACCACCCGTCGAATCTCAGAATCCCGGCCAATCACTGGATCGATCTTGCCTTCACGCGCCCGAGCAGTCAGGTCAGTGGAGTATTTTTCCAGTGCTTGGAACTGTCCTTCTGGGTCCTGATTGGTAACCTTCTTCGAGCCACGCACCGAGGGGAAAGCACCCTTAATAGCGTCATAGGTTGCGCCGCGCTTGGTCAAAAGCTCGGAGGCATCCGACTTCCCTCGGGCAATCCCGGCAAGCAGCACTTCGGTGGAAACGTACTCATCACCTAGTTCGCCAGCAAGTTCTTGGGCAGCTGTCAATGCATTAAGCGCATCCCGATTGAAGGTCGGATTCGCCATACCAGCGCCTTCCGCCTTGGGATACCCTGCTACTAGCTGCTCAGCTTCCTTGCGGACCACTTCTGGGTCCACACCGGTTGCCCGTAGCACCGGAATTGCAATGCTGTCCTCTTGCCCCAAAATCGCCGCGAGAATATGGGCTGGACGAATATCAGGGTTGCCATTAGCCGACGCACGCTGCAGTGCCGACTGTAATGCCTCTTGCGTCTTGGTCGTTGGATTGAATGCGTTCATAGATAGTCCTTTTCTGGTTGTTCTTTCCGTTCTATCACTTCCAACGTACACAAAGTTGAGTTTGTTCCACTCAGGTTCAAATTTTTTAGAAAAATTTTTTCGCTTTTCGACGCCCCTCGCCACCCAAACCTGAGCGTTATCAACTCAACTTGCGGCGGCTCTTAAAAAGTTCTCAGAAAGGTCCCCCACCCCATCCCCCTTCACTATTACAATTAAGTCTCGTGAATGCCCATCATCTCCTCGCGCTCGCGCCAGCTATCCAACAGCTGCGCCGCAACCACACCTATTTCGACGAGGAAGTGTGGGAATATTTTTTCGATGCCGAGCCTTGGCTCAAAGCAGAAGTATCTGGCACTTTTCCACTAGCCAGCTTTATTGCCAAGGTCCTTGAAGGCGCTGATGAATACGGCAATCTCGACGAGGTGTCCCTCTTCCACCTGGCAAAAGCCAAAAGTTTCGCCTTAAGTTACGGTTTCACTCACTTCGATTTACTAGCAACCATTGTCAAGGCCACTGTTTTAAAATACTGCGATGAATTGCCCCGTGACATTTTGATTCCTACTGAACGTGCTATCAATCAAGCGATCGTTGCTTTAGAAAGTTTGATTATCGAAAATCCGACCTACCCAGTTCGTGGTGAAGTAGTCGAAGTAGAAAAACGATGTCGCAATATTTCGGTAGTGCGGGTTATCACTGAAGAGCAGATTCCCTATACTCCGGGACAGCATCTTCCGGTATCAGCCGACTACACCAATGGGGTGTGGCGGGACCTTTGGCCTTCGATCCCCAGTAATGAAGCTGGTCAAATCGAATTTCATATTTACTCTTCTGGAACCACCTCAACTTTGCTCGCCGGTGCAAAACCTGGCGATACTTGGCATATTGGCGGGGTGGGTGAAGGTAATATCACCTTCGATCCTGACCAAGATTTATTAATTATTGCCCACGGCACTGGTTTAGCTGCAGCCCGCGCCATCATTTTGGACGTCATGATGTCCGGCAAAATGCCCAGCACCCACTTGTATGTCAGTGCGGATTACCCTGGCGAACTTTATGAACTCGTCGGGTTGTGGCATTTGGCAGGCACCTCACCATGGATGTTCATCACCCCCGTGGTTCGCCATGCCGAAGATGCTTGGTGGGTCCGCGCCACCGATCATTCCAAACCCCCACGCGGCCTGCATTTAACCAAAGTGGGAAAAGTCGGTGATATAGTTGCCAGCTTCGGGACATGGCATGGCCACCAAATTTTCGTGTTTGGACCAGACGATATGGTCAAAGACACGGTGCGCACCCTAGTCAGAAATGGCACACCACGTAGACTCATCCAGTCCCAGAATTTCACTCACCCTTATTTTTGGGAATAGTCTGTCTCATCCGCTTGTAGCACCGGAAGGGTCTTACGAACTTCGCTTAACTCAGACGTATCGACGTCGAAAAGCAGAAGCTCTTCCGCTGCACCACTGGACATCATGACCTGGCCTAATGGATTAACAAACATTGAATGCCCCACACCCCGCGGAGCAGAATGATCGTCATGTTCAGCTTGATCGCAGGCAATGATCCAACTGGTGGAATCTAAAGCGCGGGCACGCAACAACAATTGTTTTTGCTCCAGTTTCCCTTCTCCCCCAGCCCAAGAAATCGGCACTATGATTGCTTCTGCACCACGGGCAGCTAATTGTCGGAACTGTTCCGGGAATCGAATGTCATAACAAGTGGCAAGGCCAAAGGTAATCCCACCAAAATTGAAAAGTCGGAGATGCTCACCAGGCCGGACCGTGCGCGATTCTTGGTAGCCAAAGGCGTCATAGGTATGGATCTTGTCATAATGAACCAACTCACCATTCGGAGTAATCGCCACCAGTGTGTTGTAAATTCGGTTAATCCCGCCTTGCTGATCGGCGGGCCGAAACATTCCTACCACCAGCGCAATATTATGCCCTGTGGATAATTCAATTAGACGGTTAACAAATTGTTCATCAAGCTTTTCTGCAGCATGATCAAGTCGTCCGGTGCCAAAAGCTTGCATGCTCGCTTCTGGAAACACCACCAATTCTGCACCTTGAGCTGCGGCTTCCTTAGTAAATTCAGCAATAATTTCAAGATTTTTAGTCTTATTTTCGGTACTGGAAATCTGGGCTAACGCGATCTGCATACCTTACAGGATACGGAAGTTATCCACAGCCTGACAGAATTTTGATTTTGGTCTTTACCTTTCAATACCTATTTGGTTGCAATAAAACTATGACTGATTTTACGTTTTTCCATCCCGATGTGACCTATTCTTTCGGTGCTGTGCCAAAGTTTCCCCAACCAACTCTGCCGCCTAGCAATTCCGCTGTCGCGCTTAATGAGTTTCTGTGCGCCACCAGCCAAGCCATATCCCAAACAGAGTCCCAAGTGTTCGATCATGTGGCAGCGCTGACCCAGTTTATCCATACCCAAATTGCCGCTGATTCCGCTCTCAGCCGCAGGTTAATCCAGCACAACCTTGGTGATGCGTGATGTTTCCATTACAATCCAACGCACTCATGGCAGCTGCAGACGCCCATAAATCTTTCGCCCTCGAAGCCGATCAACTGCTAACCCAATATCAACAACAATGGCAGACCAATAATGCCCTAGTCGGTGGCACGGCTTTTGAAACTGGGAAGACCAAACTAACGGAACTGGCTAAAGAGCTATTTACAGAATTTGCCAAGAACCAGCAATTATCGCAACACCTTACCGCCATCGCCGAGGCACAACGCGACCTAGAACGCTTCTATGACCACATCGCTTCAGTCGCGCAAATGCTGGGCATTCGGATTACTGGTTTTGTTGTAGTGTCAGCCGTGGGACCGCTAGGACCAGTCGCCGCTGTGATCCAGCTACAGTTACTCATGTTAAAACAATTTGGTGAAGCTCTTGACCTCGCCTGTGCCACTGCCATCCGTAGTCTCGGACAGCCACGACCACTTGACCCTAGCACCAGCGTGCTTCTCGACGGCCACGAAAACCTCAATCTCGACGAACTGCATGAAACAGCCCTAAGCATGGCGAAATCACAGGATGAACTGATGAAAATCTTGCAAGCCCATCCTGATGCCCGACTTTTGGAAGCAGGCCAAGGTCAGTTCGCAATCATGTTTGGTGCCGAGGCTACCCAAGACACAAATGGTGCACCCACCACAGCCAGTGCGCTAAACCCAGAAGTCATTACCACAATGATATCGGGCAAAGGATCTGGTGATCCTCACACTTGGGCAGGTGATGCCGAACGTGCAGCAAACATGGCACGCTACACTGGACAGCCAGTGGTGTACTGGGCCGGATATGATCCTCCCGATACCTACATTGAGGCAATGAATCCAGAATTCGCTGAGGTCGGCGCAGTTCAGCTACAGAAATTCCTACAGGAAACCTCCGAACGGTTTCCTGATGCCAAGCAGCTAGTTATTGCCCATAGTTATGGTTCTACCACCGCGGGGCTGGCCGCCCAATTAGAAGGTGGACTAGCAGCCGACACGATGATACTGGTGGCAAGCCCAGGAGTACACGCCGACCGAGTCGACCAACTGCAACTCAAATCCCCAGATTCTAAAGTCGTAGTGGTTACCAATGAAGACGATCTCATTCCAGCTGGTTACCCATTCCACGGTGGGATCTTCGATGACTTTGGCGCCGAACGCTGGGAGTTACCAGGCGGACACTCTTCTGCTTTTAGCGACGACACCTTCATCACCAATATCCAACAGGAGGTCAATCAGCTCAGCCAAAACTAAAGCAGATCATTAGCACTTAGCTGGATCAGTGCGTAGTTTGGCGACGCGAAGGAGGCACCCCAGCACAGGCCTGTAGCCTAGCGAGTGACATGAAAATGTAAACCAACGCACCTTGCTACTACTTAACCCTTGTCCCACTGTTTTGAATCGACATACACAAACCTCAGAATAAGGATTACCGACAAGATCCCAGCCATTGCCGGTGGGAAAAGTGAGTCTATTGGCTGATGAAAAATCGACTCCCCTGACATTTGCTGCTGCCTCCACAAGTCCAATACTGATGCTCCAGCCATGCCAATTGACAAAACTGCCAACACAACCCCAATCAGTACAGTGGCCTTACTTTTCTGGATCAGTGGAATTACACAAAAGTAGAGTGCTACCACCATTGTAGAAGCATGCGCAAAGAACTCAGGAGCAACATAAAAGGTATTCACAAAGCTATACTCATTTTTCAGCATGAAAGCCGAGTAAAGCAATAATGCAATTCCCCCTGGAAGCCATACCCACTGTCGCATTGTTATCCAATCATTCGTGGCACACACTGGCCGCTAGTACAACATGTGTAGTTTGCTACATAAGGACATGCAACGAAGGCACAAAGCACTATGGCCTTCCAATGTAGAAGGTATGTGCACCGTGCACAGTTCCGCTCAAAACAACCGCCACCAGCATGTTGAGTACAGTGCCAAGTTTTCCCCACTGGACAATTACCAATTGCCTGTGGTGATGCCTCAGCAATTGACTCATGTGAATCAGCAAGACTATCAACTTTGAACCCACCATCATCACCTTCTGCCACTATACTCAACGATGCTTCTAAGACTTTATCTGGGGCATCAGGATCCTTATCCACGGTGACCACAAGAAACTCATTGTCGATTGCGACCCCATAAGCCTGTCGTTGAATGCCGCTATCAGTCTCTCCTGTTGCAAATTCTGGCAACAAAAGCCCCTCTCCCTGAATGAACTTATTAACAAGTTCTGGGTTCGAAGTTTCTTCACCTTTCATAATCATCCGAGCTTGATCTATATCGCTTTGAGCGTTATCTGCTTCTTTGACATTCTCCACAGCAACATCAACAACAGATTCTGCTTCACATGCATTATCTTCCATGGGAGCAGCAGTTGCCACACCCGCAGCACCAAATAAAACTGAGAGTACTGCCAAAAATATGAGAGGAGCCAGAGCCTTCTTCCTGAAATGCATTCTTTCCCTACCCATAGTTTAACACTACTAGAAAGATAGGATGAGATCTATTTAATCTTTGACAAATTCAACTTTTTAAGGTAGAACCCCCTAAAAAGGAGGGGTATCCCAGAAAGAGACATCACTAGCATTTCTCATAAACCCCAGTATTCTGGCAATTGCAAAGGCAATAACCTTTTCAAAGGTGCTCCCAATAAGAGGCAAAACTAAAACCCTGCAGTATTCACTGAGGTCCGACCTTATTTAAGGAGCACCTAATCTCCATCACCTGATTGACTTTCCTGCAATAAAGCCCAGTTCACTACACCTAGCGCAACCTCACCTAGAACAACCCGGTGGGATTCTCGTCGTACGAGACTAGGATGCATTTGGTTTCTTGGTAGTGGTCCATCATCATGGCGTGGTTTTCCCGGCCAATACCGGACTGCTTGTACCCACCAAAAGCGGCATGAGCTGGGTAACTATGGTAGTTATTCACCCATACCCGACCGGCTTCAATGTCACGGGCAGCTCGATAGGCAATATTTTGATCGCGGCTCCACACTCCCGCGCCAAGCCCGTAGATGGTGTCATTGGCAATCGCCATTGCCTCCTCAAAGGTCTTAAAAGTGGTCACCGCCAGCACCGGTCCGAAGATTTCCTCCCGGAAACAAGCCATTGTGTTATCACCTTTGAGAATGGTTGGCTCAATATAATAACCGCCTTCCAATCCATCGAACTTCGCCACTCCACCACCGGTGAGCACTTCAGCGCCCTCAGCCGGACCAGACTCTAAGTAACCAGTGATCTTCTCCATCTGTTCAGTCGAGGCCTGCGCACCCATCATAGTGGCAGTATCCAGGGGATTTCCGGTCTTAATTTCCTTGACCTTCTTCACTGCTAGCTCAAGGAATTCCTCAGCAATGGATTCATGTACCAGTGCCCGTGATGGACAAGTACACACTTCGCCCTGATTCAGCGCGAACATCGCCAAGCCCTCAATACACTTCGCCCGGAATGCATCATCCTTGTCCATGACATCTGGGAAGAAAATGGATGGGGACTTCCCGCCTAACTCCAAAGTGATCGGAATGATCTTGTCAGAAACTGCCTTATGGATGATTTGTCCCACCGCAGTAGACCCAGTGAAAGCAATCTTGCCAATGCGTTGCGACGCCGTCAATGCCGCCCCTGCTTCTTCGCCGAGACCATTGACCACATTGAGCACTCCCGGCGGCAAGAGATCTTCGATCAATTCAATGACTACCAACAATGAAGCTGGAGTCTGTTCGGCAGGTTTGAGTACGATACAGTTCCCGGCAGCAAGAGCTGGGGCAATCTTCCACGCGGCCATGAGGATTGGGAAGTTCCAAGGAATGATTTGACCTACCACCCCAATGGGCTCCTTGAAGTGATAGGCCACGGTGTTGTCGTCGATTTGCGAAATCCGGCCCTCTTGGGTGCGAGCCACGCCAGCAAAATAGCGGAAGTGATCGATAGCTAGCGGAATGTCAGCAGCCAGCGTTTCACGGATGGCTTTGCCATTTTCCCAAGTCTCAGCGACTGCCAACAGTTCAAAATTCTCCTGCATGCGGTCAGCAATCTTATTAAGGATTTCGGCCCGTGCCGCAGCTGAGGTTTTGCCCCACTCCCGTTTCGCTGCATGTGCCGCATCGAGTGCTAGTTCAATATCGGCCGCGCCTGAACGTGGCACTTTGGTAAACACCTCGCCAGTAACTGGGGTGAGGTTCTCTAGGTATTGGCCTTCAACTGGGGGAACCCACTTCCCGCCAATGAAATTTTCGTACTGCTCTTTATAGGTGAAAATGGCACCTTCGGTGCCGGGGTTGGCGTACACGGTCATCTATCTCACTCCTCGAGTTACGATGTAGGAGGTCGGACAAGTTACCTCCACCATTGTAATGGTGATCTAGGACACATGCACGGAAATTTTCGAATTCGTTGAGTTGCCGCCTAGTTTCCCAGCGTAATCCTAACTTTTCCGCTTTGATCGTTTGCTGCGCGGCTCCCACATCACCACAGCAGTAGACCGCGGAACATGCACGATTTCCCCACGTGGACGTGGGCCTTGTGCCTGTTCTCGCTTCAGTCGGGCATTTTCTTCTTTAAGCGCTTCCATCTCACCACGTAGTCGCTCATTTTCTTTCTGCAGCTCAATGATCGCCTTGATGCCCGCAAGATTGACGCCTTCTTCTTGACTTAATCGCTGCACCGTGCGCAGCAACTCCACATCTTGACGCGAATACCTGCGGCCGCCACCGCTAGTGCGCTGTGGAGTTACTAGTCCCATCCGGTCATAGGTGCGTAGGGTCTGTGCGTGCATACCGGCCAACTCAGCGGCGACAGAAATAACAAACACTTCTTCCATTTTTCTCACCTCCTTCCGTTATGCTTTCGAGCCAGCCCAACCTGCCCGTGGATCAAATCCCGATGCTTGCTCGGCAGCGACATAAGCCTCAAGTTTGGACTTAGCCTCGGCGTCGAGATGTTTAGGCACTACAGCTTTCACTTTGACGTGCAGATCCCCAGCGCGCCCATCACGTTTGGGAATACCTCGGCCGCGCACCCGCAGCACCCGCCCATCAGGGGTACCTTCAGGAATGCGGACCCGAACTGGCTGATCGAGGGTTGGCACAGTAATAGTCCCACCAAGTGCTAATTCACCAAAGCTAACCGGAACGTCGACCTCTAAGTCGTCGCCCTTGCGGGTGAAGACATCGTCAGCACGCACATGGACAGTGACAAATAGGTCACCAGCTGGCATGCCATTAGGGCCAGCTTCACCTTGACCTGCGAGCCGTACTCGCTGACCATCGACTACGCCAACTGGGATCCGAGCGGTGATCGAACGAGAACGACGCACAGTGCCGGTTCCCCGACAATCCGGGCAGGGATCAGTGATAACTTTGCCTGTGCCACCACAGTCACTACAGGGTGCAGAGAAACCGAAAGCACCCCGATTTTCGGAGGTAAAACCCGAACCATTACAGGTTGGACATGTGCTAACTTTGCCGGATTTTGAACCGGATCCGTGGCAAGCTGCGCATGGGGCGTCGCCGGTTAGCTGAAGGGGAATCGTCGTCCCTTTCGCCGCTTCGCGGAAGTCGATGGTAATTTCCGTTTCGACGTCAGATCCGCGTTTCGGCCTTGCCTGGCGGCGAGCACTGCCCCAAGAACTACCGAAGATGTCGCTAAAACCACTGGAACCACTACTTGTTCCAAATATGTCGGAGATATCCTGAAACTGCGTGCCGCCGCGAAACCCACCGCTGAAACCACCCCCAGCCCGGATCATCGCCTTAAACTCGTCATATTCTTTTCGTTTTGTTTCATCACCTAGAACGTCATAGGCCTCGGCTACCTGCTTAAATCGTTCTTCCCGCGCAGTGTCACCTGGATGGGAATCAGGATGATTCTCCCGAGCAAGTTTGCGATATGCCTTTTTAATATCAGCGTCAGTGGCTGTGGACGGCACGCCAAGGTCGCCATAATAGTCTTTATCTGCCCATTCATTCTTTGGAGCCATAACTTCCTCCTAAACTATAGTTGAGTCTACTTGACTAAAGTTTAGCGCGTTATAGGCCACTGACCATTATTGGTTCTCCCACAGCGAACGACTTTTTATTTTGCCTCGCACTGAGACTTCACCCAAGCCTTCGCTTCCTCTTGTGGACGGTCGGTTATCACATCTGGTTGCACCGGTTCCTCGGCAAATTCCTCTCCAGTTCGGGCGACATCCTTGGCCGTGGTTAGCATCAATCCTGCACCATCTGGCATGTCGATAAAAATATTCGCACTGGCATAGCCCGCGGTCGGCACCCCAAAGCTCCGCGAATTCTCTAACCCCCGAAAACTGAGCATGGTCGCTTCTCCGGAACTTGCGGTCTGATCACTAACCAACACAGCAATTGGCCCGGCATATTTGCTTGTCGACGCCACCGTCAACGGGCTTCCTCCGCCTGTCACGCTACCTCCAGTGACCACAACATCCGAGGTCCCCATGCGGGATTTAAAACTAAGCACAGTTCCATCCGGCAGCAGAGGAGATAGACCAGCAATCATCGGACCCATGTCGCCACCGTTATTGTCCCGCAAGTCCACGATGACTCCACAAGCCTGTGCGGTTTGTTCTGCCAACCCAGCGGCCGCAGTGTCAGCATATTGTTGCCCCTGTGGTCCCTGCCAAATTCCCGGTACGACAATTGTCACAATGCCATCTGCCGTAGTAACGGTTGGCATTTTTGATTCTTCTGCCGCAGCAGCTTCATTCTCACTTGGCGAGACCAACTTTGAATGCTTACCGCCAGCAGCCTTGAGCACCTTTTCAATTATCGGATGAGTATCTGCTACCGACTCTACAGTTTCCATTTCCGCCTCAGCCTGCTCTAGCACCTGTTGAAATTCTGGCGTATCTGCATAGATCCCCTGATTTCGAGCCATGTCGAATGCGAAGTTAGCGTAGCGGGTTGGGGTAGCCACGAGAAAAATCGGCTTCCCCAAAAACGCAAAACCTAATGTTGGGCCCAAGAACCAAATCCCTGAAACAACCGCAACCACCAACACGGCAACAATTGCTCCCACAACTTTTTTCATTTCCCTTTTCCTCATTTCACGCTAAATAGGTCACCTGGCTGACAGTCAAGCGCATCACACAAAGCAGCAAGGGTGGAAAATCGTACCGCTTTGGCCCGGTTATTTTTCAAGATGGACAGATTAGCCACAGTCACCCCGACCCTTTTCGACAAGGCAGCTAAGGTAATTCCTCGCTCTTCGAGCAATTGATCGAGGTGACACACTACTTCAGACATCAAATCAACCCCTCTTGGTCCGCCTGAAGCTTAATTCCACGACTAACCCCAACCGACAAGAACACCATGCAGAGCAAGAACAAGCAGGTCAAATATTCGCTATAGACCCCAGACAGGTTGAGGTCAAACCATTGAAGTGCATCAAACTGAGCCGCTACCCAATTCGCACCCATCCTTTGTATATACAAACCAAGAAAGTACCCACACAGCCCAACCAGAATGAGCCGAAATATTCGCAGACTGGAGTCGCTAAAGATTGCACCTTTGACAATCTGTCGGCCCATGCCAGCGACCATAAAGGCCATTAGAATAAGCCCAACCACGATCAGCAGTTGCCCACTAATGAGCAACCAGAATGCCCCTGACTCAAGCCCAGCAAACGGCACCCGCCCCTGATCCGCACGTTCCCCCAGGAATACCGCTACCGGATGCTTAATTCCATGATTGACCACCATCATCACCAAGTCATAAAGCAGATCAACTGCCATCAATAACGCAAGCCCAAGTGCGATCCAGTACGACACCCGCGCATCACGTTGCTCTTTCATTGAAGTCATAAAAACTCGCCTCCATATCGTTTTTCGATGTTATTGTTTATCGATATGGTATATCGAAATTCAATATGCCACAAGTCGCGTTCAGATCCAGCCACACCCAAGGCGGTACCATCGAAACTAGGCCGCACCCCCTAATCAACAGCATCCATCAAAAAGGAAGCATCCCATGCAACTTTCTGGCCGCACTCTCACTGTCCTTTACGCCTGCTGCATGGCACTCTACCTTGTATTAATAACCATTAGCGTGCCACGCCTGACCGAATACGCAGGTGGCATTCCCCCACTAGATATGCGAGCCTTGGGCTTTTCCACTCATGACGTTTCCGAGCTTTTTCACGCCCTCGGACCTGAAGGCCGTACCTACTACCTAACCCCTCAACTTCTACTCGACACCTTTTATCCAGGCCTTTTCGCCATCTCCTACAGTCTTATCACCCTACGCTTCATTGCCCTCCTCAATCTTGACTACCTACACCTTGGCCGCTTGAGCCTTAATTGGAAGTTGCTCGCCTTTCCTGCATTATTGGGCGGACTCTGCGACTACATCGAGAACCTATCCACCCTCGCACTACTACAGCTCTATCCCCGCACCCCAACCAGCATGGTAACCATTGGCAGCTGTGCCAATATCGTCAAGAATGCATTTTATGTGATAGCTATATGTATTTTCTTAATTCTTGGACTGGCCCTTTTAGTGCAGAAATGGCGTAGCAAATCAAAAAATCTCCCCCAAAGTTAGGTAATACGAGAGACTTTTCAGAATTTTTCACAGTTTTATGACATGTTATTCACATGTATAGATCTTTTGCCGCCCTCACAGTTGCGTTTTCCCTCGTCTGCGGAACCCTTTCAGCCCAAGCCACCGAAGCCGATTCCGCAAATGCACCAATTGTCGGTGTCGATAATCAGCAGGGTTTAGGTAATGACTCCGCCAACGGCACCCCTGAAGCTAGCGGAGAAGCTGGCGCCAATCCCAGCACCAATAGCGATGGCACATCCGTCAGTGATACCCAAGCACCTGCATCAGATACCGCAAATACCAGATCCGACAATAGTGCGGGAAGCGCGGACACTGGCAGCTCCGACAATTCCAGTGGCTCCAGCACCGGAAGTAGCAATACCAATGAAGGGTCCTCAACTAGCCAGCTTCTTGGCATTGCCGCAATATTAGCCGTCATTGGTGGAGTCGCCGCCGCCATTCATTGGGCCATGGACCAAGGCTTCCTCCCCAACCCATTCCAGCCACCAGCGCCTGCCCCCGCGCCCGCACCAGCCCCAGCACCTGCGCCTGCTCCGGCCCCCGCACCCGCACCAGCCCCACGACAAGAGGCCCGCGCGCAAAGCGCTTATTACCCCAATTGCACAGCCGTGTGGCGTGAGCTTGGCCGCCCCATCCGCAGTCATGAATCTGGTTACCATCGAGGACTCGACCGAGATGGCGATGGCGTGGGATGTGAACGACGCCCTTAGCCCGCCAAACTACTAATAGGAAAATTTCTACTGGTTTCCAACCCTATCTTGTGAATTGTCGGAACAACTTAGCCAGCGCATCTGACCACCAGCAACATTAATCAGCCAAACAAGGTCACAGCCACTTCCCCATCCCCAACTTCCAAAGCCTCCGACAATTCACAATCAGGCGAGCAATCCTCTTAAAGTCGCAAGGATTTCACGACGCTCTTGCACAGTAGGTGGAGCAAGCCTAAAGGCATCAGCCAACCACAGGCCATCAACCGCCAACCGAATAGTGGTAGCTATGTGACTGGGGATGCCGTCATCTGCCAATCGTTTTTGCCACTGGTTATACCTGTGCTGCAAAGCTTCCAGACCAGCTGGGTTCAAGATGCTTGCAGCCAACAACGCATAAACCGGCTGAGTAGCTGGCCCACTTGGACGCTCCGCCGATTTCAAATAGGCAAGAGTGGCGGCCCCTTTCTCGGTACCTGCTGTCGCCAAAAGCTGATCGAAAGCCTGCACATAACGATCAATCAGCCCCTGAATCAGCTGTTCCTTGGACGCAAAGTGATAAAAAAGCCCACCTTTACTAATCCCTGCTTCCTTGGCAACTGCGGCAATCGTAACAGCATTACCTCCTCGATCCAGCAAAATAGCCATTGCCGCATCTAAAATTCGATCACGCATATCACCTTGCATTGATGGCACTTACATTCCTGCTTTCTTTTCGCCCTGACCTCGCTAACTATACCGGACGACTGGTACAGTGATAGACATGAAGACGCTTCTCGTTCTCACCGATATCGGCCTATTAGCTTATTGGGTCCTTACTACTTTCCATATTATTTCTGTTGGCGGCGGTGAACTGCTTACCGCATGGAACTGGTCATTCCTACCACTTGATCTGGCCGCCATTATTGCTGGACTAACTTGGTCATGGTTGCCAGCTGCACATCGACTTTCCACTCCATTTCTGATTATCGCGCTTGCGCTGACCCACGCAGCTGGACTTATGGCTATTAGTTTCTTTGTACTTTGGGGTTCATGGGATTTCTCGTGGTGGGCAGTCAATTTATGGCTTGCCTTCTTGCCAATCGGCATCGCCATTACAAAACTATCAGGCCATGACCGTTTCCCTTCACTCCCTTTCTGCGACAATAACAACCGCAATTGGTTTAGGGCGCTAACCACGAAGTAAAACCGCAGCTATTAGCTACTATCCCACCCCGACAATTCAATAAAATGAAAAAGGACCCTCGACAGGGTCCTTAGTACTTTTAAAGTTAAGCTTCTGGTGTTTCCGGCTGCGGAAGCGGATCAGCAATGATTACCATCGCAGTGCGCAACAGCTTACCGTTGTACTGATAGCCCTTGCGCAGCACCGTACCTAGTGCTTTTTCGTCGCCATTGGACAAATCCTGTACTGCCTCGTGACGCTCAGCATCAAACGGATCGCCTTCAACACCAAACGGTTGAACCTTCAAAGTCTCCAATAATTTGTGGAACTTATCGCTGAAGGCTTTCAGCGGCCCACCGGCAGCCAAGTCGCCATGTTTTTCGGCCAAGTCTAGGTCGTCGACAATCGGCAGCAGTTGGGTGAGCACCTGAGCTTTGGCATGTTCTACCACTGCCTCACGCTCCTGAGCGGTGCGGCGGCGAAAGTTCGCATATTCCGCATTGATCCGCTGCAGGTCTTCGGTTCGCTCAGCCAGCTCGGCTTCCAGCGATGTGATCTCGCCGTCACCATCCGCGTCGGCTTCCACCTCGGAGAGCTCTACCTCGGGCACCATTACGTCTGGCGCCTCTGGTACATCGTCTCCTGGTACTTCCGCCCCGGATTTGGGCTGCTCGTCGGTCACTTCTTGTCACCGTCCTCGTCGACAACTTCAGCGTCAACCACATTATCGTCGGCGGGAGTATCGGAGGAAGCCTTAGCTGCTTCTGCCTCGTAGATTGCTTTACCCATCTCCTGGGATTCAGTTGCCAGCTTTTCGACGGCTACCCGAATCGCTTCGATGTCATCGCCCTTAAGCGCTTCATCAACAGCATCAGCAGCGGCAGTGACCCGCTCCTTCAGCGCATCATCGAATTTGTCAGCATTCTCATCCAAGAACTTACGAGTCTGGTAAGCGGTGGACTCAGCAGAGTTGCGGACTTCCTGCTCCTCACGGCGCTTCTTGTCCTCCTCGGCGTGAGCCTCGGCATCCTTAATCATCCGATCGATTTCTTCCTGGCTCAAGCCAGAACCGTCCTGGATCTTAATGGTGTTTTCCTTGCCGGTGCCCTTGTCCTTCGCGGTAACATGCACGATGCCATTGGCGTCAATGTCGACGGTCACCTCGATCTGTGGCACACCACGTGGGGCCGGGGCAATACCACCAAGTTCGAAGGAACCAAGCAGCTTATTGTGCTGTGCGATCTCACGCTCGCCTTGGAAAACCTGGATCTGTACCGAAGGCTGGTTGTCATCAGCGGTGGTGAAGGTCTCAGACCGCTTGGTAGGGATGGTGGTATTGCGCTCAATGAGCTTAGTCATCACGCCACCCTTGGTCTCAATGCCCAATGACAATGGGGTGACGTCGAGAAGCAAAACATCCTTAACTTCGCCACGCAGCACGCCAGCTTGAAGAGCGGCACCCACGGCAACAACCTCATCAGGGTTAACGCCCTTGTTAGGTTCCTTACCGCCGGTCAGTTCCTTAACCAAGTCAGAGACTGCTGGCATGCGGGTTGAACCACCAACCAAGACCACATGATCGATATCCGAAACGGAAATACCAGCGTCCTTAATCACCTGGTTAAATGGTGCCTTGGTGCGATCAAGCAAATCCTGGGTGATCTTCTGGAACTCAGTGCGAGATAGGGTTTCATCCAAGAACAATGGGTTCTTGTCTGCATCAACGGTGATGTAGGGCAGGTTAATGTTGGCAGTTTGTGAGGAAGACAACTCAATCTTTGCCTTCTCAGCTGCCTCGCGTAGACGCTGCATGGCCATCTTGTCCTTGGACAGATCCACACCAGAAGAGGCCTTGAACTTCTCAACCAACCAGTCCACTACCCGCTGATCCCAGTCATCGCCACCGAGCTTATTGTCACCAGCGGTGGCACGAACCTCAACCACACCATCGCCGATCTCCAGCAGTGAAACGTCAAAAGTACCACCACCGAGGTCGAAGACCAGAATGGTCTGTTCCTTTTCACCCTTTTCCAAGCCATAGGCTAAAGCGGCTGCCGTTGGCTCATTCACAATACGCAACACATTCAGACCTGCGATCTGACCTGCTTCTTTGGTGGCCTGACGTTGCGAGTCGGAGAAGTAGGCGGGAACAGTAATCACCGCATCGGTGACATCCTCACCAAGATAAGACTCTGCATCGCGCTTGAGCTTCATCAAGGTGCGGGCGGAAATTTCCTGTGGGGTGTAGTTCTTCCCATCGATATTTACACTCCAGTCAGTGCCAATATGGCGCTTAACGGAGCGAATGGTGCGATCAACGTTGGTCACTGCCTGGTTCTTGGCAGACTGACCGACGATCACTTCACCGTTTTTAGCAAAAGCCACCACAGATGGTGTGGTGCGCGAGCCTTCCGAGTTGGCGATAACATTAGCGTCGCCACCTTCCAAAACTGCTACGCAAGAGTTGGTGGTACCAAGGTCGATACCTACTGCGCGTCCCATGAAGTTTTCCTCCTTGTATAAGTTGTTTATGTCAAGTTGATCGAAACTGGCTCAACTTGTTAACTGTAACTTACCAGATCTCTTGAAAGCCTGCTAAAAAGTTGAGTCTCAGTTACTCAACTAGTACAACGGCTGCCCTTGTAGGTTTGTTCCCAAATTCCCAAAAATATTTATGACAAAGTTTTATGGCAAAGTAGGGGATAGTATGAACGACAACAATATTGACATCAATGCTACTGAGGAACCAGACAAATTCCTCGAAGAAGTCGTGGAAAACGACAAGATCGCCCTCCCCACAGAACCAGTAATTGAGGGCGAAACTGACCGTGCAGCCATCCTTGGTCAAGACGCCCGCTGGGTGTCTGGCTGGGCGCTTCGCTTCATCATCTTGGTCGCAGCTGGCTATCTTCTGTTCAGAGGGTTCGGTATCGTGTGGACCGGACTGCTGCCAGTACTGCTCGCAATCCTAGTCTCTACTTTCCTATGGCCGCCGGTGCGGTGGCTTCGAGAACGCGGCCTACCATCAGCCTTAGCTGTGGCCATCGTAATTATCGGGTTCTTCGCAGCCATCACTGGCATTTTCACCATGATGGCCCCAACCATTACCAGCCAAAGTAAAGACCTAGTCAACCAAGCATCCAAGGGCATCGGTTCACTCCAAGAGTGGATCCAAGGACCACCATTTAACATCCAACTGGGTCAGTTTGAAAACGTCATTAACGAAGTCACCAGCTTCCTACAAGCACGCCTATCCGACATTGCTTCCAGCGTATTCACCGGCATCTCCGCAGCCAGCTCAGCTGTTGTCACCTCAGTGCTAATGCTGGTACTCACCTTCTTCTTCCTGAAAGACGGCACCGGCTTCCTGCCTATGATCCGACGTGCCACTGGCCCAAATGTCGGATGGCACTTGACTGAATTACTCAGCCGCATCTGGAATACCCTCGCTGGCTTCATTCGCACCCAAGCAATCATTTCTGGTGTTGATGCAGTCTTCATCGGTCTTGGCCTAGTTATTCTCAATGTACCGATGGCCTTTGTCTTGGCTGTCATCACTTTCTTTGGTGGATTCATCCCCATCATTGGTGCCTTGACCGCTGGCACCCTAGCGGTCATTATCGCGCTAGTTTCCAATGGTTTCACCAATGCAATTTTGGTTCTTGTTCTGATCTTGGTGGTACAGCAAATCGAGGGCAATATCCTCCAACCCATGCTCCAATCGCGTGCCATGAACCTCCACGCCGCCGTGGTCCTATTGTCAGTCACCTTAGGATCAGCCATGTTCGGAGTGATTGGCGCGTTCCTCGCTGTCCCAGTCGCTGCCACCGTTGCGGTTATTATCCGTTACCATTTTGAACTGGTTGCGCTCCGAGCAGGTGAAATAACCATTAATGACATGGAGATGGCCACAAACGTTGAGTCAAAGATCGCGGTCAATCCCCATGAGGCATTTAATGCCTTCAAAAATCGGCTCAACTCTTGGCGACCAACCACCAAAGACACAGAAGCTGAAGTTGCGACTACCGATAAGGAAACACCAAAACCCCAAACTAACGAACCAGAAAAATAGTTCTCTGAGACCCACAAGCGCTGCCCTAACTCTCACCTATTGCAGCGCTTTGGTGGCAAACAACCATGACGGCTTACTGAAATGGGCCTTACTCAAACAAGGCCTACGCAAACAGGCCTACCCAAACAGGCAAAAGTCGGATCATAGTCATAACTAGGCCCCGTTATCGTGGCCGTTATCTTAAAGGTGAAATACGCTCTGCCTGACAAAATGCTGCGCACTGGATGGGGAGGCAATAGGTAGGGGCGCTGACCCGGCTCAACGAATTGTCGGGGTCGCCGCGGAATTGCCGGGGTCGCCGCGGAATTGCCGGGGTCGCCGCGGAATTGTCGGGGTCGCCGCGGAATTGTCGGGGTCGCCGCGGAGTTGTCGGGGTCGCGCATCGCAACACACGAGAGCCTCCACTGGACAGATAAAACTACTGATCTCCCACTCCGACTTTTCACCTGACCACACAGAAGTCTGAAATATGTAGCCCGCCTCGCCCTGTTAAAAATAAAAACTGCTGGCTGGTTACAGAAAATAAAAGCTTCTGTAACCAGCCAGCAGGTCGTTCACAATAACCTAGCCAGAGCTATCCCCAAACTGCGTTCAGTACCAAAACCGCAATGGAGGAAACAATGGCAGCAGCAGGCAACGTTATGATCCATGCTAGAGCGATGG
>JBHACV010000189.1:0-11489 GCA_041854705.1 Corynebacterium sp.
GTTAGCAGCCTCTTTATCCAATGCATCATCAGCTAGCCCACAGGTGCTCACGATTTCCATGAGTAGGGCACGCTTTTCACTCTCATCAGTGTATTGGCGTGAATCCACTCGTTGCTTCAGCTCGAATGCCTTCTGCAGGGTGGTGGTGGAGTGGTTCATCGCACGAGTAAACGAACGAGTACGTTCAGCCCCAAACTCCGAGACTGCAAGATCTAATTCAGTGCGCGCATGGCGAATCGATTCATCAGTGGAAACCAGTTCTTCTTCGGCCAGTTTTTCTAATGCATCAAGGGGAAGCTGTGCCAATGCGTTGGTATCGCCAGGGGAGGCTTCCCGAGCGATTTCTAATTGTTGGGCTTCTTGCTTCTTGCGCCTGCGATTGGCTACCACCAAAGAACCTCCACCAACTGCAGCAGCTATGCCAACACCACCTAGAATCACGCCAGTGGCAGCGCCGGAATTGGCGCTAGAAGACGAGCCGGATGAGGAGGTTGAACCCGACGAAGAGCCTTGGGCATTTTGCTGCGAGGTTTCAATAAAGGTCAGTGCGGCTCCCTTCCAGTTCCGTTGCGATAACTGAGAATAAACCGCATCTCCGACCGAGTCGCTTTGGCTAGCAGAAAAAGCATTACCAGCGGAGTATCCAAATTCGTCTGAGGAGACTGCTAATAAAATATCGTAAGCAGATGTGCTTTGGGCATTGAGTGTGGTGTCAGCCCACACCTCAGGGGCAGTGCCATCAAAGGAATCAGTGAAGATGATATAGGCATTGCCGCCGGTAGCTTGGTTATAGGCTTCGGCCGCTTGGTTAATTTCAGTAATATCGCTTTGCGAAAGCCGACCACTCGTGTCAGTAGCACCAGCTGTGTAGGTGGTGGAGGATTGGGCATAATGGTGAACCTCGGTGGCTTGAGCGAGTGCTAATCCGCTGATGGCCGCCGGGGAAAATAATAGTAATGTTGCTGCAACTGAGGTGGAGATTTGGGTGATTGAACTAGCCCTGTTGATTTTCATGCCATCAAGAATAACCCGCTTTGATTTAGCTCGGTAGAACTCTTTGGTGTTGTGACCCCACGAGGTGATCGAAAGATGGCAAACTGGCAACATGACATCCTGTTCCACCGCGTCGATAGTTGGACGCGGGATTCTTAGCATTGTGGGGCTATTCCCAGCAGTTGCTGGTATGGGCATTTACCTGCGGGGAAAATATCGTCCAAAGAATACACGCAACCGATTTGGCACGATCATTGTCCTAGGCACTGCTCAATATGATGGGGTTCCATCCCGACAATTTGCGGGCCGACTGCAGTGGGCTGCTCAGCTGTGGCACGATCATGAAACCCAGCGAATCATTACTGTTGGCGGAAACTTACCTGGGGATCGATTCACTGAAGCCGAGGTTGGGCGTACCTATTTGCTACAAGCTCGGGTTGATCCTGATTGTTTGGTCGCAGTACCTAAAGGCAATGACACCTTAGGGTCTTTGCGGGCCTTGGAACCAATGATTATTGGTAAGGCATTAATTGTCACCGATCCGAATCATAGTCTGCGGGCGGAACTAATCGCGAAGCAGGAAGGAATCGATGCGTTGAGCTCACCAACACCCTATTGTCCTACCTCCTTTCCTGGTAAAGCCTGGACGTGGACTTTTTTGCATGAGATTGGTGGGCTCGCGGTGGTGGCGATAGCGGCAGTTTTTGGCAGACAAGCCGCGGATCAATTTGAAAACGGTTTGCGGTATTTGCAAGGCTGGTTGCGCCCTTCGCGGGTGGCACGGCATGAGGTGCTACGCAACGGGCGTCGATAAGCAATGAGCGTCTACACTTATTCAGAAAGCGACTTTGAGCGGCGGTTTCTAGAGCCCGAAAAGACCAGTGTGCTAATGGCCCACGAAGACGAGCGCGGGCCTTTTGCGCGGGATCGGGCTCGGGTATTGCATTCAGCGGCGCTGCGGCGGTTGGCGGATAAGACTCAGGTGGTTGGGCCGCGCGATGGTGATACGCCGCGTACTCGGTTAACCCACTCGCTAGAAGTTGCGCAGATCGCGCGGGGGATTGGTAGCGGTTTGGGGCTAAACCCAGACCTGTGCGATATGGCTGGGTTGACCCATGACATTGGTCACCCACCTTATGGGCACAATGGGGAACGTGCGCTTAATGAGGTTGCTGATCTCTGCGGCGGTTTTGAAGGCAACGCCCAGACTTTGCGGATTCTTAGTCGATTGGAGCCCAAGACACTGGATGCGAAAGGCCAGTCCTTTGGACTGAATCTCACCCGTGCTTCGCTAGATGCGGCTTGTAAATATCCAGTGACTAAAACCAATCCGAATGGCAGTACAAATGCGAAATATGGCTGCTACGACGAGGATGCTGAAATCTTACAGTGGATTCGTGGGACCGAGAACCATCAGCCTTGCATGGAAGCCCAAGCGATGGATTTTTCCGATGACATTGCCTACTGCGTTCACGATGTGGAAGATGGCATTGTGTCAGGCCGCATTAATCTCAATGTGCTATGGGACATCGTGGAACTTGCGGCTTTGGCGGAAAAGGGCAGTAATGCTTTTGGCGGAACGCCCGAAGAACTTATCGACGCAGCTGGCCATCTACAGGAACTCGCCGTAGTCCAACGCGCAGCCAGTTTCGATGGCTCGTTCTATGGTTATCGCGATCTCAAAGCAATGACCTCGGAACTAGTGGGGCGGTACGTTGGCGCGGTGATTGAAGCAACCAAAGCTGACCCTCGTAACCAACAGGCTGCACCTTTGGGCAGGACCAATGGCACTTTAATTGTGCCTAGTCAGGTAATGGCAGAGGTGACTCTACTGAAAACCATCGCAGTGCTTTATGTGATGGACCAACCTCGACATATGGAACGTCAGAGCTTTCAACGAGACCGAATTTATCGGGTGTATGACTACCTCAATGCTGGCGCCCCAGGAACTCTCGACCCGATATTCCAATTGTGGTGGGAGCAAGCCGAAAGTTCTGCGCAATGTCAGCGGGTGATTATCGATAATATCGCTTCTATGACCGAATCTCGGCTGGAACGATTGGCCAAAGAATCTGCCGATCTGACTAGCTTCTGGGGGTAGCACTGTTGTAGCCAAGCAGTTCTGCACTAGATCCGGTTATCCGATGGTAAGCCTTCAGTAATGTACTTTTCTAAGCGATTAGCAGCAGAATGTGGTGTTCGTGCCCATTTGTTATGCCCAAAAGGCTCTGGAAGTTCTTCGATCGCTACCCAAGAAGTTGGAAGGTTTTCAGCAAAATAGCGAATCGATCTGAGTGTGCACTCATCATCATTGGAATAGCGAGTGAGCAAGATAGGAATATTGATCTGGGAAAATGCCATCGCGTAATCCAAGTCTTGATCCTTTAGCTGGGGCAATCGGTTTGTGCGCAGACAATGAAGCCATTCGAGAATGAAGGTTTTTGGTTGGCGCCCGTATCCAGCTATATCCCAGATGCCATCTGGCTGATGCCCGAATATCCGTACAATGAGTTCCATGATGCGTGTACCATGCCGCATTCGAAGTCGCTGTTTTCCTCGGAAACCTTTCCAATAGGGACTTCCGGTTCCGACTCCCATGATGCCACGTATCCCAAGGTCTTCAACCTCTGGGCGAGCAGCAAACACGGCTGCAATCTGTCCACCCCGAGAGTGGCATAGCAAATAGGTGGGATAGTCTCGGGGAAGATTGAAATGTTCTTTCGCAGTTTCAATTGAGGCTGGCAAATCTAGGGCAGCCATGTGGTGGTAACCAAAGTCGTGTTCTCTGCTCGCTCGTGCGGTGTTGGAACCTTGTCCATGCAATTCACTGGTGGCGACGTAGAAGCCTCTGCTGGCTAGTTCTGCTGCGATTGGGTCATAGTAGCGGGCTCCCATACCATAACCAGGACAAATGACAATGATGGGTCGTGGTGTTTTCTCCGCAGATTCAGGTGATGGCAGGAATAGTCGCAAGGTCGATGTGGAGTTATCCCACATTCGGACATCGATAAAAATTGGTTCAGTGGTCGTCATAATAACTAGCCTATGACACTAATATGAAAGCCCCTTTCATCTTTCGAATAACCACAATGACCTGCTTAATTTACAACTGGTGGATCTTTTGGCTGCCAATCTAGTGCATGGTGCGCTTGATGTCGCAGCGATACGCAGGTCTCGCACTGACAATCCAATAAAGCTAAGACACGTCGTGCACTATCATGGACAACTGCAACCTCTTGACGTTGCTTTGCATGATAAATGATGGAAAATTGCATTTGAGCTGCAGCAGTATGATAACCAAGTGCACTATATGCGGTGGTGGCTTGCTGTAAAATTTGCACTCCCTGTTCAAAGCGTCCAGCACGTAATACATACTCCCCACGATCTTCAAGATTGCTGGCATGCCATTCAGCGAGTTCATCTTCCGTTTCTGCGAGGGCAGAAACACTGAGATTGCTGGCCTCATCCAATAGCGCTAACATCCGCTGGAACTCATAGTCACTAAGTTTTGCCCCACATTCAGAACGAGTTAATGCTGCTTGTTCCAATACAAAGCGCAGATCATGGGCATCGCCATCTTGATAGTATTGGTTTTTAGCTGCAGCAATAGCACGATCAATCGTAGCAATAGCTGATCGATGCTGACCATTTGCAGCATATAGTCGTGTCGCCTGAATCAATGCTCGGACCTGCTGTTCTGGTATGTCACTTTGGTCTGCTAATTGCGCAAACTTTGTGGCGCTATCAGCCCAACCTAACCATGCGCCTACCGATAATCGCACAAACTCGAAATCAAAGATATTAGCTTTCCCCCGAAACACTGCGAGTTGATCTTCCGCCTGATCTAAAACCGCTAAGTAACTTGTGGTGTCTTCTTTTTGAGCCGCTTCATGCAATGAGTCTTCCAATTGTAGAGCGGCAATTTTTACTTGCACTGACACTTTACCGTTGGCTTTAGCCAGTTCAGCGCAGCGGCTGAAGGATGCTTCTGCCATGGCATCATGATTTTCTAAGCGGTAACACCAGCCAAGCAGAAACAGTCCTTGCAGTTGGGTATCAATCGATGGGTCGGCTGCGAGTATAGCTTGAACTGTGTCAATAACGGTGTAGTTATGACCAGCGTCGAAAAGCTCGAAAGCTTGCGCAAATGCTGCTTGCTTATCGACGTCTAATCGCGCCCAAGTTGACCATTTCATACGTTCCGTTTGTGGCTGTTTCTGACAGTTGGATCGCGGTATTGTGGAAAAACTAGCTGGTACTAGTTAACTCGTAGCAAAATCCTCCAATGCGGCTTCCAGTGCGAAGAAATACTGTGCTTCTTTTGTCACATTTAGACTTTCCCATGCATTAACAACGCTATCAGGCAGGAGTTCGATTTCTCGCATGATTGCTGCGGTGAAAGGTACCGCATTAAGACCACTGGCAGTGATAATCCCACGATCGGTCACTGCAGGCTCTTCTTGGTAGCGATTGGAACCGGTGTACCCAGTACTAGCTAAAAACTGTTGAGCATTTGAAGTGTGGTCCCGATCATTAAGCAAGCCGATGCGCGCGAGGAAATAAGTAGCGCCACAGATCGCAGCCACTGGAATATTTCGATTAATAAGATCTTTGGCTGCTGTCTCGAGTTTTTCATGACCGCTACCGTAGGTGTTGCCACCAGGGATAACGAGGATGGCCAGATCCTCGTCAGTAAGGATTTGCTCCAAGATCATAGTTGGTGTGATCGAAAGTCCGCCGAGTGTGGTTACCGGTGAGAGATCCTCACCAACGAAGACCAGCTGGAACCGTCCTGGTTTGAGCTGTTCGGCCAAAGTGATTTGCGGAGTGAGATAAGCAAACTCCCAATCCGCCATAGTATTGGTGGCATAGATTGCTATAGTACGAGTGGTCATGGGGCTTAAGTGTAGTGATGATTATCGGTAGCTGTTAGTACTCCGCATCTGGAATGACACAGAAACTTTCGTAGTGGTCTTCGGTGTAGAGCCAAACTTCGGGATCGGTTTCACTTCCGCCGCCGGTAACAATGCGCCGTGCTCCTCGGTGTGTTAACCCGGGGGTTTCCACGGTGTATTCCTTGTAGTAGTTTTTATTATTTTTCGGCAGGACCTGTTCGTAATTGCCGAATCGTTTGTTGTCATTATTGGGATACTCATATGGTCCACCGGCGAGGATGTCGTCAATAGTTTCCTCTGCTTCGGTAGGCAAGTTAGCTACTTCACAAACAGGGAAATTCTCGAACCCTTTTTTAATCGCATCGTTCTTCTCGCTCGGATAGGCTGGAGCGGGATTATTCGGCACTTGACTGCTTGAGGCGGCAGTTGACGTGCTTTTCTTTGCGACGCTGGCTGCTGCCTGAGTACTTGTTGCTGTAGTCGTCCCAGTAAATGCGGTGGGTGAAGTGTCACTATCGGTGGCTGAAAGACCGAAGTAACCTGCGACTAGGGTGAGAATGGCCCCAACGATGATCGCTGGAACGGACTTTTTCTTTGGTGCCGACATGTCTCGTATTGTTTCATACTTTTACCCATCGGAAACCACCAGCACGTATGCCTAGCGTGATTCTAATTTCACTCGCTTAAGTACACACTTGATCTGGGTGTTTAGCAGTACACCATGGTTCGTCGTCAGTGTCTGCTGCCTTGGTTTTGGGTGGATCAGTAATTACTGACTTGTCTACTTTGGTGTTGATGTTAAGTACATAAGGATCCGATTATTCAGGCTTCAAGCAGAAGTCTATTGTTTGGGGGAGAGCTACAGGGTTAGTCTTGTTTGTGCTATTGGTATGGATATTCGTGATAAATCAGCACGTAGTTCCCTGTTTCTTGTTTATGTGCTGCTGGTTGGTTATTGATTTGTGCAACACGTCTAGCAACACTAAATCCCACCAGTTTGCATGCAGTGTTACTCTGAATCCATGTGTGGAATTGTAGGATTTATTGGATCTTCAAATAGAAGTGACCGCGATTACTGTGCTCAAGACGTTGTACTTGAGGGGCTCCGTCGATTGGAATACCGAGGATACGACTCCGCGGGCATCGCAGTCGTTGATAATGGGGATCTAGCTTTCCGGAAGAAAGCCGGTAAGGTAGCCGCACTTGATGAGGAAATCGCTGCTGATCCACTGCCAAAGACACTATTGGGCATCGGACACACCCGGTGGGCTACTCACGGTGCTCCCACTGACGTCAACGCACACCCGCATGTTTGCGATGATGGCAAGTTGGCAGTGGTTCACAATGGCATTATCGAAAACTATGCTGAACTCAAAGCAATCCTTGAGGCCAAAGGATATACCTTTGTCTCGGAAACCGATACTGAGGTAGCAGCGCAATTATTGTGCGAGCAGCTGCATGAGTGCCATGACTTGACTCAAGCCATGCAGCGCACCTGTGCTCAACTAGAAGGTGCGTTTACCCTGTTGGCCGTGCACACTGATTTCCCTGATCGGATTGTCGCAGCACGTCGTAACTCGCCACTAGTGGTGGGGCTAGGTAAAGAGGAAAACTTCCTTGGTTCTGATGTTTCTGGTTTCATCGACTACACCAAAAATGCTGTGGAGTTGGGTAATGACCAGATTGTGACCATCACTGCGGATTCCTATGAGATCATTGATTTCGATGGTACCTCAGCTGAGGGTAAGCCTTTTACGGTGGAGTGGGACATTGCTGCTGCAGAAAAGGGTGGTTACAACTTCTTCATGCAGAAGGAAATCCACGATCAGCCTGCCGCTGTGCGTGATACCCTCATGGGCCGCTTAGATGAAAACGGCAAGTTGTCGCTGGATGAGCTGCATATTGATGAGTCCATTTTGCGCAGTGTGGATAAGATCATTGTAATTGCTTGTGGTACTGCGGCTTATGCTGGATTGGTGGCTCGCTATGCCATTGAGCACTGGTGTCGGATTCCCACCGAGGTGGAATTGGCGCATGAGTTCCGTTACCGGGATCCTATCGTGAATGAGAAGACCTTGGTGGTCGCACTTTCCCAGTCTGGTGAGACGATGGATACCTTGATGGCGGTCAACCACGCCAAGGAACAGGGTGCGAAGGTCATTGCGATCTGTAATACCAATGGTTCCTCCATTCCACGTCAAGCAGATGCCAATATCTACACTCACGCTGGTCCAGAAATTGCTGTGGCATCTACCAAGGCATTCTTGGCGCAGATTACTGCTTCATACATTTTGGGTCTGTACCTAGCACAACTGCGGGGCAACATGTTTGCTGATGAGGTAAACAAGATTTTGCAAGAGCTACGTCAGATTCCCGATAAGATTCAAACCTTGTTGGATAATGAACAGCAAATCATTGATTTGGCGGTCTCTATGAAAGACACCAACTCAGTGCTTTACCTTGGCCGTCACGTTGGGTACCCAGTTGCCCTCGAAGGTGCACTGAAGGTTAAAGAAGTTGCCTATATCCATGCTGAAGGTTTTGCTGCAGGTGAGCTGAAACACGGCCCAATCGCATTGATTGAGGAAGGCCAGCCAGTGTTCATTGTGGTGCCGTCGCCACGCGGACGGGATTCGCTGCACTCTAAGGTTGTTTCCAACATTCAGGAAGTACGAGCCCGCGGCGCGAATACCATTGTCATTGCTGAAGAGGGAGACGATGCGGTGAATCAACATGCTAGCCATGTGATTCGTATTCCGCAGTCACCCACTCTAATGCAGCCATTGCTAGCAACTGTGCCACTACAGATTTTTGCTTGTGCTCTGGCTGAGGTCAAGGGCTATAACGTAGACCAACCGCGGAACTTGGCAAAGTCGGTCACGGTAGAATAAGCAGATAAAAATACCTCGGTAGCGTTACTCATTAATATGTGAGCCCTCAACACTTGGGGCAAGATCATATTAGAAGTACTCTTTACCGGGGTATTTTTTATACTGGCGTTGAAGTCAACTGTGGTGAAGTCGAAATCTACAATCGGTACAGTAATTGGGTGCCGGTTATTACAGGTTGGAGCTTTAGAAAGTTCCCTTGGTTTGGGGTAGTGGGGGCAGTTTGGTGCAATGAACTTCTGGTGTCCTAATTTGATTTGCACTGCAAGGTAATCTAGTCACATGGCACAAGGACGTATTCCAGACACGGACATCCAAGCAATTCGTGAGCAAGCAGCGATTGAGGAGATCGTCGGGGAATACGTACAACTTAAACCTGCTGGTGTAGATTCGCTCAAGGGACTCAGTCCCTTCAAAGACGAGAAAACTCCAAGTTTCCATGTCCGCCCGAACCATGGGTATTTCCATTGTTTTTCCACCGGTAAAGGTGGTGATGTATTCACCTTCCTCATGGAGGTTGAACACTTAAGCTTCCCTGAAGCCGTCGAAGCAGTAGCTGAGCGGATTGGGTATCGCATTAATTATCAAGGCGGAACCACTGGTGCACCTGCTGTAGAGCCAGGTACCCGTAAACGACTCATTGAAGCCAATCGTGCAGCGCACAAATTTTATCGCGAGCAGTTAGAAACACCTGAAGCCGAGCCAGCTCGCCGTTTTCTGCTAGACCGGGGGTTTTCCAAAGACCATATCTATGCTTTCGAATGCGGCTATGCCCCCGAAGGTTGGGACACTCTGACTAAGTATCTACTCAATCGGTTTAGTTTCAAAGAACTCGAAGCTGCTGGCTTATCGACGATGGGCAAACGCGGCCCCATCGATCGGTTTCATCGTCGCTTGCTGTGGCCGATTAAAAACACCTCTGGTGATGTGATTGGCTTCGGGGCGCGTAAGCTTTTCGATGATGACAACTTGGGCAAGTACATGAATACGCCTGAGACTTTGCTGTATAAAAAATCGAAAGTACTTTTCGGCCTTGATATGGCGAAAAAGAACATTGCTGCTGGTCATCAGTGTGTGGTAGTCGAAGGATATACCGATGTGATGGCTATGCATGCAGCTGGGGTGACTACTGCCGTTGCTTCGTGCGGCACCGCCTTTGGCGATGAACACCTGCAAATGGTTCGACGGCTCATGTTAGATGATAGCTATTTTCGAGGTGAGTTGATCTATACCTTTGATGGTGACGAAGCGGGGCAGAAGGCTGCGATGCGTGCCTTTGCTGGCGATCAAAAATTTACCGGCCAGTCTTATGTATCGATTGCTCCAGGTGGCATGGATCCATGTGATTTACGGTTGGAAAAAGGTGACGCTGCGGTGCGAGACCTAGTTGCCAGTCGTATTCCAATGTTTGAGTTTGTTATTCGGTCAATCATTGCTGAGTATTCGCTTGATTCTGCCGAGGGGCGGTTGCAGGCGTTACGTCGCACAGCTCCGATCGTGGCGGATATTCGCGACAATGCATTGCGGAATGAATATGCTCGCCAACTTTCCGGTTGGTTGGGGTGGCAGGACGAGGCCGAGGTATTACAAAAAGTTCGAGAAGAGGCACGACGGCCAAAGCGTCGTAACGAGCCACGTCGAGCTAAGCGATTCGATAGCGGACAGGGACAGTCTGTGGAAGCGCCTCAGGCTTTGCTGCCTTATCCAGATCCCAAAAATCCCAGGTTGTGGCCCGAACGAGAAAGTTTGAAGTTGGCGTTGCAGCATCCAAGTGTTGCAGGCGGGTATTTTGATGGCTTGCCGGAAGATGCATTTAGCTTCGCCACTTACCGGGAGATTCGTCGGGCAATCGCCACGGTGGGTGGGTGTGTTGAAGCTGGAATGAAACCGGATTGGGTGCCATTGATCGCGGGAGAAGTTCCCGATCTGATTGGTCGGTCCTTGGTGTCTGAGTTAGTCGTTGAGCCCATTAAGTGTTCCGAGGAGGAGCTGCAACAACATACTGATCGGACACTATCGCGGCTGCATGAACAACGGGTAGGGAATCAGATTGCAGTGCTTAAAAGCCAATTGCAGCGGATGCGCCCGAGTGAGGATGAGCTGGCTTATAATGCCATGTTTGCCGATCTTGTGGCATTAGAACAGGCCCGTCGAGATTTACTCGATCGAGCCTTTAAATAGAAACTTTTTAATCCCTAGTGAGCGAAGGTAACTGGGACCTCTGCGTAGTTCTTAAAATTTTGAGCCGGGTCGCCAAAAACCTTCACCACACATTTATCGGTGTGGCAATCTACCTGTGGTCCAGTCGCAGTAGCGGCGATTTTGACCACTGCGGTACCATCCGCATTAAGCAATACCGTACCGGTATTGTCAGCCTTGATCCACGCAGATGTGGTTGGATCAGATAAGTCACCAGTACAAACTGGCTGCGGGTTCGTGGGATCAGCAGCACAGATTGCGGTGTAGTAGCCCATTGCGGGATCAAGCCCAGTGATCTCAACAGTAATTTCATCGCCCTCGGCTAAATTTTCAGTCTGGGAAACTATTAGCTTTTCCTCAGCCGAGTTTGTTGCTGATGTGGTCGTCATAGGAGTTGCTGTCACAGAAGTGGCATTTGCAGTCGTTGATGGAACTGCGCCTTCCGATGCGGTGACAACCTTTTCTTCAGAGTCAATTTGGTTAGGAGGTGAGCATGCAACCAAAGCAGTGCCCA
>JBHACV010000190.1:0-12832 GCA_041854705.1 Corynebacterium sp.
ACCAACATTCTCACCGATGAGCTGAACCCAAAATTTAAGCAGTTCAACAACCTTTTTGTTCGTCTCCAACGCCGCACCACCGCACTACATATGACCCCAGTCGTTGCCAAGGACAAAAAAGCCATCATGGCCACCTGCAACGATAACCCCACAGGTTCCAGGATTGGCGGTGCCGCACTCATCACAGACAACCATCCATGGCCCGTAGATAGCAAGAACACCCCACTACAGCACCTCGCACAACTCAACCTTGCCGAACTACCAGCACGCGAAGGCTACCCCACCTCTGGCCTACTGCAATTTTTCATTGGTACTAATGACCTTTTGGGCCTCGACCTAGATCAAGCTGGTGAGACCTCTGGCCATCTGGTCCGGCTCATTCCTGAAACACAACTGGACCAAGGGAGACTCGAATTCCACAAACCTGAAGAGGAATACCTCTATTCTGGAGGTTTCTTCACAGTCACCGGACAACTCTATGACCAAGCACCATCCACAGAAGACCGCGATTTGGATGTGAATCTTTCTGAGGAAGATGAAGAAGAGTATTGGGATGTGATGGAACGCATTCACTTCACCACTTTCGGTGGTGGCTGGGCGCATTTCACCCAGTGGGATCCTCGGGAAGACGACGGTAATGATTGGAAACTGCTCTTCCAGCTTGACTCCTACTTCGGTAGCCAACGAGAGGTCGAATTAATGTGGGGTGATGCTGGGGTGGGTAACTTCTTCATTACCCCGCAAGATCTTGCCAACCTCGATTTCAGCAATGTGCTCTATAACTGGGATTGCTGCTAAATAAGAACACTTTTTCGCATAGTAAGAAAGCATGTCGGTAGGTCCTAGTAGTCTCTATTCCTATGACAACTACCGACATTCTCACCGATAAACTAAACCCAAAATTCAAGCAGCTTTTTGCTGGTGCAATTCGTCGCACTACTGCATTGCACCCAACCCCAGTCATTGCTGAGGGCAAGGCTGCTATCCTCGCCGCCTGTGCTGATAACCCTACAGGTTCTAGAATCGGAGGTGCTGCACTTATAACCAATGACCATCCGTGGCCTGTCGATAGCGATGGCTTCCCAATGCAGCATCTTGCTCAACTCAACCTCGCCGAACTACCACCACGTGAAGGCTACCCCACGTCTGGCCTGCTGCAATTTTTCATCAAATCTGATTTGGACTTGGGTTGGACTGATGATACAGCAACTGTCCATGTGGTTCGTTTCCTCCCTGAAACAGAGCTAAGCCAAGGTCAACTGGAGTTTTATGCTCCAGAAGAAGATAACTTAATGTATGGTGGCTTTTTTACTATCACTGGGCAACTCTACGATCAAACCCCATCCATAGAAGACCGCGACTTCGATGTGAACCTTTCTGAGGAAGATGAAGAAGCGTACTGGGATCTAATGAACCGCATTCACTTCACCACTTTCGGTGGCGGCTGGGCATACTTCACCCAAGGCGATCCTCGTAAAGATGATGATCATCAACTTCTACTCCAGATTGACTCCTACTTCGATAGCCAACGAGAGGTCACATTAATGTGGGGCGATGCTGGAATAGGTAACTTCTTCATTACCCCACAAGACCTTGCCAACCTCGATTTCAGCAATGTGCTCTACAACTGGGACTGCCACTGATGTCCACAGGTTTAGACCAGCGGGGTTTCTACTTCTAAGGCAGAATCTGTTCCTACCGTCCAATCAGAGGGCTTCGCGCCTTCAAAAATCAGTTGGGCGGCTAGGGCAGCAATCATCACACCATTATCGGTGCATAGCTCAAACCGAGGAACCCGTAGTTCGATACCAGCAGACTGACAACGTCGTGCTGCTAGCTCCCGCAACCGCGAATTAGCCGCTACACCTCCACCAAGAAGCAACACTGATGCACCGGTGTCTTGGCAGGCTCGCACGGCTTTAGCAGTGAGCACATCACAGACCGCTTCTTGGAACGATGCGCAGACATCCTCAATGCTGATGATTCGTTCCTCCCGCTCGGCCTGCTCAACATAGCGGGCCACCGCGGTTTTTAAACCGGAGAAAGAAAAGTCATGTCGATGCTCTCCTCTAAGGTCTTCTGCTTTATTGAGCCCACGCGGAAACGCAATGGCTTTCTTATCGCCCTGTGCTGCTAACTTATCAATCACAGGTCCGCCAGGATAGCCCAGTCCCAGCAGTCGTGCGACCTTGTCATAAGCTTCGCCAGCGGCGTCGTCAAGTGTGGAACCAAGTTCCCGCATGGGTTTGCCCACGGCATCGACTTCTAATAGCTGCGTGTGTCCACCGGAAACCAGCAGCGCCACCGAATGCGGTAGGGCTTCCCCCTCTAGATTGGCAACCGCCACATGTCCGCCAAGGTGATTGACGCCATAAAACGGCACATCCCAAGCAGCTGCATAGGCTTTTGCCGCCGATGCTCCCACCAACAATGCCCCAGCTAACCCTGGGCCAATGGTGGTGGCTACCGCATCTGGTTTGTCAATGCCTGCTTCGGCCAGTGCCTGCCGCATTACTGGCTGCATTGCTTCTAAATGAGCTCGGGAAGCGATCTCTGGTATCACCCCACCGTAACGTGCATGCTGCTGCATGGAGCTTGCTACCACATCCGCCAGAATCTCCATCTGTCCATCAAAGTGCAGCTTGACTATGCCCACCCCAGTTTCATCGCAGCTTGATTCTATGCCGAGAACAATCATGCGGTTTCACTTTCTGTCTTTTCGCGCTTCATAGTGAAGGCATCAGCACCAGAAGGCTGATAATAGTTTTTCCGTAGTCCAAGAATGACAAACCCGTAGGATTCATACATGGCTTTAGCTGGATCGTTATCGGTACGGACTTCTAAAAAAATCGGGGCGCTCAGCTGATCGGCGACATGGATGAGATTGTCCATTATGAGTCGGCCAACACCACGACGTTGATAATCTGGGTCCACCCCAATGGTACGGATCTCGCAATCTGTATCACCAGGGATACCCATGATTCCTAACCCAGCATAACCGATGAGTTTCCCATCTTCTTCCACCCCAAGATAAAAGGTATGTGGCTGGTTGATTTCGTACTCAAAATCCGCCTTTGACCACGGACTATCAGTAGGAAACAGGATTTTTTCCAACTCTGTGAGCCGTGGGGTATCGGCGATAGTTAGTTCCCGAAGTTTCATGAGTCACGCCTAGGAATCGCCGGAGATGGGGGTCTGGGGACAGGTTCTTTGACATCGGGGCGTCGCAGGTACAACGGAACCAATGGCTGAGGTTCCGAATTGAAATCAGCTACTGCTACCAAATCCACTGGTTTCGGCATGCCCCGAACTATGGTTGCGGTTTTTAAATGTTCTGGCAGACTGTCTTGCAATTGTTCAGGAACACTGAGCAGGTCAACCCGCTGTAATTCATAACTGGATTCTGGTTTCGGATTCCCTAGCTCTGCCGGTCGGCACACTTCAGGGCCTTGTTTCAGTTGGGCATGCTCATAGGAAGACCAATATACCTCTTTACGACGTGCATCGGTTATCACTAATAATGTTTTTTCTTCCGAGGCAATGCCATGGGCGATTGCATCATGGGTGTTCACCCCATAAACCGGTATGCCAAGGGCATCGCCAAAAGCGGCACCAGTGGCCATTCCGACCCGCAGCCCAGTAAATGGTCCTGGTCCTTGTCCAACCACAATGGCATCAAGTTGGTTAAATTGGTAGCCAGCATGGGCAAGCACATCTCTAGTCGTGGGCACCAACATTTCATTGTGTCCACGACTATGCTGCAAAATCGCCTCGCCGCGAACCTCCCCATCTTCAACAAGGCCAACAATCAAATCTGGTGTTGCTGTATCAATCGCAAGAACTAGCACAGTGGTTAAGGGTAGTCGGGATTAGCCGACTTTTACTCATTGACGCCTACGTCTGCTGTCGTCTAGTGCTTAGAAGCGCTTGTCATATCGAGGTATGCTTCATATCGAGGTATTAGGAAGCCAACTTCCATACACCATCGATGTCTTTGACTAGCGGAATCATTTGCCTCGTGCTGAATGGCTGGGGCTCACCACCAGAACACAGATCAATTTCATTGCGATCAAATATTGCGGCACGGAATGTGCGATCTTCTGTCCCTAGCAGCAGATAGCTCTGGTTGCTAGGAACACCCTCTTCTGGCAGTGGCATGGCATCAGGATTCAGTCCATACTCCATTGCAAATGAATTTGGGGTTTCACCTGGGCATACAATAGCCGCTATGGTGTACTCTTCACCATAAAGATCGACCGGGGAAATGCCAACTACTGTCAGACCAGCTGCATCCACTGTTTGGATGATTTGATCGAATTTATCTTCCGTTTCGGTTGGCCGGTTGTTTAAGTAGGATGCAAGAACCATCAAGGCAGCACCTACCACCATGATGGCGATGCAGGAGGTCACAATGATATAGGATCGCGGGCTGAGCTTCATGGTGAAGTCATCTACTTTCAAT
Organism: Corynebacterium sp.; assembly: GCA_041854705.1. Taxonomy (GTDB): domain Bacteria; phylum Actinomycetota; class Actinomycetes; order Mycobacteriales; family Mycobacteriaceae; genus Corynebacterium. Next base: position 4,463 of record JBHACV010000190.1, read on the forward strand.
TGGGGTGTTCAGTAACTTCTCTTACGGTACCTAATTCTTCGAATCAGGACGGCATTGAACACAGAAATTGCCAAGAAATAAGTCGAGCTTCCGATTCAGGATCATCTTGAACTGCAGTTTCCCGGTCGAAGGTGACTAGCAGGTAAGCATCAGCTAATTGTTCTACCAATCCCCCACCCCATTCAGCTACCACCACAGCTTGATCAAGATCGGTATCCAGATCGAGGGAATCTAGGTTCCCAGCGGGGTCGTCGGAAAGCAAACGATATGCATCAACATGGATGAGATCTGGGCCGTCGGCAAGTGAACGGTGGTGTCGGGCAATAACAAAAGTTGGCGAAGTAATCCGACCTTTGACCCCAAGCCCTTGGGCCAATCCTTGGGTAAAGGTGGTTTTACCAGCGCCAAGTGGACCATCGAGAATTACTACATCACCCGCTTCAAGGGCGGCTCCGAGTTCTGCTGCCAATGCTCGGGTATCGGCGGCGGTGGTGGTCACTTTGCTCCCAGTTGCAGGAAAAGTAGATTTCATCGCACATTTTCTCCAGATTCAAAACTTCGCACGGTGCGGCCGGTGGGCCGACACACAACGGCATAGTTAATGTCGCCAATGCGTTGTGCTAGTTCAGTCGCACTCATGCCACCAGGACCAAAGATAATAGCAGCATCACCGGCATGGACTTGATGTGGATTGTCCTGTAGATCAATGACAAATTGGTCCATGCAAATCCGACCAATTTGCTGATACCGATGACCTCCAATGGTGACCTCAACCTGCCCTTGGGCATTCCGCGACAGGCCGTCAGCATATCCGGCGGGTACCACTGCGATCTGCCCATCGCGTTCAGCCCGCCATGTCATGCCATAGCTCACTCCATCACCACGAGAAATGGGTTTGACCACGGTCACCCGCCCTACCCACCGCATTGCGGGACGCAAGTTATGGGTAATCCCCATAACTGGCTCCAACCCATAGAGCGCAAGACCTGGCCGCACCATATCGAAGTGCAAGTCGGGGCGAGTCAATGTTCCTGGCGAATTACACAAGTGATTAACCTGTGGGTTCAATCCACATTCACGAGCCAACTCAATGGCAGCTTGGAATGCTTCTGCCTGCATATCTGTCATGGGATCAGCTGGGTCATCAGCGCAGGCTAAATGGCTCATCAGGCCGGTCACAATCACATTCGGTGCGGAAGCTAACAACCGAAACACTCGCTCCCAATCTGTGGGCGGCACCCCAGAGCGATGCAACCCAGTATCAACCTTGATGGTTACCCGCACTGTGGTCTGTTCCGCAGCTGCAACAATCGCCTCAGCATGTGCCACTGAAACCACCGCTAAGTCAATATCAGCAGCAATCGCCTGCTGAAAATCTTGCTCAGGCGACCAAATCCAACACAAGATTGGCAGCTCAATACCACCAGCGCGTAACTGCAATGCTTCAGCGAGAGTAGCCACGCCAAACTGGTCTGCCCCATTTTCCGCCATAACGGTAGCCGACTCAATTGCGCCATGATTGTAACCATCAGCCTTGACCACACACATCAGTTGCGCAGGCGCGGCGAGTTCTTTAAGCAGCCTCGTATTATGCGCAATGGCATCAAGGTCAATAATGGTTTCCAGCAAATCCATGCTCACTATTGTGCCACCTTTGGTTTCTCTCATGGGCTAGTTCTAGTAGCTGTGACTTCGCATCGGCTATCGCTTTTCGACAGCTTCACCGCATCCCATAACATCATTGCTAGAACGGGGAAGGCAGGATTTCTAGGGTAGTGGATTTAAACCGATACAGTTTTGCTGGCCGATGTGCCCCTTCGGACCAATGGCTGCCGGTTTCATCAATCAATCCCAATCCAAGAAACTTTTTGCGGAAATTCCGCTTATCCAGTTTCCTCCCTATTACGGCTTCATAGGCGGTTTGTACTTGGGTCAAGGTAAATTCTGGTGCCAATAATCCAGCGACGGCATTGGAGTAACTCATCTTTGATGCCAATCGTTCGCGGGCATAAAGGATAATGTTGGCATGGTCGAATGCCACTGTGGGCAGGTCATCAACTGGCCAAAACTGGTACTCGTGCGATCCCCCAGTTAAGTTGAAGTTACAACCACAACCGATATAGACCACTGATACGGCATGACCTCGTGGATCGCGGGCGACGGTGTCAACCGTGAGTAACTGTTCGAAAAACCCCAAGTCCTTGTCCAAGTCTAGTCCCACTTTGGTGGTCACTACCCGCGCTAAGGCTTCTGTAGTGGTTTCACCTGCCGCATTATATCCCCCAGGTAGCGCCCACTCACCCTGAAATGGTTCAGCTGCGCGTTTTAGTAATAACACTTCTAGCTGGGCCTTTTGAACCTGAAAAGCCACAAGATCGACCGTTAATGTTGGAGCACGATATTCAAAAGCAACTTCCATAGACTTTTTAGGTTAGCACCAGAAAATAATTGATGGGATTGATTAAAAGTAATCAATGGACCCCATGTGGGCAGCTACCCCTAAACATGTGCCCTCAATAAGTGGCCAGTACCATAGGTTAGTCTGGCTCCTGTGGATGTTATAGCCAGATTTCTTGCCAGCTTTCCACCCCATTTTCCCCAGCTTTGATAACCTTTAAGTCGTGGCTGATAATCTGTCCAAGCATCTTTCCAAACTGTCCAAACGTGGTCAACACCGAGTCCTCGTTGGCGACCTCGATTTTGTGGGACTACCTGGCAAAATCTACACCCCTGCCGAGGGTAATGCGCTCCCAGCGATTGCTTTCGGGCATGACTGGATGAAAGACGTGCGAAACTACCACGGACTACTGCGCCACCTTGCCAGTTGGGGAATTGTGGTAGCAGCTCCCAATACGGAAAAAGGCTTCAACCCCAATCATCGTGGTTTTGCCGCTGATTTGGAATCCTGTCTGCAGGTGGTTACTGGGGTGAAACTAGGAACCGGCAATATCAGTATTGCCCCTGGCCGGTTGGGGGTTGCTGGTCATGGCATGGGTGCTGGAGCTGCAATTTTAACAGCTGCTGCTCGCCCTAGGCTCAGGGCGGTTGTAGCCGCCTATCCTAGTAAAGTCACCCCCTCTGCGGAATCTGCAGCTACCTTGGTACAAGCCTCAGGGTTGATTCTCGGCTCCGATGAAACCGCTCTCTTCGATTTTGGTAATCCAGCAGGGATTGCAAATCGATGGGCAGGGAGTGTCTGCTACCGGGAAATCATCGGTGCTAGCCACAATTTGCTCAATGAGAATTTTGTTTTCAACTTAACTACTGGGCTTGGGGGCAAGGCTGCCCAGCGGGAACGCGCGTGGGGGTTAATCACTGGGTTCCTATTGGCGACCTTGGCCGATGAGCGTAAGTATTCAGCCTTTGCCTCCCCCACCGCCCAGATAAAGAAAAAGGTACTTTCGGTAAGTGGCGCGGAATTGAAAGAAAAAGCTGACCAGACCCACATTAAGGTTTAGAGTTCCTGCTAATCTGACTGGCTCAATTTCCCAGTTGCACCAGCACCTAGTCAAAACGGTTGCCTAGGGTCTTCGCTGCGAGCGGAGCACGGATTGTACTTTTGTGCGGTACCGCATTTGACGACGAATCGGCGATGGGGTGCGCACTTGAGTAATTTCTTTGTCCATGCGGGCTATTATCTTGTTGAATTCATCCAGGCGAGCACTGGTCAGCCTGCGAAATTGATGAACGAAATCCTCAAATTCCATCACCACGATCCTGCCTTTCGTACTTTAATCCCAGCTGATCCTGCGGTTTCGGAACTTGGTTGCGCAGCCGGAGTAGGGGAAGCAGGTGATGGACTATCAGTTTCTGCCACTGTCACCGATTGAGGCATGCTTCCCTCATTTTTATTTGGTGTAAGGACCGCTTCGGAAACCGGCTCTGTGGCGGGCGCATTCTTTGGTGGGGTGGATTCTGTTTTCACTGCTGGTGACTGGTCTGAGGTTACTGTTGCATTATGTGTTGGTTCTGGTGCAGTTGATTGTTGTGGTGTGGGTTTTTCTGCCACTACCGCACTGTCTGGTACTGATTCTGATTTCGGTACTGGTGGTTCTGCGACTGGTTCTGGTTGGGGTGCAAACTGGTCTATGACCGTCGCTTGGAAATCACCCATCGCCTCACCTGCGCGAATAAACACCTGTCCAGCTCCACCCATAACCGCGGCGCCTGCCAATGCTAGTGGTGCAATTACTCCGATTCCATTTTTTGCTGCAGCGGCAGTGATCTCTTCGGTTACCTGAGTTATATCGTGGATTAGTTGTGTGGCGATGTCTTGCATGGCAGAATCCCGAAAGCTACAGACTTCGGTTAAGGTAGTGATGGCTTCATCAATGATCTGCGCACCAAGGTGCACCAATCCGGCAAAAATTTCGGGTGCATCACTTGGGTTGGTCTTGCCAAGGAGAGCACACACCTGTGCCACCTGTGCGGTGGCTAAATGACTGACTTGATCGCAGGCCACAGATGCTTCCTGATCCACTTGTGTTAACGCTTGGCTCGCGTGCTTAGTTTGCGTCTGTATCTCATTACTTTGGTCATGAGTATGCAACCATTGACGCAAAAGTAGAGTCAATCCGTGGGAGATTGCTCCCTCGGCGACTTCTCCCAAGACTCGTTCGATGGTGGGGGCAAACTGGTCATGGATATTAGCAGGTTGGGTGCTACTACATATAGCTTGTCCAGCTTGGTCAAGTTTTGTTGCATCTAATCCCTCAGTTGTAGCTTTGGCGTCATTAAACACTTGGAGTTTGTGGGAAGCTGCACTGCTGGAGTAGGTTCCGGCACTGGCCTGTGCTAGTGCTTCGATAGCGGCTGTTAACTCCATTGCGCTTCACCCAGTGGTTGTGCGTTTATGTCATCGGTATCGACGATTGTGGCAACATCCATCGTTGCGGTTTCAATTGCATGAAGTAGCTGAGTCATGTGTTCAAGGTTTATTTGATGTAACCGCATGACTTTTTCTTGGATCATGTGTGCCGTGTCGATGAATCCTTGTCCTAGTTCTGACCCTTGTAGGTTGGGAACTAGTTGTTGGTGCGCTGCAATTTCTGCGTTTACCGTTGCCGAAAGCTGAGCAAGAAGTGCTTGAGCTTCTGCTGGTTGAATACGCGCCATTTCCATCGTCACCACTCCAATCGTGCTAGCCGAGTTTTCCCGTCATGTATTTGGACTTGTGTTTTGCAGTTTCGGTTCCCAATGGGCGGAAATTTTCTGCCAAATATGCGAAAACCCACCCGTTTGGGTGGGAACGCAGGAAATGTGAAGTGGTTTAGACGGTACTGACTACCGCAGCGAGCTTACCAGCAATCCTGCGGGCTGATTCTTGGTTGGCAGCTTCAACCATCACCCGGTAGATTTCTTCGGTTCCAGAAGGCCGCAACAACACCCGACCAGTAGTGCCTAGCTCTGTTTCTGCTGCGGCAATGGCGGAGACCACTTCTGGATGCGAATCAATAATGGTCTTGTCCGAAACTGGAACATTGATTAAAACCTGTGGCAAAACTGTCATGGCTTGGGTCAAGGTTTGAAGAGACTGTTTAGTTTCAGCCATCCGTGCCATCAAAGCCAGGCCGGTAAGAGTACCGTCGCCCGTGGTGGCGAAATCTGGAAGCACAATATGCCCAGATTGTTCCCCACCAAGGCTATAGCCACCTGCGTTGAGGTCTTCGAGCACGTACCGGTCCCCAACTTTGGTGGTACGCAACTCAATGCCAGCGGCATCCATTGCTAACCGTAGTCCGAGATTGCTCATCACCGTCGCCACGAGCGTGCTTTTCCGCAGTTCACCGTTTTCTTTCATGGCAATAGCTAAGATAGCCATGATTTGATCACCGTCAACAACATTGCCTGCTGCATCTACAGCAAGGCACCGGTCAGCGTCACCATCGTGGGCAAGACCGAGGTCAGCCCCATGTTCTTTTACTGCAGCCTGTACCACCTCAATGTGAGTGGAACCACAATTGTCATTGATGTTGTAGGCATTGGGTTGGTCATGAATAGCCACAACTTCGGCGCCAGCAGCGTGATAGGCCAAAGGGGTCACAGTGGAGGCAGCACCATTAGCACAGTCCACCACCACTTTAATGCCACTAAGGCTTGTGTTCATGGCTTCGGCTAAATGATCGAGGTAGTGCTGTTTTGCTTCGATTGCTTCTTCGATCACGCGGCCAACACCGTGTCCGGTGGGACCAGATTCTGGCAGGTTTTCCATCATGGCTTCAATTTGATCTTCAATGGAATCTGGCAATTTGTGCCCACCCTTAGAGAAGAACTTGATGCCATTATCTGGCATGGGGTTGTGTGAGGCGGAGATCATCACGCCCATATCAGCACCATAGAATTCGGTTAGATAGGCCACCGCGGGGGTCGGCAATACCCCAACGCGCAGCACATCCACTCCCCGACTGGCCATTCCTGCAGCGAGGGCCGCGGCCAACATTTCGCCTGAAACCCGCGGGTCGCGGCCGATTACAGCAAGGGGGCGGCGTTTGGACGTCCGATTTTTTGAGGTTAAAACCTCTGCAGCAGCCGCTCCGAGCCGCAAAGCGAGTGGCGCAGTTAGCGCTTCATTGGCAAGACCACGCACACCGTCGGTGCCGAAAAGTCGACTCATAAGGTTGGTACTCCTTGTTGCTTAATTTCAATCCCTATAAGGATAGTGGCGATCGTAGAACATCGGGCAAAATTCACCACAAAATTGTTATGAGTTGGTCTTTTCCCGCTCCAACACAGTAGGTAGAAGTTCTTCTGCCCATATCAAAGAATCCTTTACCCCCTGAGAGATCGGCAACCTAGCCTCCCAATGAAGTAATTCTGCTGCTTTGGCAGTGCGTGAAGCGCACCCAACTACATCCCCAACTCGTGGCGGCGCAGTTTCTACCTGCAATGGAGTACCACTAGCGAGGTTGAAAGCGTCGACAAGTTCAAAAACGGTGGTACCAGTGCCAGTGCCAAGATTAATGACATCAAAACCTGGGGTGGTGGTCTGGGCCATCACTGCATCAAATTCTTCCAGCGCCGCAACGTGAGCGCGGGCTAAGTCCCACACATGAATGTAGTCCCGCAACCCTGAACCATCCCGAGTAGGCCAATCAGTACCGGTAACGGTGAATGGGGCATGTGCGGAGTGAGCTTCAATCATCTTCCCAAGTGCATGGGTGGGAGATGGGTTTTGCAGACCACATCGGCGCTTGGGATCTGCACCAATGGGATTGAAGTACCGCAAGGAAATAACCTGCAATTTCCCGGTTTGGGCGTAGTCATTGAGGACCCGTTCCAACATCCACTTTGAGGCGGCATAAGGGCTTTGGGGCGCCAACACTGAGGACTCATCGACCATGTAATCTGGGTCCGGAGCATACATTGAGGCTGTCGAGCTCAGGATGAACTTGTCAATGTTGTGTGCCGCCAGTTCACGAATCAAGACGATAGCCTTAGATACGTTAGTTTCGTAATATTCAAGGGGCGCGGTTACTGATTCCGCTACCACAATCTTTGCGGCGCAGTGAATGGTTGCCGAGATGTCAGGGTGATCCGAAAATATTTTTCGCAATAACTCCACATCAGCAATGTCGCCAACATATAAATCGTATAACTTAGCAAATTCCCTTAACCCTGTGCTGAGGTCATCGAGAATCACCGGTGTAATTCCACTTTCTACACAGCATGCTGCGATTGTAGAACCAATATACCCGGCGCCACCAGTAATAAGAACTTTCAACTTATAACTCCCGGAAAATAAAAATGAATCGAGTTATTTAGTAGTCTAACCCCGAAAATCAAAAGTTAGAGATAAAACTGCACGATGTCACGATTCAGTAAACTCCAAAATACACCGCTTAGCAAAACGAATATGGCTTAGCAAATGGGCAAATGACGTTCTCAGCCCCATGTCTAAGTATTCGTGCAAAAGGACACTTCATGGGAGTCTAGTGTGAAATAGGAGTCGCATTTATTGATGAAGAAAGGTTGTGTGCAGCGGTTATGTTCTATGGCTTGTCGACGAAGCCACTACCGCATGGCACACCTCTTGCAGGTTTCTTGCTGCATTTTCGGTGTTTGTTCTTACTTAATAATCAAAAGCCGTGGCTTACAGGGCCTTACCCATCAGTTGCAAGTAAGGGGATGAGCGCCTGTAAGACCACGGCTTTATCCGGCTACCTTTAGTCACAGGATAGGCAGAGGCAGAGGTGGTATAGGCAGAGGTGGGAAGATCAGATCGAAGATGAAGTCGAGGATAACGATGATGATTGGAATGACAGACATTTTGCTCTTTCCTTACGTGATTGGCAGTGAAAGAGCCCACCAGATGAGTGAACTCAAAAACGAACATGAACTTTTCGATTGCCTGTGATTATGCTTTGCAAGGCA
>JBHACV010000191.1:0-6757 GCA_041854705.1 Corynebacterium sp.
AATAAACCGGATGAGGATGCCGATCCCTATGCTGCTACCTGGGATACGCAAACCGAGCAACCAGAGGTAACCAATGAATCTGAATTAGAACTTCGATTCCGCGAGATTCTACGGCAGGCATTAGAAAACCGAAATGCCACCATCAACGAGTCCTTCCGAAGCAACGGCCAACGAGAATTGACTTTCACCCTGCCTGGTCACAAAACCAAATGGTTTGTAGTCGAGCAATATAACAATTTCAAGTTCACCATTCCAGATTTCTACTTTTTCAACGAGAACCCCAACATCCGAGACATCGCTGTCTACCTAGATGGAGCAGAGTATCATCATTCGGAAGCATACAACCGGGTGGAATCGGATATCATTAAGCGCTCTCGGCTCTATTCCGAAAATGGAATCTTGCCATGGACATTGACCTGGTCTGATTTGGATCATTACCTTGAATCACAGAAGTCCAGTTCGCCACAACCACCTGTGTGGTTCAATCCCAAACTACAGCCGAGTTTGGTACAAAAACTTGGAGTAGATCGTGCTCATTTGAATCTACTCACCCGCGACCCGATGTCACAACTGTTAGGCCTATTAGAAAATGCCCATGCATCGTGGTTGCCAAGCCTCAGTGAGGCAACCACCTACCATCTGCTTTCTAGAAAACCTAGGGCTTCTGCTGACCGGTCAACAATCAGCGCAGAACCCCATGCGGGCAAGCTGACCATCACTCGCGAGGTTCGAACCAAATCCAATACTCTCAAGCTTAATTCCCACAGCTTGGTGGAACAAGAAGTCTGGAACCTATTCTTAAACTTGGCCAACCTCATGTGGATCGATCCACACCACGCTACAGTCACAGTGGATAGCATTTTTGACTCCGCCATTTTCTCCGATGCGGTGCCACAGATTTCACTGGAACCGATTTCACCACAACAACCCCCAGCCTCCCAGTGGTCAGAGATCTTTGCCGCCTTTGACGATGAGGAAGATGTCGTCGAAAAGCTCAAGCTTTTGGAAGAAGCAGGCGTACGCAAGCCGGAAATGTTCGCCAATGACATGGGCCCCATCGCGGTCGTAGCAGCATGGCCAGATACAAAGCTCGTGTTACTTTACGATCCCGACCCAGAGACGGAAAAGTACATAACTGACCAAGGCTGGATGCCGATTTTCCTCAATGAAATCGACTTTGAAATCCCAGAACAATTTGCCAATCTAAGGACTACATAACTCATGATTTCCATCAGTATTTTCAACTCTGGGCAACGCTTGGAGAAAGACCAAAAAGCAAAGGTGATGGACTTTTTGGAAAAGCTCCAAGCTGATGACACCACCTTAGGGTTACACATCGAACCGATAAAAAATAGTGCTGACCGCCGTGTTCGTACTGGCCGTGTGGATCGGAAACTACGGGCAGTGTTGTTCAAGATCACAGGGTCGAATAATGAGCCTCATTATATCTACATTGGCACCTACAACCACGATGATGCAATCGCTAAAGCTATGAAGACGGTGTTGCGGGTTAATCCTTATAATGGGATACCCGAACTGATCGAGGCAACTACGCCTAAACCACGAGACCACTATGAGGTCGAACCTGAAACCCCACCAGCCAAGACTAGCGACGTCCTATCACTAGCTGGGTTGGATGTCTCCCCATTGCAAGAAGAATTGGGAATCTCACCAGCAACCCTCAAACTGCTTTCCGAGTTGGAATCAGACGAAGAACTAGAGAAAGCTTTCGACGAAGATGAGCGCTGGAAGAATAGGCCTGCCTGGGAAAAAGATGCCATTATCGGGCTTCTCGCTGGAATGACTATTGCGGAAGTCAAAAAGTCCCTTGACCTTGAACCATTAGTAGCACATACTGACGACGATGCTGCGTTGTTGGCTGGCCTGAAACACCCAGCGGCACGGATGGATTTCGTTTATATCGATGCCGACCAAGCCAATAGTGATGATCTGCGTAAAGCCATCGAAGCACCAGATTTCGACCAGTGGTTGCTGTATTTACACCCAGAACAACGCAGAATCATTGACCGCAATTTCACTGGTTCGGCACGGGTGTTTGGCGGTGCTGGCACCGGAAAAACTGTGGTCGCACTACACCGCGCCCACCGGCTGGCAACTACAAATGAAAACCCGCTGAGGATTCTGCTGACCACATTCACCAAAAATCTGGCTGCATCGCTGAAATCCCAAATGAGTCTTCTAGCTCCTGATTATCTTGAAGCTGAAGCCCCTGGTGACCAAGGGACTTACATTAGTGGTATAGATGCATTAGCTACGAGAATCCTGCGTGACGCAAGCAACGATGAATTGGCAGCAGCGATGCAGAGTGTCTTTAATACCTCACTTAAAATCCGGCCGCGTGCACTATCTGACCGTGAGGAGAAACAATTCTGGCATGAAGCCTTAGAGATCACCACCAATCGGCCCACTGGACCTGCTGCGAACAGCACCTTCCTATCGCAAGAATATGAAACCGTGGTGTTGGCCAATCAGATCAGTAAACAATCTGCCTATCTTAGGGTGCCACGGATTGGCCGGGGGCATTCATTGAATCGTACCGAACGCAAAAAGGTCTGGGAGGTCATTGAGATTTTCCAACAAAAATGTGTATCCGCTGAAAAAGCTACCTTCGCAGCCATAGCCTTACTTGCGGCTACCATTCTGGATAACCGTGCAGAAACCACTGGAAAACGGCTTTTCGACCACGTAGTTATTGATGAAGCCCAAGATTTCCATGCCGGACACTGGAAGTTGCTCCGGGCAAGTGTAGACCTAGGGCCAAACGACATTTTCCTTGCCGAGGACTCCCACCAACGGATCTACGGACAACGACTGGTACTAAGCAGATTCAATATCAAAACCCTTGGTGGTGCCTCACAACGGTTGACGTTGAACTACCGCACAACCAAAGAAGTCCTCGACTATGCTGTGCAAATGCTCACTGGCGAAGAGTGGATCGACAGCGAGGGACAGGCCGACTCCACTACGCATTACCGATCCGCCCGCCGCGGCCCAAAACCACAGGTGATTGTCACCGAAACTGAAGCAGAAGAAGTTGCTACGGTCGCCGAAGCAATCAAGGTGTGGAAACAAGAGAAGGAGAAAAATGCGCGCATCGGAATTCTTGTGCGCACCAACGGCCATATCTCCCGAGTCGTGGATGCGCTGGCCGAACATGGCATAACTGCCACCGCAGCGAACAACGTCTCGGTGATGACCATGCACAATGCCAAAGGCTTGGAGTTCAGCCATGTAGTACTCATGGGTGTCAACAACAGTTCACTACCGCTCGACTACTTGCTGGATGAACTTAATGAACCTGAACAACAAGATTTCCTTCAGCGAGAACGAGCTTTGCTCTATGTCGCAGCCTCTAGAGCTAGGGATCAACTACTAATTACACTCAGCGGCAAAGCATCTGATTTGCTACCTAAGGGCCAAAAATAGTTATACCTGTTGGTAGTAATCCTTACAGGGACGCTACCAACAATTTTTCCTCAAAGCTCAAACTGCAGGAGATGTTGCAAGTAGTTCCAGTGTGAGGAACTTCTTCCACGCCGTGATAACTAACCTGCGGGACAATAGGACGTAATAAGTCAAGACCGTGAAACCGATTAGCTGAACGTAATCATGCGCCTGTTCCTGTGTAGGAAGCAGCTCGGGTGTCATAAAAATAGCAAGATATGCAACAAACGCACTACTCAAAAAATCTGCACAGAATATTAGGGATATTAAAATCACTACCCATATTGCGACCAATGATAACAGCATGCTTATAAAACCCCTGAAATTCTCAAGCACTACGTCAGACAAAGATACCCATAATTGTCGAACAAGTAGGAAAATCGGAAACATCATGCACCAGAACCCCCATTGCGCAGAAGTAAGAAGTTGCTTTTCAGGGCTAATAAGACTGTGAAACCAGGTTGCACCGAGCGAACCTACAGCACAACAAATAACTGAAATGGAGCATCCCCCTAGAAGCAATTGCTTATCAGTGTCTTTGAGTAGTTGCAACTGCCTAAACTGATTGCTAATGAACTCTAGGTGAGGTCTTCCATCATTCAATCTGATCCGAAATGCACAGCTCAATAGCCAATAGACGAATGCGAGTAAAACTAGCAAGAAAGAAACTAGAAAAACTAAAGAATTCGGCAACCAGAGTATCGCACTAGCTTCCGATTCTGTAATATGCGGTTGCTTTTTTAGCTCTTCATATACACCTACGGACTCATACTGCAACATACCAGCACCTACCAAAGGCGCAACAGCAAACGTAACCATCAAAAGAACTGTTGCTGGATTTTTCCTTTTCCTAGTCGGCGCACGAAGAACTAGTGTTTTACCTTGTCCATTAGTGATTGCAACAAGTTGCCACTCCAATGCAGCTGCACAAGTACAACTTACCAATAACATTGGTATCCCCAATAATGCCACCGCAACGAAACCAATGGGCAGCGATTGCAATACAACACAAACCATCAGAGCAGGTATAAGCGCTATCAGCATACAATTAGATATATACCTCCCCCTTTTAATCCACCTGATCTGCATAGCTGGCCTCATGCATAGCGCTACCAATAACGCTGTAATTACAGAAAACACCAAGAAGGCACATAAAATAATCATTTGGTTACACCTCATTCATGTAGGTTGACAGCAGGTTTTTAGCTAGCCAATCGTCACATTAATGGGTGCAACCTCCTAACGGAAGCCCTTCTCAGTTTTCTTTAAGCAAGATGCTCTACTTGCTTCATTTAACAAAACAGCCGAGTTAAACTCGTTATTTCAATATCCTCACCTGTTCCGCCCCCAACAAAAACCTCACTGTACTTCCCCACACCACAAACCCCCACACCGAATTCACTCAGTGCAGGGGTTTATTCCAAAAGCTACCAAACAGCTATCCTTCAGTAGCTAACTTCTTGGCATACCTAGCAATGGCTAGTTCTTCATTGGTGGGTACCACCCAGACTTTAATAGTGGAGTCATCGGTGGAGATCAAGCGCGGCCCAGTGTTTGGTAGAGCGTTGCGCTCGGGATCGATTTTGATGCCATACATATCGAGGTTGTCGAGGGCGTCGAAACGCACGAAGTCGGCATTTTCGCCTACCCCAGCGGTGAAGGTAATGGCGTCGACCCGACCGAGGGCAATCATATAGGCGCCAATATAGCGTCGTAGCTGGTGGATATAAATGTTATAAGCCAACCAAGCGTCCTGATCGCCATTGTCGGTCATGCTCCGCAGTTCGCGGAAGTCATTGACACCTGCGATGCCTTTGACACCGGAATTTTTATTCAGCAGATTGTCAATCTCATCAATGCTCAGCCCTGCACGATACAGGTGGAAGATAATGCCAGGATCAACATCACCAGAGCGGGTGCCCATAACTAGACCCGGTAGTGGGGTCAGTCCCATGGAGGTGTCAATCGGCTGGGTTCCTCGAATTGCGGCACAGGAAGCACCATTGCCTAAGTGTAGGGTGATCTGGTTGATCTCTTCTTTTGGCTTCTCCATGAGCTCGGCGACTTTATTGGAGACGTATTCGTGGCTGGTGCCGTGGAAGCCATAGCGCCGGACTCCGTGTTCGGATGCTACCTCAGCATTGATGGCATAGACTGCGGCAGCTGGTGGCATGGAGTAGAAGAAACCGGTGTCGAATACACCAATGTGCGGCACATTTGGCAGAAGTTCTTGTGCTACCTCCACGCCTTGGATATTGGCGGGATTGTGTAGTGGTGCTAGCGGGATGAGATCACGCACCATATTGAGTACTTCTTCGGTAATGATCTCTGGTTTGCTAAAGAGCACTCCACCGTGGACCAGTCGGTGTCCAACTGCTACCAATTCCACATCAGCTGGGGCACAGCCGTGATCGTGCATGAGTTTGAAGGCGAGTTCCAGTCCAGCAGCGTGGTCTGGGATGGGTGCCTCCAGTACATATTTTTCCCCAGCGTATTTCAGGGTAATCCGGCCGCTTGGTTCTCCGATTTGCTCGACTAGCCCAGATGCGAATGGTTCGTCGGTTGCGTGTTGGTCGGGATCAACCAACTGGAATTTAATTGAGGAGGACCCAGAATTAAGGACGAGTACCAGCGACATTAGTTCTTCCCTCCGGCGGCTTGGATCGCGGTGATGGCTACGGTATTGACGATGTCGGGCACGGTTGCGCCACGGGAGAGGTCGTTGACCGGTTTGTTCAGCCCTTGGAGAATGGGGCCCACTGCAAGGGCGTGGCCGGTTCGCTGGGCTGTCTTGTAGCCAATATTGCCAGCTTCGAGGTCCGGGAAGATAAAAACATTGGCTTGACCTGCGACCTTCGACTCAGGCAGTTTCTTGGCTGCAACACCTGGATCAACAGCGGCGTCGAACTGCAGTGGGCCGTCGATAAGCAAGTCGGGGGCGGCAGCTTGGGCAAGGCGAGTTGCTTCAAGGGCGCGATCCACATCGGGACCGGTGCCGGAGCTGCCGGTGGAGTAGCTAAGCAGTGCTACCCGTGGTTCGAGGCCGAATTGAGCGGCGGTGCGGGCAGAGTTAACGGCGATTTCTGCGAGTTGCTCAGCTGTTGGATTGGGGTTGACAGCACAGTCGCCGAAAGCCCATAGACGTCCGCGGAGCACCATGAGGAAGATTGAGGAAACTACCGAGGTACCTGGGGTGGTCTTAATGATTTGGAAGGAAGGTTTAATGGTGTGAGCGGTGGTATGTGCTGCACCAGATACCATGCCATCGGCGAGTCCTTTATGGATCATCATC
>JBHACV010000192.1:0-24593 GCA_041854705.1 Corynebacterium sp.
GCTCCTTGAAGGTGACTTGCTCATCTGGGTGGTCAGCATTCCACTTGTCGATGACGTGCAGCAGTTTCTCGGAGTCAACTTTGCCCATCGCATAGGTGATGGGGCCGCGACCGTCCTCGGTTGTGCCAGTGGTTTCCTCACCGCCAGTATCAGAGGAACAGCCTCCAAGAACCAGTGCCCCGACCATTCCAATGGCAAGCACGGACTTACGGAAAAGGTGATTGGTCATAGAAATCCAACCTTTCTTGAAAAGGGTCCTTACCCACAAAATTTAGTTGTGAAATGTGAGTTTTGGGGGGAATTGTCAAAACTCACAAAGTTTTCTTCAACCGCATCCCCGTTTTTGGACTGAACTGGTGAGCCAATTGTGGCGCAAAACTAAAGGTCAATCGCTGGCCTGGTGTCACCGAATGTGTCGGCGGCAGCTTTGCGACAAGCATCTGATCCCCCTGAGCTTGGGCATATGCGAAGGCTTCCGACCCTAGCTCTTCTACAATCGCCACCTGCACTTCAATACCGATATGACCAGGTTTGGTACCAACAAACATATTCTCCGGTCGCACCCCCAACGTGATACGACGGCCTTTGACTTCAATGGGAAACAGGTTCATTGCTGGTGACCCAATAAAACCTGCGACAAACTCATTGGCTGGGTTGTCATACAATTCTCGGGGACTGGCTACCTGCTGTAGGACACCATCTTTTAGCACTGCCACCCGATCGGCCATTGTCATCGCCTCCACTTGGTCGTGGGTGACATAGACCATGGTGGTTTTTAGGGTACGTTGTAGTGCTGCCAGTTCGGTGCGGGTTTGCACCCGTAACTTGGCGTCAAGATTCGATAGTGGTTCATCCATCAAAAACACTTGTGGATTGCGTACAATCGCCCTACCCATAGCCACTCGCTGCCGTTGACCACCAGAGAGATCTTTAGGCTTACGGTCCAGTAACTCGCCTAACCCCAAAATCTCGGCTGCCCGATTCACTTTCTCTTCAATCTCGGCTTTATCAACCTTGGCCAATTTCAATGGATATGCGATATTTTTACGCACCGACATATGCGGGTATAAGGCGTAGTTTTGAAAGACCATTGCAATATCGCGCTGCGCTGGTTCCAAGCCTGTGACATCGTCATCCCCGATGAAAATGCGGCCGCTGCTGGTTGGCTCCAATCCCGCCAAGGATCGTAAGATTGTTGATTTGCCGCAGCCAGAAGGGCCAACCAAAACTAAAAACTCACCATCAGCAATGTCCAGATTCAAACCTGCAACACTTGGAGCTGCCGCCCCAGGATAGGTGATCGAAACATCAACGAACCGCACTCCAGCCATGATTATAAAACTAACAGTGCCGTGGCCTTTTCCACAGCAAAAATGTGATTTAACCGGTCCTGATTCGGATGACCTGCAACAATCACAGTTGATCCGCCTACCGCAAGGGGGGAAAGCACCGTGCGGCAGAATCCTAACCAATCTCGCCAGCCAGTGCTCAACAACCTGGTGTGAGGTGGGAGTTCATCTAATTCTGCGAGCTCATTGAACGTGGGGGTGGGCTCGGGGAAATGATCACCATACATGCGCACTATAGGCCCAAAATCTAGTGCCCCATCTGGTAATTCACCACCAGATTCTATGACTCCTCGCCCAAATGGATCACTGGTCACCAACACCACTTCACCCGCAAAAAGGCTCAGATCCGCATCTGGGGAAACAAACACCACCTCAGCTAATGCAGCAGAGGCGCCAAATTCCACCTTCACCCCAGCGGCGATTGCTCCAAGTGCGATCATCACTGACTGCCAACCTGTGGGCAGATCAATACCAATGCCATCACCCACATCTAGGTCGAGCTCATCACGAAGCATGTTCGCCACCTTTGCGGCCCAATTTTCCAGCAGCTTCGCGGAAAAATCTAAATGGGTGCCAGCTTGATCGTCATAAACCGTCAGCCGAGGGCACGCTGGGTCAGCAGCCATGAGTTCTTGAAGTAACTTCATAGCTGCCATTGTAGGTTGGAGGCCGAGATTACGCGGTTATCCTGCGAAAATCCACAGTAAGATTGGGTACTACGACATAGAACAACTAAATGGTCGAAACTAGATTCACCACCAAGAGCACCTACATTCTCTGCAACCCTTAACGATTGGTCGGTGGGTAACACAGAAGTCGGGGAGGGCACCCAATCGTGATCTAGAATACAACCAATCTAGTTCACGCAGCGGGGGCCTTCACCGCCAGCATCAATCACTGGTGAGACACTTTCTTCCTCCATAGCTGAGCCTTCCTGCCCGACGTTTCCACTCGGCGCGGCCTCAACTGCTTCACCGGTGGGGCCTGCATAATCGTAGGCAGTGACCACAGCGATAGTATTGGCATCCAGCGACGCACTGGCATTAATCGGCAGTCCGCCGAGCTTCTCAGCAATTTTTATTGCCTCCGGATTATTAACATCTGCTGCAAGGACTTGGGACGCGGAATAAAGTCCTTCTTCAGCATTGCTCGTTTCGGCGATCTTATAACCTTCAGTTTCGAGGAAACCTGCCACCCGAGCAGCTAGGCCAGAGGTAGTAGAGGCATTAAGCACCATGACTTCGGCAGTGGAAGCAGCAGGTGCTGCCTCCTCGGTAGTAGCAGGATTAGGTGCTCCTTTTTCACCCAGTAATTGATTGAAAAATTCGTGTACTTCATCCACATCAACAGTGACTACAGATTCACCATTATCACCGGTGCCATCAATCGACGTCACTGGAATGGTATTAAACTGCACATTGCCACCTGCGAGGTTTTGTAATTGGCCAGCAAATTGCAGTACATCCCAGTCTTGGTCAAGCTTCACTGAGCGGGTCACCGCATCGCTTAACTCATTGAGTTTAAAAGGATTAGTCAAAGTACCAGAAGAAAGCACCTTCGCCACCAGTGAAGCCATAAACGCTTGTTGGCGCACAATACGGTCAAGGTCGCCGCGAGGTAGCCCATGGCGTTGGCGGACGAACGCCAACCCTTGAGCACCATTGAGGGTCTGAACTCCAGCTTTGAAATCGGCACCAGAGTATTCATCGAAGGTGTCTGCATTCAAGCAGACCTCCACCCCGCCAACGGCGTCGGTAAGCAGGACGAAACCAAGTAGGCCAATTTCGGCATAATGGTCTACAGAAATACCAGTCAAATCAGTAATTGATTGAATCAACCCAGCACGGCCTGCTTCTTTCCCCTGCTGTTCAATGGCTTGCTCATCAGTTACCCCCTCGGCTATGAGCTCCTCTTTCCGAAGCGCCTTATGATAGGAATAAACACCATTGATCTTTAGATTGCCCAGCTCTGGATCATGAATATAGGTGTCACGGGGGATAGAAATGGCAGTTGCTGAGGAACCATCATTTGGGATACGGATAACCATGATGGTGTCAGTATTATCGGCTTCCTCATCACCAGCATGCAGCATGTCAATTTCTTCTTGGCTCAAGGCATTACCTTGAGCGTCAGTACGCGAATCGGAGCCAACAAGCAGAATATCTAAAGCGCCATCTGGGTTCGACATGGTGGAATTCTCACCCAGTGAGATGGAACCAGTCGTAACGGTAGTACCAATGCGGCCAATCGTATAGTACCCAACCCCAGAAATCACCAATACAAGAGCCGAAAGAAAGGCCAAAAGCGCCTTAACCGCAGCGGGGCCCTGCTGTCTGGTTTCTGGTCCAAAACTTGGTGGGGCCTGAATGTCACGGGATGCGTGGCGCTTCTGTTTACTCATGTCGTGGGGGTTTCTCCTTAGATGCTAAACCGAGCTGACGTTAAGAATAGCCTTATTCAACTTGAGAGTTAATTTCTCTTCGTATCGGATATTTTGCGGTGGACGTTTCGATTAGTTTACGCAGCGCGGGCTGTTACCACCGGCATCAATGACCGGTGCGGCGTTTTCTTCTTCGAGTGTGCCCACCTGACCGACGGTCTGTGTCGAACCCGCGTGTAGCGTTTCTCCCTCGGGTCCACCATAGTCATCAGCAGTGACTACCGCGATAGTGCGTGAATCTAGCGTTGTGCTGACATTGATGGGGAGTCCACCAAGTTTTTCAGCAATGGCGATTGCCTCTGGATTAGTAATATCAGAAGCAAGGACTTGGGACTGGTTATAAAGGCCGTCCATGGCACTGCTGGTTTCGCTGATGGTATAACCTTCAGTTTGCAGGAAACCTGCCACTCGTGCAGCTAAGTTAGTAGTAGTAGAGGCATTGAGTGTTATAACCTCAGCAGTAGGAGCAGCTACAGTACTTGTAGGGGATTTTGAGGCGGTGGAATCAGTGCCACCAAGAAGCTGATTAAAAAACTTGTGCACCTCATCCACATCAACAGTGACCACAGATTCGCCATTATCCCCAGTGCCATCTTTGGAGGTTACTGGGATGGTATTAAATTGCACATTGCCCCCAGTGAGGTTTTGCATTTGAGCGGCAAACTGCATGATATCCAAATTTCGGTCTGCAACAATTGAACGTGACACCGCATCACTCAAACTGGCGAGCTTGCTATGGCTGGTAAGCGTATCCGTTGAAAGCACCTTTGACACCAGTGAAGCCATAAACGCTTGCTGACGCACAATGCGATCAAAATCACCATTAGTCAACCCATGCCGTTGGCGGACGAATGCCAATCCTTGAGCACCATTGAGGGTTTGAGCTCCAGCTTTGAAATCGGCACCAGAGTATTCATCGAAGGTGTCCGCATTCAAGCAGACCTCCACTCCGCCAACAGCATCGGTGAGCAAGACAAACCCCACCAAACCAATCTCGACATAGTGGTCAACTGAAATTCCAGTCAAATCAGCAACCGATCGCATAAGCCCCTGACGACCAGCTTCTTTGCCAGCAAGCTCGATCACCTGCTGATCGGTTTCCTCTCCTGTTATTAACTCCGAGGTCTTTATTGCTTTGTGATGGGAGTAGACACCATTGATCTTTAGATTGCCAACCTCAGGATCATAAACATAGGTATCACGGGGAATAGAAACCGCAGTTGCAGAGGAACCATCATTAGGAACACGAATAACCATGATGGTGTCAGTATTGTCAGCTTCCTCATCACCAGCATGCAACATGTCAATTTCTTCTGGTGTCAGCGGGTTTCCTTGCGCATCAGTTCGGGAATCAGAACCAACCAATAAAAAATCGACCGCACCATCCGGTGTGGGATCTACAGGTGGATCTATTTCAGAAAGGGAATGCCCAAGTACGAAATAACCAACCCCCGAAACTACCAGCACGAGAGCGGACAAACACACCAACAATGATTTCAGTGCGGTAGGGCCTTGCTGCTTAATTACCAACTCTCGACTAGGTGGAGTTGAAACCATATGGAAGGCTTGCTGCTGTCTCATGCTGCTGGGGGATCTCCTTGACGCTGACCAAAGGTGAGATTAAGAATAGTCTTTTTAACCTGAGAGTACAGACTCGCCACTAGGTGGCGAGAAGTTGATACTTCAACCAAGACAATAGAATTGAGCAGGTGAATCTGGTGAACCCTCCAATTGCGGTAATTACAGTGACCTATTCCCCAGGTAAGTATTTAAGAGATTTTATTAACTCACTGGATGAAGCAACTCAAAACAGTACCTATGTCGTTCTTGCCGACAACGGTTCCACCGACGGCGTGCCCGAAACAACCGCCGAAGAAAACGCAAATGTGACGTTCCTACCCACTGGCGGCAACATCGGCTACGGCTCCGCTATTAACACTGCGGTTCGTCACCTCGTGCCGCTAATCGAAGCCGGAAAAGTACGTAACGACTTCTTCATCATCGCCAACCCTGACGTGGTTTTCTCTCCCGGCAGTATCGATGCGCTAATCGACTGTCTTGAACGGAATCCCCAAGCAGCCAGCGCTGGACCTTATATCCGTCAGGATGATGGGACACCATATCCGTCAGCACGCGCGGTGCCAACACTCAAAAATGGGATTGGGCATGCACTGTTTTCGGGCATCTGGCCGAGTAACCCGTGGTCGAAGGCATACCGAGATGATGCCGTGATGGACCGGGAGCGAACTGCAGGATGGCTATCGGGTTCGTGTTTAGCGCTACGTTATTCCGCATTTGGTGATATTGGTGGTTTCGATGAGCGCTACTTCATGTATATGGAGGATGTGGATTTGGGGGATCGATTCGGGCGCGCCGGGTACACCAATGTTTTTTGTCCTACTGCGGTGATAACTCATGCGGTTGGGCACTCTGCTGGGAAGCATCCAGAGAAGATGTTGCCTGCTCATCATGAGTCCGCCTACCGATTCCAAGCGGATCGACATCCAGAACCGTGGCAGGCCCCGATTCGTGTGGTGTTATTTCTTGGTCTTAGGGTGAGGGCAGTGATCGCGGTCGCACTAGCTAAGATGAAGAAATAGTCAGATCCAAAAGTTGCAAAGGAAATATCTTGAGCATTCAATCGTCAACCGACGCCGTTGTTTTGGTCGGGGGCAAAGGGACGCGGTTACGACCGCTGACCGTGTCCACCCCCAAACCCATGTTGCCAACTGCTGGCGTGCCCTTCCTAACCCACCTGCTCGCTAGGATCAAAGCAGCGGGTATCGAGCATGTGGTGTTGGGCACTTCCTTCCGTGCCGAAGTTTTTGAGGAACATTTTGGCAGTGGTGAGGATCTCGGCTTGGAGATTGAATACGTGGTTGAGGAAACCGCACTCGGCACTGGCGGTGGTATCCGCAATGTCTATGACAAACTGCGCGGCGATACTGTGATGGTTTTCAACGGTGATGTCCTAGGTGGCACTGACCTCACAGGGATCCTCAATGCTCACCATGAAAAGGACGCTGATGTTACCCTCCACCTCGTGCGGGTACCTGATCCGCGGGCCTTCGGCTGTGTACCTACTGATGCCGATGGCCGTGTGCTCGCTTTTCTGGAAAAGACTGAAGACCCACCAACCGATCAGATCAATGCGGGCTGCTATGTGTTCCGCCGTGAGTTGATCGCTGAGATTCCCGCTAACCGAGTAGTTTCAGTTGAGCGTGAAACCTTCCCACAGCTGCTGGAACAAGGCCGTGCAGTGTATGGCTTCGTTGACAATGCCTATTGGCGCGATATGGGTACTCCCGCCGATTTTGTGCGCGGAAGTTCAGACCTTGTACGTGGTATTGCCCCATCGCCACTTTTGGCGGGCCGTACCGGCGAATCACTTGTCGACGACTCGGCCTTGGTTAAAGATGGCACATTGCTGCTTGGTGGCACTGTCATTGGACGGGGAACAGAAGTTGGAGCGGGTTGTCGTCTTGACGATGTGGTGGTCTTCGATGGTGTCACGATTGAGCCTGGCGCGGTTATTGAAGATTCCATTATTGCCAGCGGAGCTCGCATAGGTGCTAACGCTCGTATAAAAAACTGTGTAATTGGTGAGGGCGCTCAGATTGGGGCGCGCTGTGAGCTTCGAGATGGGCTCCGAGTGTGGCCTGGAGTCGAGATTCCTGATAATGGGATAAGGTTTAGTTCCGATGCTTAACGCTAACCCGGCAGCAATTTTGCGTTTTTCTTATCTAATAATATAGGTTCGCCTATTTGGCCACTACTTTAGGGAAAACATGCCAAATTGTTACCGTCTTGCGATATTTCTTGGGGGTAAATACTATATGTAGTACCCCCGGCTTTCGCCCTGCAATATATGTAGTTGTTATTTGTGTGACTGGTGTGATTAGCCAACTGGGGAAACAGAAAAATTTGTTGAAAAGCACCCAATTCAGCTTGACGACATCTTGTGTTTCCGTGTTGAATCGCAGGTGTGTAATTCACCAAATCGGTCAATATGTTATAAAACAGTTATTGACTTGGTGGTCAGAAATTGTTAAACGCCTTGGCTTTCAGAACCCGTTTTGAAAACCAAGCATGAACGAGGAGAGGAGAGTGGCGTGGAGGATATGGCAAGCAACGCCGCACCTCGCACTCGGTCGTCACTTGAGTTGACCCTGGATGACCTGTTCAGTGCCGTTGAACAGGAATGGCAGGAGCAAGCGCTATGTGCCCAGACCGACCCAGAGGCATTCTTTCCAGAAAAAGGCGGCTCCACCCGCGAGGCAAAGCGGATCTGTCAGGCATGTGCAGTCCGTGACGAGTGTTTGGAGTACGCCCTGGAAAATGACGAGCGATTCGGGATCTGGGGTGGTCTTTCGGAACGAGAGCGTCGTAGGCTCAAGCGCGACATAATCTAACGAGTGCTCATATTTACCTCAACCATATCACTTCTTCTAATATTAGTTTGGAGGTGGATGGTTGAGGTTATATGTTATTTGGGACATTTTGCTCATTCTGAATGTTGGGGACTTGATCGGTCAGCTTAATTGGTTGTGGAGAGTGTCGGTCTAGTTTTATTGGTGTGTAAGGGTCTTTGTCGGGATGGATAGTGTCAGTAATGCAGTGATTATTTGCGCTACTGTAAGAGTTATCGGGGGTGAGGCAAAAATCATTACACAATCTGTTCAACAATTTGGACTTCTAACTCTCTTCGGCTTTTGATGCGCATGATGGTGACTGAAAAGTGGGAGTAACAGCTTGATTCTTCAGGCTGGAGTGGAGCTAGTGCCAAAATCAAGCTTTTGATCCTGTGCTGGGTGATAATCAAGCTGTCATTCCCACCCCACACATCCATAATCATCCCTGTATACCCCCAAATGACAGCTTGATTCTTAAGCACTCGTCTGGAAAGCCCAGTACTAGGCTAGTTTTTCGGCTACACCATGCCACCTATTTTTGAATCAAGCTGCTCAACCGCACGCACTAGGCCAATCAAGGTGAGTTATACCCCCAAATGACAGCTTGATTCTTAAGCCTGGGACTGGAACTTCTTACAACCGTCCGGTCACCTAGTGCCTGTTGCAACCCCATCCCACTACCAACCACCAGAAGAATAGTTGAGCTTAGGTCTGGAGAATCGAGCTGCCTTTCTGGCTTTCGGCGTCTGACTTTGGGTGTGTGGGGGTATAAATGGCAGCTTAATTGTGAGGTTGGGTGGTTGTGGTTTCAGACCGGTTTAACTTCAGGCTGCACACACCCCACAGGACTAAGCGAGCCAAAACTACAAACTGGGCCTTAAGCACCCCCAAACAGGCCCCAAACAGAAGCGAAACCTCAGCTTTGGCGAAAACTGGGATCAACATCACTCGGGGCGATATTGAGGAAGTTGGCTACTAATTGCACTAGAATCGCGGTCAGTAATTCTTGGCGTTCCATCGCGTTGTTGGTGCGTTGCTCGATGGGCAAGCGAAAAATGACGATGCGAGCTCGGGTGGGGTTGCCGTGGGCGTCAACACCAGCAGGGATAACTCGGCCAAGCGGGATGGGGCCATCAGCAACAATTTCTTCTGGGAAAGCCTGGAAATCAACATTGAGGCGCATCCGGGGGATAGTGTCCACCGCAATATCAAGGTGGGAAAGCTCAGCAGTGAACCGTTGCTGGATGGGGGCGTAAGCTTCGAGAACACCGGCGTCGAAAAGCTGGGGGCGGGTGCGATAGCGGGGGACCCCAAAAGGCAGCGCGGGACCGCGGAGGCCTCGTCCGTGGCGATTACGAGCAGGGCGCATCGAGTGCATGCCTTGTAGCCTAAACCCCAATCGAATCAACGGGGGCGTATGCCACGCCGAAAGTTGCGGGGATAACTATAAAAACCGTTTATAACGGGCTAAACTTTTTGTCGTGACTCAGTTCCGTCGTTGTTCTCGCCCCGGCTGCGGCCAGCCTGCCGTAGCGACCCTTACGTACGCTTACGCACAGTCGACTGCCTTCATCGGTCCGCTAGTGAGTAATAACGACCCCCATAGCTGGGATTTATGCGAGCACCACGCCGCCCGTATTACCCCACCGCTCGGCTGGGAATTGCTGCGCGTCGATGCCGTCGAGGAAGATGAGGATCTCACCGCGCTCGCAGAAGCAGTGCGGGAAGGTGGTGTCACCCAGTCTGGGTTAGTAGACGATTCAGATCGGCGCCGGTTCGAGAAACGCACAGGGTTGTCTGCAGCGCTAGATGCCGCTGATCGGCTCCAGCGCCAGAAGCGACCAGCAGAACCAGTGCCACAACCACCGGGATTAACGCGGGATGATTCGGAAAAAAGCGAGAAAAAACCTGCCAAACGAGATCACCGGGAAGGGTATGTACCTAATCATCCGATCCGTAGGCCCGCATATAAGGCAGCACGACGCGCACATCTGACCGTTGTCCCTGATATGGAAGACAACGACGAGGAGTAATACTCGCCAGTTCTTGTTGGGCTGTATGGCTTGGGTAGACTTGGGAAAGCCAAAAATTCAGTAACCAACAGGAAAGGGTGCGATGCGCTCACGGGAGTTTGTCACCTCGGTAATCAAAGCCTACGACGTTCGGGGTCTTGTGGATGAACACATGACAACCGATTTTGTCGAGGAGATCGGTGCCGCATTTGGTCACCTCATTCGTCAAAAAAACGGTAGTGATGTTGCGATTGGCCACGATATGCGTCCCAGTTCCCCGGAACTTGCTAACGCTTTTGCCGCTGGACTGGTTTCACAAGGTATCAACGTGGTCCTGTTGGGACTCACCAGCACTGACCAGCTTTACTTCTACTCTGGAATCGAAAACATGCCAGGGGCGATGTTCACCGCCTCACACAACCCCGCCGAGTACAACGGCATCAAAATGTGCTGGGAGGGGGCACGACCAGTCGGGCAGGAAAGTGGTCTGAAAGAGATCATCGACATGCTGGTAGCTGGCGTCCCATCCTACGATGGCCCAAAAGGCAGCACGAGGATTCATGATTCACTGGCCGATTACGGTCAGTACTTACGCAACCTCGTCCCATTGGATGGGATTCGACCCCTGACCGTAGCCGTTGACGCCGCTAATGGTATGGCTGGCCTGACGGTGCCAGAAGTATTCAAAGGCCTTCCAATCCAAATTGAGCCGCTGTACTTTGAACTTGATGGCACTTTCCCAAACCACGAAGCCAACCCGCTGGATCCAAAGAACCTAGTTGACTTACAGAAATTCACTAAAGAGGTTGGGGCAGACATTGGTCTAGCCTTCGACGGTGACGCGGACCGCTGTTTCGTAGTTGATGAAACCGGCAATCCGATCAGCGCTTCGGCAGTTTGCGCCATTGTTGCCGAGCAATACCTGCGCAGCAAACCAGGTGCGACAGTCATTCACAACCTGATTACCTCCCGAGCAGTTCCAGAAATCATTGCAGAAAACGGTGGCGAAGCAGTGCGCACTCGGGTGGGGCATTCCTTCATTAAGGCACAGATGGCGCAGCAGCAGGCAGTCTTCGGTGGTGAGCATTCCGCCCACTACTATTTCCAAGAATTCTTCTATGCGGACTCTGGCATCCTAGCAGCGCTACACATCTTGGCAGCACTCGGAAAACAGCAAAAACCACTGAGCGAAATGATGGCGACTTATCAACGCTACGCAGCCTCAGGTGAAATCAACTCCAAACTATCCTCTGCCGCAGCCCAGCAGGAGCGGGTTGAAGCAGTGCTGGCAGCATTCGCATCACGGACAGAAAGTATCGATACGCTCGACGGCACAACAGTAGACCTAATCGGCACCAAAGCATGGTTTAATTTGCGGGCATCAAATACTGAACCATTACTGCGGCTAAACGTGGAGGCACCCACCCAAGCAGAAGTAGATGCCTTGGTGGCAGAAATTCTGGACATAATTCGGAGCTGACATGAGCGACTATGACCCCATGGCGGTTGCCTTTTATGACATTGCCCACGAAGGTGCACAGGTGCGAGCGATCGCTGGCGCACTGGAAGCCAGCCTAACTTCCGACACTCCCGGCTTGGCAAGTTTAAGTGGAGTGCGCGCCCGCAGCATCATCGTATTATGCGCTGACGACCTAAGCACCCGCTGTGCCCAGCTGGCAGCAACACTGATTGAACCAATGCCAGCGCCCATTGTCATAACACATCTATTGCCAGGCTATATCGGTGCGCTTGATGTATTGATCGTACTCAGCGAAAAAGGTGAGGATCCTACAATCTCCAAGGCAATATCCCAAGCCGTCAGCCGCGGGGTATCCACCGTGGTGATTGCACCAGCAGGTTCGGCAATCATTGCTGATGCCCCACGCGATGCCATCATCATTCCACCGGTCCCCAACACACTGGGGCCAAGTCCAACCCGTAGTGTTGTCGCAGTAATGGCACTGCTAGAAATAGCAGATTTCGACCCGCTGTTGGTAGTCCGACGGCTCAACGATTGGGCCGATAACATCGATGAGGAACTACAAGCCTGCTCTCCCCAACGTGAGCTGTTAGTCAACCCAGCACGCCAACTTGCTCAGATTCGGGGGGAGATTATCCACACCGCCGCAAGTGCAATTGGGGTAGCATTGGGCGGTGTGATTGCAGCACTATGGACGATGCGTGGGAAAGCCAGCGCATCTTTGTCTTTACCTGAGTTAGCTGTGGGAATCCAACATTATTCCATCCACCAACGGGACATTTTCTACGACCCAGAGATGGATGCTGACAGGTCTACCAAGGACCAACCACGACCACTAAAACCAATTGTGTGGTGCGCTGAGGATGAACATCTTCCCGGATTACCCGGAGCAGTTGCTGCGACCATGAGCTCACCAACAGCGCCTAGCAGCGTATTGCGACTTCTGGCGCGCGGGTTTGCTGCAACAATTTTCCCCACCACTGCCACCGACGCAGAACTCTAAACTGCCTCGGAAGTAGTACATCCGAAAAGGAACGATGCTTCGTGTTAGTGCTTTCTCCCCACACCCAATCCTACCCTTGGGGTTCTAGGTCCTTAATCGCAGAACTCAAAGGTGAGGGCGTAGCGCCACACCCTGAGGCGGAACTGTGGTACGGAGCCCACCCTGGTGGTCCCGCAGAAGTTGATGGGATACCGCTAGATGAGATTATTGCGCAGGACCCTGAATACCATTTAGGCATTCGCTGCCAAGAACAATTCGGTGATCGGCTACCATTCCTACTCAAATTGCTCGCGGCTGGCGAACCGCTCTCTCTGCAAGCGCACCCGTCCTTAGCGCAAGCCCGCGACGGTTACGCCCGCGAAAACGCCCGCGGCTTAGCCCCCGACGCGCCAGACCGTAACTATCGAGACGATAATCATAAGCCCGAACTTATCGTAGCGCTCACCCCATTCCACGCCATGGCTGGTTTCCGGCCATTCAAGCGCACCCTTGAACTCTTCGGAGTGCTTAACTGTCCTGCACTCGACCACTACGTCACTATCGCTGACATCAATGGCGACGAGGAAGGGAACCTGCGTGCCTTATTCACCACGTGGATTACCATCCCCGCCTCGGCACGCAAAGAACTTATCGACGCCATCATTACCTCTGCCCACCGTGTACTCGCTGAAAGTCAAGCCCCCGAGTGGATCAAAGAAGCCCTCACCAACATCATTGAGCTCGAGGAATTCTACCCCAACGATGCTGGTGTCCTTGGAGCACTCCTTTTAAACTTCGTTGTGATCGCGCCGGGCGATGCCATCTATCTTGATGCGGGAAATCTACACGCCTACTGCAAAGGCCTTGGTGTAGAGATCATGGCAAACTCCGACAACGTTTTGCGCGGCGGTTTAACCGCCAAGCATGTTGATGTCCCAGAACTGGTACGGGTACTGAATTTTAATTCCATCTCGAACCCTAGTATTGGATCGAATAATGGTCTATTCGAAGTCCCCAACGACGAGTTTGCCTTGCAGATCGTGGATGTCGCAGGCCGCAACATTATTAGCACAGCTGGTCCTCGAGTGGTGTTGTGTACTAAAGGCGATGTGAGTGTGCAGGTAGGGGAGCAAACTCAACAACTGAGCCCAACACAGGCAGTGTGGCTTGCTGCTGGTGAGCCCAGTGAAATTAGCTTTGATGGTGATGGACAAGTGTTTATTGCCAGCGTTGGTTATTAAAGTTAGAGTACCGAGCGTTTGAGTAGTTGACCCGCTGAGGAGCACTGACTGTGCTTCCCAGCGGGTCAACTACTCATTGATATGAAAACCTTTGCGGGCTTTTCCGGTTTTGACGTGCATCGGGTGTTCTGGGTGGGCTGCTTGAGGAATCAAGCTGCTTTTAGAGTCGGCGGGGATGGTTGTGGATGCTCATCAGGCGGGAAGTGCAGCTTGATTCGTAGTCTGAGCCCGACCCAGTGCGGGTGAGAGCTGACCTTTCAGTTTGATTCTGGTACTAGATTCGCTCTGCTCTAGAGGAATCAAGCTGCTGTTCTCAGTCTGACAGTCGGCCCAAGAGTCCCACCCCACCGGAGTGACAGCTTGATTCAAAAGCAGTAGACGTCGTGCGGTTAAAAACCATCCCGGTGCCAGGGTTTTATGAGGTCTTTGAAGCTTTCAGAGGGCCAGTGTTTGAGGAATCAAGCTGCTGTTCTGGAATGTGGAGGGGTTGCGTAGGTACTGCTAGGTGGGAAGTGCAGCTTGATTCCACTTTTAGCCTCATAACAATCCGAATAACCAAGCTGTCATTCTAAAAGGGCGCAACTCGCTATCATTAATGGCACAGTAAACCAAGAAAACCCCTTTACTGGGCGATTGTCACGGATGGCCCAGTAGGGGTTTCAAAAGAGCCACTAGTGCTATCTGCATCAGTTTGCACTGGCGAGTTTGCGGGAGAATCAGTGGGTTCGCTTGCTGGAACTGCTGGGGAAGCCACATCACTTGGAGTGGATACAGTTGGATCAACGTTCCACCCAGGATTCAGATCTCCCGTGGGATTGGCTGGATTGAGGTTGCTAGGTTGGGTAGCTTGAGAACCGTTGCCAGGATTTGAAGCAGTGGGGTTAGCGTTTTCGTTTTGGTTTGTAGTGGTAGTTGGGCTGGGTGATGCCAAGGTGCCAGTCGCAATAGCGCCAGGCTGGCTGGTGGATGTTGAACTTTGGCCTGGAACCTCAGGTATGTCCATCGTTTGCACAGAAGGGCTGTTTTCTGTGGAAGCTATAATTCGATCTGGTGCGATGTAGGCGTGTGGGGGTAGCAGTGGATCGTCATAAACATCTTCACTGAGATTTGGCGAAACTTCTGGTGTTGTTTTGGGGCGCTCAATCGGCGGTATTGGGGCAGGTTCTCTGCCAGCAGCTCGGACCGCAACTGAGGCTTCAGCAATGACTGTCATTCCTGCTTCACCAGTGCTTTGTGGTTGCTTTGAGGCTAACCCTGACTGCCACACTGCAAGACCAACTATGATAGCTACGGCAAATCCGGTAGAAATAAATAGGAAGAATCGTTGAGCTGTCGTGGTTGATTTCAAGATCTCCTCCGACCTCTTCACAAACTCTCTCCAATACCAAAATAGACCTGAAAATGGGTGAGTTCTAGGGGCACCCACATCAGTGTTCGACCTTAACACAATTGTTACCAAAGCGTAACCCATATCTGCGGAAAAATATCAAAGCTTACTTATGGGCTAAATTTCCAAAGGTTGCACCCCAAGTTGCGAGTTTATCGCCGCCATGCCGATAGAACCTGTATAAATAGCCTTAGAAGGCCAATTAGCCGGATTAGATCTGTCAATAGAAAGTGGTGAACACAATGAGCACATGGGACATCGAAATTTTCAGTAGAGAGGCCAATACTGATTTCCTCGACGAACTCGCCAATCTAGATGATGAGCAAGACATTATTGAGTCGGTACAAGATGCCTGCACCTTGGTTGTTAACTCTGACCGAGCCACAAATGAAGAACGTGAAAATGCCCTCTGTGCAGCCACAATCGCGGCTATTTGGGCGGGTGCTCCCTTCTCTGCTGGTGATGTTGCTGATGAATATCCATTTCTGCGTACTCTCGTTGGGCATGTGGATGAGGAGCTCAGTGAGGCAGCGGCAACCATTCTTGAGTCAGCGAAAGCTACCACCGACCTTGATGATGAGACCGACCTCGACATTGATGTCTTCTTAGAAGCGTTGGAGTAACTACTCGGTGGCGGAAGGCGTCGAAAAGCTCTAGGGGCGCTATAGTAAAGGGCCGAAGAAACGCCCACCACTTGTAGGAGCATCATGACCCTAGAATTCAAGGTTGCCGATCTCAGCCTTGCCGACGTCGGCCGTCACCAAATCCGCCTCGCCGAATACGAAATGCCGGGGCTGATGCAGCTACGTGCGGAATACGCCGATGAACAGCCGCTGAAAGGTGCGCGGATCGCCGGTTCTATCCACATGACCGTGCAGACCGCGGTGCTTATTGAAACCCTCGTCGCGCTCGGCGCAGAAGTGCGCTGGGCGAGCTGCAACATTTTCTCCACCCAAGACGAAGCGGCGGCAGCCGTGGTTGTGGGCGCTGGCACGCCGGAAAATCCACAGGGAGTGCCCGTGTTTGCGTGGAAAGGAGAAACTCTCGATGAGTACTGGTGGTGCATTAACCAGATCTTTAGCTGGGGTGATGGGGTACTCCCCAATATGATCTTGGACGATGGCGGTGACGCCACTATGGCCGTTATTCGCGGCAAACAATGGGAAGAAGCAGGCCTCGTGCCTCCGATCGAAACTGGCGATTCCGACGAGTACATTGCCTTTAAAAACCAATTGCGCCAAGTGCTTGCAGAAGAAGGCCCCAAGTGGTCAGCGATCGCCGAGGCGGTCAAGGGCGTGACCGAAGAAACTACCACCGGTGTTCACCGCCTCTACCACTTTGCTGAGGAAGGCGTACTGCCGTTCCCTGCGATGAACGTTAATGACGCAGTGACTAAATCTAAATTTGACAATAAATATGGTACTCGTCACTCACTTATTGACGGCATCAACCGCGCCACTGACATGCTCATGGGCGGGAAGAATGTGCTGATCTGTGGTTATGGTGATGTTGGCAAAGGCTGTGCGGAGGCCATGGATGGCCAAGGCGCGCGGGTGAAGGTTACCGAAGCTGATCCGATTAATGCGCTGCAAGCGCTCATGGATGGCTTTCCAGTCGTGCATGTTGAAGATGCTATTGCCGATGCGGACATCGTCATTACCGCCACGGGTAACAAGGACATCATCACGTTTGAGCACATGCTAAACATGAAGGATCATGCAGTTCTCGGCAATATCGGTCACTTTGATAATGAAATCGACATGGCCTCACTGCTGCACCGTGATGACATCACTCGTGTGACCATCAAGCCACAGGTCGATGAGTTTACCCTCCCCAATGGCCGGGCCATCATAGTGCTCTCCGAAGGCCGTTTGCTGAACCTAGGCAATGCCACTGGCCATCCTTCCTTCGTGATGTCCACTTCTTTTGCCGATCAGACCATTGCTCAGATCGAACTGTTCCAAAACGATGGGCAGTATGTCAACGAGGTCTATCGCTTGCCGAAGATCCTAGACGAGAAGGTAGCCCGCATCCATGTTGAAGCGCTTGGTGGAGCCATCACCGAACTGAGCAAGGAACAGGCCGAATACATTGGAGTTGATGTAGCTGGCCCCTACAAACCGGAGCATTACCGCTACTAATTTGCCGATTCGGTTTCGGTAGCTTCTTTTATAGCCTCACCCCTAGACTCCTGTGCGAGATCTAGGGGTGTTCGGCTTGTTTGCGGTGGAGTGGGCAGAATCGAGCTGTCTTTCTGGATGGTTTACCAGCTTGATTGCCGGACAGACGGGGGAAGTGCAGCTTGATTGTTTAAGCCATGCGGCGGTGATGCTTGGTTTTGTGGTGCGTATTGAGCGTGCTGTCGGGAATCGAGCTGCTATTTCTAATCATGCAGCTAGATCAGTGGGGGATTTGAATGGCCTGAATATGGTTTAGCAGCTCGATTCACTCTGCTTGGCTACTGAACCGGTCCATCACTTACTACAACACTGCAGTCCGAGGTGAGTACCTGTCTGCGACATCACCAAGATCGCCCACATTCCTAGCTCTGTGACCTCAATGCAGGTTTTGAGCCAGTCAGATGTAAGAATGGGAGTCATGATTGTTGCGATCGAGGGTATTGATGGTGCAGGTAAGAACACCTTGGTCTCGGCATTAGTCGACCGCTTAGCGGCAGACGTGATGCGGTTTCCTCGATATGGCGAATCGATCCATGCTGATCTAGCGCAAGAAGCACTTTATGGCCGGATGGGCGATTTAACAGATTCTGCATATGGCATGGCCACGCTGTTTGCCTTGGATAGGTGTGGGGCAAAGCCAACCTTAGATGAATTTGCCGACTCGCCACGAGTACTGCTATTGGATCGGTATGTGGCCTCGAATGCGGCCTATTCAGTGGCGCGCACTCAGGATCCAGCAATAATCACATGGGTCGCGGAGCTGGAGTTTGGAAAGCTACAGCTGCCAGTGCCTAAACTACAAGTACTGCTAAACACTTCTCCAGAGTTGGCTCAACAGCGAGCTCGTTTCCGCGAAAGCACAAATGTGAATCGTTCACGGGATCGCTACGAATCAGATTCTGGATTGCAGCAACGCACGGCCAAAGCCTACGCACAGTTGGCGGAGCAACAGTGGCATTCCCAATGGCTTTCTGCGGAACCAGGTGAGCCTGTTGCGGCGATTGCGGAACGTATCGTTGCCGCGCTGAAGTAGTATTGGGTGAAGATTATAAATTCGACTCGCGTCTAGCGTTTGATAGTTGGTGGGGTAGTACAACCCCTGTGGAAGGAATCATGGCGCAAAAGGTTTTGGTTGTCGATGACGATCCGGCAATCTCTGAAATGTTAACACTGGTGCTAAGCACTGAGGGGTTTGATGCCGCGGTGGTCAATGACGGTGCACAGGCTGTCGAGGTGTTTGAACGAGAACAACCCGATTTGGTGCTGCTTGATTTGATGCTGCCAGGCATGAATGGCATCGACATTTGCCGCGCAATCCGCAAAAACTCGAATGTGCCAATCGTCATGCTCACCGCAAAAACCGACACGGTAGACGTGGTACTCGGTTTGGAATCGGGAGCTGATGATTACATCCCGAAGCCATTTAAACCCAAGGAATTGATTGCTCGGGTGCGTGCGCGCCTCCGCCGCATTGAAAGTACTTCTGCTGATTCCATTGAGGTGGGTGATCTGTTTATTGATGTGCCTGGCCATTCTGTCACCCGTGCGGGCGTGGAAATCCCACTCACCCCGCTGGAGTTCGATCTGTTGCATGAACTCGCTAGCAAGCCGGGTCAAGTCTTTAGCCGGGAGGAGTTGTTGCAACGCGTATGGGGTTACCGCAATGCCTCGGATACCAGATTGGTTAATGTTCACGTGCAGCGGTTGCGCGCTAAAATTGAAAAGGATCCCGAGAATCCTCAGATTGTTTTGACGGTCCGAGGAGTCGGCTATAAGACTGGGGAGTAGCATCATTTTTAGCTACCTCGTTCAACTCCGTCATCGCCTAGAGCGGCAGTTTATTCACCAGTGGCGGACCTCACTGCAGTTTCAAGTCATTGGATCCATCTTTGTTGCTTGTGCTGCTGCAATGCTTATTCTGGCCTATATTTTGGTTTCGCTTGTCACCCAGCGCCTTGTCGACGCCAAAATCGATGTTGCCAATGCAGAAATCGATCGCGCCCGTGTTGCAGTAGAGCAGCAGATTGAGGCGACTGCAACGTCGGCAAGTGTGCAGGTGCGGTTGAATGCTGCGCGGGCAGCGTTAACAGCACGTTCTAATAGTGGTTCCCAATCACAGGCTGTGTATGAACCAGTGCTGGTGGTAGATGCCCCAGACGGGTCAGTGACGGTATCACCAGAAAACTATAAGATTCCTGATCGGCTCCGGACCTTTGTGGCACAAGGGCAGGTGTCGTATCAGTTCTCTCCCATTGATCGGACTGATGGTAGCTCCTACAAAGCGATCATTATTGGTTCGCCCACCCAGTCAGATATTCCAAATTTACAGGTTTATCTGGTGTTATCGCTGGAGAGTGAGCAGTCCACATTATCGATGTTGCGTGGAGTATTTTCAGCCTCAGCAATTGCATTGGTGGTGTTGCTTGTGGCAATCACTTGGTTGTTGATCCAGCAGGTAATCACACCGGTGCGCTCGGCAAGTCGGATTGCAGAACGGTTCGCCAACGGGCACTTGCGCGAACGTATGGGCGTGGATGGAGAAAACGAGATGGCCCGGCTGGCCATGAGCTTCAACTCAATGGCCGAATCTCTTTCCAGACAGATCAACCAACTACAAGAATACGGTAATCTGCAGCGTCAATTCACATCTGACGTATCTCATGAGCTGCGTACCCCCTTAACTACCGTGCGTATGGCAGCTGATATGATCGCCTACCAATCTGAGGAGCTCAACCCTGCTCTGCGCCGTGCGAGTGAACTTATGGTGCGCGAGTTAGATCAGTTTGAGAACCTGCTTAATGATCTGCTAGAAATCTCGCGTCACGATGCTGGTGTTGCCGACCTTGCTGAATCCAAGATAGACATTCGCTCTTGTGTGCATTCAGCGGTCGATCAAACCTGCCACCTAGCGGAAGCGCTAGATGTTGAGGTGAACGTTGATATGCCGGATGAATCAGTCACCATGACTGGCGATCCCCGTCGCATCGAACGGATTTTGCGCAATCTGGTGGCAAATGCAATTGACCATTCCGAAGGCAACCCCGTTGACATTGAGCTTGCTGCTAACGATGAAGCAGTGTCAATTACTGTGACCGATCATGGCGTGGGGCTGAAGCCTGGTCAGGAAGAACTTGTGTTCAATCGGTTCTGGCGGGCCGACCCGTCACGAGTCCGTCATTCTGGCGGTACTGGTTTGGGCTTAGCAATATCTCATGAAGATGCCTTGTTACATGGAGGTACTCTCGCTGCGGTGGGTGAACCAGGTGTGGGTTCATGTTTCCGGCTGACTCTGCCACTGGTTCCAGGACAGCGATATCTCACCGATCCATTACCACTGCGGGTGCCACATCCCGGTGGTGCCATCCCGCTCGCACTCGCAAAAACCATGCCTGAAGTGCCAGCTGATCCTTCACTGGATGGGCCAGGGATCCAACTGAGCAAGTCATCGACCCGCGACTACGCTGAACAAACATCCGACAGAACGGAGGGGGAGGAAACATGAAGTCGCGAGTTCAGGCTTCTTGGCTAGCAGTAATCACAGCTAGTTCGATATTGTTATCGTCTTGTGCAACCTTGCCAAGTTCCTCCGAACCACAGGCCCTTCGCAGTTTGGAACCATCCAATCCGATCGCTGAAACTGGCCCCATTGATGGCCAAGAACCAGATCTGTTACTTCGGGATTTTTATGCTGCCTCAGCGAATCCCATCCAGCAGTATCAGCAGGCGCGTAGCTATCTCACGCCGCAAAAAAGCCAAACATGGGCACCGAGCTCCGAGATCATTGTCTTGGATCGGATCGACAT
Organism: Corynebacterium sp.; assembly: GCA_041854705.1. Taxonomy (GTDB): domain Bacteria; phylum Actinomycetota; class Actinomycetes; order Mycobacteriales; family Mycobacteriaceae; genus Corynebacterium. Next base: position 21,287 of record JBHACV010000192.1, read on the forward strand.
GAACTCCACCCGTACGTCAAAAAACGATGAGGTTTCCTACAGCGTCACCGGCACAATTGTAGGAACCATCTCCGATGGTGGACCTTATAATTCCCGCAATGAGCCGTATAACGAAACAGTTCGACTGAACAAAGTGGATGGACAATGGCGCATCGCAGATTTGCCAAATCATATCGTTGTCGAGCGCACCGAAATGCGCAACCGTTACATTCCCCAAGACCTATACTTTTTTGACCCCAGCGGTAGTATCTTAGTGGCCGATCGACGGTGGATGTTTTCTGGTATCAGTGCAATGGATTCCGCACTAATATCGTTAGTACTGGCTGGCCCATCACCAGTGTTGGAGCCTGGTGTGATGGATGAAATTCCAGTGGAGGCGGCCTTTACCGGAATAGATCGGGGTGCCTATCAACTGACCGGACTGTCGGGTCTCAGCGATGATGCGCGGCGTCGTCTAGCAGCGCAATTGGTGTGGACCTTAGCATTAGCGGACATCGCTGGCCCCTATACATTCACTATTGACGGTGAGGCGATCACCAACGCTGAAGGCAGCAATAAACTTACGGTGGAGGATTTTCCGGAGTTTAACCCACAATCAGCTACTGCTTCCTCAGGCTCAATGTATGCCTTGACTAGGGGAAAAGTTTCGCGAGTGTCCTCTGGAACAGTCACCCCAGTGCCTGGCTTCCTTGGTGCGGAGAACAACATCGAATCTTTCGACATCTCTGCTAGCGCTGATACGGCCGCAGTAGTGGTTTCGACAGGTGAGGGCGGCTCAAAGCGTTCCTCCTTTCATGTTGGCTCCATTGAAGGTGACTACACTGAAGTCCTCGAAGCCGCTACCTTGACCAAACCAACCTTCGAACCAGAAGCACAAGCCATATGGACCGTGGTGGATGGTACTGGTGTGAAACGCATTGTGCGTAATGCCAGCACTGGTGAAATCGCCCAAATCGACGTGGACACCACCGATCTTGGTGAAGGGCATAACGACATTTCTGTACTGCGACTATCGAGCACTGGGGTGCGCGCAGCATTCATTATCAATGGTCGTGTGTACACTGCCACAGTTGCTCGTCCCAATGCCGCTGAACGTAAGCTCACCAACGTCCGCGAACTTGCTCCAGTAATCGGCGACTCTGCCATCACCATCGAATGGACTGGGGATGCAGGTCTGCTGGTGGGTACTGCCAGCGCCGAAACCCCCGTGTGGCGGGTCGATGTTGATGGCTCCGCCGCAACCACCTTGCCTTCCGGCAATATTGTTGCACCAGTGGTATCAGTCGCATCGAACTCCTCGACTACCTTTATCACTGATGTTCGTGCCGCGCTGCAACTGGGCAATACCGGTCAAGCTGCTTATTGGCGAGAAGTTCCTGGGCTTGAAGGCAGTCGCAGCATTACTCTCATTCCGCGGTGATATGGCTGGGATCACCGAACTGTTCTTCCCCAAGGCTTGTGCCGGTTGTGGTCATGGGGGAGTGGTGTTATGTAAGTCCTGTCAAAAAGTTTGGGCACAAGTGCCACAACTGATTTCAACCCGGGTGAATCTCCCAGTACCTGTATGGTCGCTGGGTGCATTGGGAGGTGTTCGCCGCCAAACGATCATTAATCTTAAAGAGCGGCAACGCTTTGATGTCATCCCGTATCTTGGTGCAGTTCTTCGATCATCTGTTCGTTTTTTGCAATCGCAAGGGCACCTCGATGAGGACCTTGTCCTAGTGCCCGCGCCCACACGCCGAGCGTCAGCGCGCAAACGTGGTGGCGACATTGTGGCTCGCGTCTGTCACGCATCCCACTTGCCAACGATTGAAGCATTACAGCTACTCCCAATCGCAAAAGAATCCGTGGGGCTGAGCGCTACCGAACGTCGCAGCAATCTTGCAGGGGCTGTCTGGGTGGACCCTACCAAAGTGACAGCAATCACTGGTCATGTCCTGCTTGTTGATGATGTTGTGACTACTGGGGCGACTCTCGGAGCGACAATTTTGGCCCTTACCTGGAATGATGTCAGAACTAGGGGTGCGCTGGGTTGGGCACATGCATAAGAAGTTTCAATAACGCTAGCGCAATGGTTATGACCAGCGTATGCTGGGGAGTGGAAGTTGATCCCGCCACTTCGTGTGGGAGTGAGTAATCCCACTCATGTTCCGCCGTGGCGGCCGACACAGGAAGGCACGTGATAATGACCACGCCTACTGCTAAAGAGGGGCTGAGCCCAGACGTGAAGGTGACCATCACGGGACGAAATGTTGAAGTTCCAGAACACTTCGCGGAACGAGTAAACAATAAGCTCGCAAAAATCGCACGTTTGGACCCCACCCTCACCTTCTTCCATGTGGAGCTGCAGCACGAACGCAATCCACGTCGCGCAGACGAAAGCGACCGTATTCAAATTACCGCTACTGGCAAGGGGCACATTGCTCGCGCTGAAGCAAAAGAAGACTCCTTCTATGCTGCACTTGAAACCGCCCTTTCTCGCATGGAACGTTCCTTGCGAAAGGTTAAGGCACGTCGCTCCATCTCGCTTTCTGGGCATCGCGCTCCACGTAGCACTGGCGAAGTTGTTGCAGATCTGGTTGTTGAAGCCGAAGAGACACGCAAAGACGGCAAATATGATCATGACCCCTATGAAGGCAAGGTAGAAGAAGTCTTGCCAGGTCAGGTCGTTCGTACCAAGGAACACCCTGCCAACCCCATGACCGTTGACGATGCCCTTTCTGAAATGGAACTCGTCGGCCACGATTTCTACCTCTTCATCAATCAAGAGAACGGCCAGCCTTCTGTGGTGTATCGCCGCCACGCTTTTGATTATGGTCTCATCTCACTGGTTACGGAATAGGAAGTGGTGCTAACCCTAATTTCCCTTGGAGATCGGGTCGGCGCTTTAACAACATAACAAAGACAACCCCCGCAGCTTGGAGTAAAGGTCACTGCATAGTGGCTTCGAAAAAGCTGCGGGGTTTTGGATGTTCGTGGTCGCTTTGATGCTGCTTCGGATTTTCGAGTCAGCCTTATGTCACAAGGTGCGCTTTAGAATCAAGCTGTCTTTTATGCCCTAGCAGGTTGGTTCTGGCGGTGTGGGGTGGGAAAAGCAGCTTGATTCCGGTAGGGCTCGAATAGTACCCCCAAAAAAGTGGTTCTTCCGGTTTGGGGGGTGTCTAGTGGTGGGCTGAGGGCGGGAATCAAGCTGCACTTCCTATCCGGCAGTGTCTGTGGCAGCCCTGCGCATGTAAGAACAGCAGCTTGATTCCGGTAGGCACTCAACCGCGGCTTTGAATCGAGCTGTCATTTGGGCGAATGAAGC
>JBHACV010000193.1:0-10499 GCA_041854705.1 Corynebacterium sp.
AAACTAAGGACACTTTTATGAAGCAAGCACTGTTTGTTGTTGCTCGTGGTATTTCCCAAATATTTTTCATTGACAATCCCCTTACCGGTGCACTCATTGCCATTGCTTTAGCTGTTGTTGACCCACGGCTCGCATTATTAGCGATTTTTGGTTCAGCAATTCAAGCTCTTGGCGGCGAGATTATGGGGCTGAAAGAAGACACCCGTCAGGGCATGATGGGCTATAACGGTGCTTTAGTCGGCACAGCATCTGGCTTATTTGTTGGCTATGGGCCACTTGCTTTTGCTTTGACACTAGTGGGGGCACTGGCCTGCGTTATCATCCACCAAGCACTGGGCGGGTTCATCAGCAAATATGGACTCCCAGTCTCCACCGCACCATTTTGTGCAGTTTCTAGCATTATTTTTGGGGTGCTGGGCAGCCAAGTAGAAAATGCACCATTAAGTCATGCACCCGGCGTCAATGGACTAGGCTTAGGGCTAGCTAATAGCTTCTCTGAAGTAGTTCTTGCCGACGGGCTAATCCCTGGCATTATCATTCTGATTGCGTTGTTCTTGGGCTCTTGGCGCATTGGCCTATGGGGACTTTTTGGCGCCGCGGTTGAGTTGGCTATCACCAGCGCAGTACACGGTATCGATGAGGTATCTACTGGGCTATATAGCTACTCGGCAGTGTTAATTTCCATTGCCTTTGGTGCAGTGCTGTGGCCAGAACGTCCACTTGTGATCCGTGGTATCGCAGCGATGATTGGGGTACTACTGACTCTCCCAATTCAGGCTGGGCTAGCACTTACCCCAATTCCGGTTTTTACCTGGCCATTTGTCGTCGCCATGTGGATTATCCTACTGGCAAGCTCACTCGACAAGGCCCGAAAGAAAGCAGAAACCGCACCAGCCAGTTAACGCATAACCGCCTACACTGGACCCATGAGTCTGCCTACTTTAGCTGAATTTCTCGACCGCTGTCACTTTGTTACCTTGCCGCTACGGGTGCGGTTTCGAGGGGTTAGAGAACGCGAAGCGGTGGTGTTTGAGGGGCCACACGGGTGGGGAGAATTTTCCCCATTCCTGGAATATGACTCAGCTGAGTGTTTACCTTGGCTTAAATGCGGACTAGAAATGGCATTCGCAGGTCCACCGCCACAAATCCGAGACCGAGTAGAAGTCAATGCCACGGTACCTGCGATTAAACCGTGGCAGATCGACGAAGTGCTCACTCATTTTCCTGGGTGCCGCACCATTAAAGTAAAGGTGGCCGAAAAAGACCAAACCCTCAAAGACGATCAAGCCCGCATTGATGCGATCCGCGCCTATTTGCCTGGTGCGATTATTCGAGTTGATGCCAATGGCGGTTGGACCGTGCCAGAAGCGCTCTGTGCCGCTGAAAAGCTCGGTCCCATTGATTATATGGAGCAGCCATGTGCCACCATTGAGGAATTGGCGGAGTTGCGGCAACAGTTGATTGCCCGGAATTTGCATGTCAAGGTGGCTGCAGATGAATCGATTCGCAAGGCAACTGATCCGGTGATGGTGGCTAAGCGTGGTGCCGCCGATGTGGCGGTGGTTAAAGCTGCCCCGTTGGGTGGTCCGCAAACCGTGCTAGAGGTGGCGAATTTCATGCGATCCAAAGGACTGGATATTACCGTCTCGAGTGCGTTAGAAACTGGGGTGGGAATGAATGCTGGGCTGGCCGCTGTAGCGGCTTTGCCTGGGGGGAGTGCACCTGCAGGGTTGGCTACGCAGCGATTATTTGTTGCAGATATTACTGCGCAGCGTCCGCTTATCGACGGTTTCCTTTCCACTGCGCCGCTGGCCCCCGAACCAGATCGGTTAGCAGATTTTGCATCACCGGTGGGGCGTAAGGATTTTTGGGTTGATCGGATCAAGCAAACCTGGGAATTATTGTAATGTTAGTGTAACCTCATTACTATAAGGACTACCTAAAGTAATGGGGTGTTATATGAAACGCCAAGTGCCTAACCCGGCAGAAATTTTGGACATCATCAAGTTCAAAAAACCCACGCTCAATGCAAAAAAGCGGCGACTGGAGTCGGCTCAAACAGTCTATGATTTGCGTACTATCGCCAAGCGTCGCACGCCACGGGCGGCATTCGACTACACCGATGGCGCAGCTGAGGCGGAGTTCTCCCTAAACCGCGCTCGCCAAGCTTTTGAAGAAATCGAATTCCACCCGGATATTCTGAAACCCGCCACCAGCGTGGACACCTCTTGTGAAATTTTGGGCGGCCCCAGCGCGCTGCCATTTGGCATTGCCCCAACCGGTTTTACTAGGCTCATGCAAACAGAAGGGGAGATTGCTGGTGCCACTGCTGCGGCTCGAGCAGGTATTCCCTTTACACTTTCTACTTTGGGTACCTCTTCAATTGAAGATGTCAAAGCTGCGAATCCGCATGGGCGCAACTGGTTCCAACTCTATGTGATGCATCAGCGTGAAATCAGTTATGGTCTAGTTGAGCGAGCGGCACAGGCTGGTTTTGATACATTGATGTTCACCGTTGATACCCCCGTGGCTGGTGCTAGGTTGCGAGATCGGCGTAATGGTTTCTCCATCCCACCGCAAATCAGTTTGGGTACTGTGCTCAATGCTATTCCTCGGCCATGGTGGTGGTTTGATTTCATCACCACCCCCAAGCTGGAATTCGCCTCCTTGACCTCCACCGGTGGCACGGTAGGCGAGTTGTTAGATTCCGCCATGGATCCCACCATCAGCTATGAGGATCTCAAGGTGATTCGAGAAATGTGGCCCGGCAAGATTGTGATAAAAGGGGTGCAGAATGTCCCAGACTCGGTGAAACTCATTGATCTTGGTGTTGATGGCATTATCTTGTCCAACCATGGTGGCCGCCAACTCGATCGCGCCCCAGTGCCGTTCTATTTGCTGCCAGAAGTAGTCAAAGAAGTCGGCCAAGATGCCACCGTTATGATTGATACCGGCATTATGAACGGCGCTGATATTGTGGCTTCCGTGGCCTTGGGAGCAAAATTCACCCTGATTGGTCGGGCGTATCTCTATGGCCTCATGGCTGGCGGATTACAAGGCGTGGAACGAGTGATCGAGATTCTTCAGGATGAGATTGTGCGCACCATGAAGCTACTGGGAGTCTCTAGTTTGGCGGAATTAGAACCACGGCATGTCACTCAGCTGACCAAACTAGTGCCAAAAGACTCCGTATCATCCGGATCAGAGGAATTCCAACAAAGCTAGTGTCACCAGTCCGGCGCGCTTGGAGCTAGATCAGATTAGCTAGCTGATACTTGGTTTTTAGGCCACCAGAATTTTTCGCCCAGCAATTGTACGATTGCTGGGATGAGGATGGTCCGCACTACTAGGGTGTCAAGTAATACTCCAATAAAGATAATGATGCCGATTTGTGCGAGTGAAACCAATGGCAACACCCCAAGTGCAGCAAAGACGGCAGCAAGCAAAATACCGGCTGAGGTGATTACTCCACCAGTGGCCGATAGGGCATATAACACACCTTCTTTGGTGCCGTGGGTGGGGGCTTCTTCGGCGGTGCGGGTGACTAAGAAAATGGAATAGTCAATACCTAAAGCTACCAAGAAGACAAAGGAATAGAGCGGGGTGGCACTATCGAAGCTGCTAAAGCCAAAGATGGCCGTTGAAATCCACCAGCCAATTCCTAAGGCGGCAATATTAGTAACTAATACGGTAGCAGTCATAATTAATGGCGCTACTATTGAACGGAGTAGGAGCGCCAAGACGATAAAGATCAGCGCGAGGATCAAGGGGAAAATGAGGCGGCGGTCAGCGGCTGCGGCGGTTTCGGCGTCGATAAGTTGGGCGTCTTGACCACCAACCAGTGCATCGGTACCAGCAAGAATGGATCGCAATTGGTTAGTATCAGCGTCTCCGGTAGCTTCAAGAATCTGCCATTGACCAGCGGGTTCAGCCTCTCGGACGGTAATTCCGGCAGCCTCTAGTACTTGGGTAGTTTCGGCTGCCGCTTTCGTGGCAATAGTTGCGGGGGTGGCGTCTTGATCGGGGAAAGCTAAAGACAGCTCGGTGCTGGCACTGATGGACTCTGGGGTGTTAATGAACTGCTCGGAGGCGGTTAAACCAGTGGAAATACCCAACGCCCCAGAACAGGCAATAATCAATGCAAGCAGCGATAATGCGGTGATTTGTTGTGGCCGTCGTCGGACAAAGGCACCGATGGTGTCCCATAGGCTGGTCGATTGGGCTTCGCCACACATGGGTATTTTGGGCCAGAAAATCCATTGCTTACATCCAACTAATACGCCAGGTAGAACGAAGAGAGCAAAAATCAGAGCAATGATAATGCCTATCACGGCGGCTAATCCGAGACCACGAGTAGTGGGCACAGCCGATAAGAGTAAACATGCTACACCAATGATGACGGTGAACCCTGAGGCGGAAACCGTGACAAAGGTTGGTCTCCACGCACGTGCCATCGCAGTGAACCGGTCATCGGTTTGACGCAATTCATCCCGATAGCGCGAAATCAAAAGTAGGGCATAATTGGTACCAGCGCCGAAAACCAAAACCGAGACAATGCCTGAGGTTGACTCGTTCCACACTAAACCAAAAGCAGATAACACCCAGGTGAAAGCGATAGCTGCCACTCGGTCGGCCAGCCCAATGACCAGCAGCGGAATTAGCCACAATATAGGGGAGCGATAGGTCACGATTAATAACACTGCAACGATCAATCCAGTGACTGCTAGCAGCAAAATATCTGCACCGTCAAATACTCCGGCTAAATCCGCATTGATGGCAGCCGGGCCAGTGACCTGAACCGTCATACCGGGGACAGTGATTTCCCGCAGCTTCGCTATTTGGGTTGCATTGTCACGCAAGTCATAAGACTCCACCTCAACAGGCAGAATGGCAGCCGTACTATCCTCATTGAACCAAATCGGTGCTGCTAACTCCGTGGCGATGGAAAAAAGTGGTGACGCATCGAGCGGATCACCAGAGTCAGAGGTGAAAAATACCAATGCTGATTGGGAATTATCCCCCGGCTGCTGGCTTAAAATCTCGGCCACGGTGGTGGAATCAGTTTCCCGCGGCAAGGTCGCAGTAGGCGAGGTCGGTCGAGGTGCTGGACCAAGGCTTAATATTATGATGCCGAATGCAATCAGGACCAGTGCAAGCCAACGGAAGGCGCGGATAGTGACAGGGGACACGGTATCAAGTATATCTGCACATGGTTGTATGATGACTAAATTATGAACGCAGCTGTCCGCATGGCCGATAACCATGACACCATCAAAGTCCGTGGTGCGCGGGTCAATAACCTCAAAAACCTTGATGTTGATGTACCCAAACGCCGATTGACTGTTTTTACTGGAGTATCCGGGTCGGGAAAATCATCATTGGTGTTCGGCACCATTGCCGCAGAATCGCGTCGGCTCATTGATGAAACCTACTCTGCTTTCGTCCAAGGCTTCATGCCAAGCCTGCCTCGGCCGGATGTAGATCTATTAGAAAACCTCTCGCCAGCCATCATCATTGACCAAGAGCGAATGGGGGCATCAGCACGCTCAACCGTAGGCACCGCCACCGACGCTAATTCCATGCTGCGGTTAGTATTTTCCCGCTTATCGCAACCATACGTGGGCACCTCAAAGCATTTTTCCTTTAACCTGCCAGAAGGCATGTGCCCAAAATGCGAAGGCACCGGAGAAGCAGCAACACTAGATTATGCGCAATTCCTAGACGAATCGAAGTCGTTGAACGGTGGAGCAATCACCGCGCCGGGATTCAGCGTGGGGGAATGGTATTGGAATACCTACGGGCAGATTCCACAGCTTGACCCCGATGTCCCCATTAAAGATTTCAGCACAGAGCAACGGGAATTTTTCCTGCATGCCCCACAACAAAAAATCAAAGTGGGTAGCAAGAACCAATCCTATGAAGGCCTAGTGACCAGAATCCGCAGGTTGTGGATTGATCGGGCGGAACCACCGAAACAAAAACAGATTGTTGATTTCGTCGCTAAGATTTCCACTCGTTCAACTTGCCCAGAATGTGCTGGCACTCGGCTTAATGCTGCTTCCCGGAGTGCGACAGTAGCCGGAAAAACCATTTGGCAGTGCCAAGAAATGCAAGTCAGCGATCTAAAACTTTTCATTGATGGGATCACCGATAACCGGATAAAACCCGCATTGGATGCCCTGAAAAACATCATTGATGCAATGGTGGAAGTTGGTTTGGGATATCTCTCCTTAGCCCGAGAATCTGGCACCTTGTCTGGTGGTGAAGCACAACGAGTGAAAATGATTCGGCACTTAGGCTCCCCACTTACCGACGTCACCTATGTTTTCGACGAGCCCACCGCTGGGCTGCATCCCCATGATATTACCCGCATGAATGATTTGCTACTCAAAATTCGGGATAAAGGCAATACGGTGCTGGTGGTTGAGCATAAACCTGAGGTCATTGCCATTGCCGATACGATCGTTGATATTGGTCCGGGTTCTGGTGATAACGGTGGCGAACTAGTTTATGTAGGCCCACCAGCAGCAAACATTAACCAAGGCCTCATACTTAATGACACTCCACGCACCCCTACTGGTTTCCTACCGATTGGCCCAGTAACTGCTAACAATCTTCATCAAGTAGAAACAGCAATCCCATTGGGAGTGTTCACGGTCATTACTGGGGTTGCAGGGTCTGGTAAATCGACCCTCATTGAATATGGTTTGAGTACCCAACCAGATGTGTTGAGTATCGACCAGTCCGCTATCCGTGGGTCGAGGCGATCTAGCCCAGCTACTTATACCGGTTTGCTTGACAAGATTCGGACAAAATTCGCCAAGGACAATGGGGTTAAACCTAGCCTATTTAGTGCCAATTCCGAAGGCGCCTGTGAAATCTGTGGTGGACTAGGCGTGACATATATGGATCTTGCCATTATGGCCGGGGTAGCTAGTACATGCGAGGCCTGCGGCGGCAAACGATTCAAAGAAGAGGTATTGGCCTATACCGTAGGTGGTTACTCCATTGCCGATGTACTCAATATGTCCGCCGAAAAAGCACTAACGGTTTTTACTACCGGTGAAGCAAAGAAAATCCTCACCAGACTGGTTGCCGTTGGTTTGGGTTACTTACGCCTCGGGCAACCGCTAAATACCTTATCTGGTGGGGAACGACAACGACTCAAACTCGCCGCCCATATGAAAGATGCCGCTTCGATCATTGTGCTTGACGAGCCAACCACCGGCCTCCATCAGAAAGACACCCAAACGATCATCCGCATGATTCACGGGCTGGTCAAAGAAGGTAAAACTGTGGTTGCCATTGAACACAATGTGGCTTGTATGGCTGCTGCTGATTACATCATTGACATCGGCCCCGGCGCGGGCGCGCAAGGTGGACAGGTGGTTTTTAGCGGAACTCCAGCAGAGCTGCAAAACTCCGATACCCTAACTGGGCGGGCACTGAAACTAGAATTGGGCGCATGATTTCTACCGACTTAGCCGAAGCTCTAGCAAAAAAGCTGGCCAGTATTCTCACTGATGTGATTCTTTGTCCTGGTTCCCGCAATTCGCCGTTGGCATTGGCGCTGATTGCCCGACCAGAGTTAAAAATCCACAGCCGGATCGACGAACGCAGTGCCGCTTTTACCGCTTTAGGCATGGCACGGGTCACCAGTCGGCCGGTGGGGGTGGTCATGACCTCAGGCACCGCCGTGGCTAATTGCCTACCTGCGGTGATTGAAGCACAGCATTCCCATACCCCACTAATGATTATCTCCGCCGATCGACCTGCAGAACTTGTAGGCACTGGGGCGAATCAAACCATTGAGCAACGCGATTTACTTGGCCTCCCAACGGTAGAAATCACGCAGCTAAGCGATATTGATGCGCTCGAGATCACGCCAGTATCTCACATTAATATCCGACTGCCAGAACCTCTTATTGACGGCCTCCCACAGGTCCTGCCACCAGTGGCGCAACTGCCTGTACCAAGTTTCTTTGTGGACCACGGTGAGGTGGAAGTTGATGTGAGCCGTCGGACTTTGGTGATTGCAGGTGATGAGGCATGGCGAGTACCAGGGTTAGAAGATGTTCCCACCATTGCTGAACCCACTGCTCCGGCCCCCTACCAGCCAGTTCACCCATTAGCGGCCAGTGTTTTTGCCCAGCAACAGGTCTCGGCCGAAGGCTATGTGGTAGACACCAAACCAGAACAAATCATTGTGGTGGGTCATCCTACATTGCACCGTGAAGTGCTGAAATTGTTAGCCGAGGATGATATTGACCTGATTGTGCTCTCCCGGACGAAACAACTCACCAACCCCTACCGTCGAAAAGCCCGTACCGGTACCAGTGTGAAAGTACAAGGGGTGCCTAACCCCGACTGGCTCAAAGTATGCCAAGGCGCTAGCGAGCTTGCCATTACCACTGTCCGCGAAGTACTAGCCGCCCCAGAATTTGGTTTCACTGGGCTGCATGTCGCAGCCGCGGTGGCAGATTCCCTAGCCACAGGCGACACCTTCTTCGTTGGGGCATCTAACCCGATCCGAGATGCGTCCCTATGCGGACTGCCCTTTGATGCAGTTGATACTTTCAGTCCCCGCGGTGCAGCGGGTATTGATGGTTCCAATTCCCAAGCCATCGGAATCGCACTAGCAACACAGGCGCGCGAACCAGAATTACTGCGTGCCCCACATACCGTAGCCCTCATAGGTGATGTCACCTTCCTCCATGATGGTGGTGGCCTGCTGATTCCCGAAACCTCCCCACGACCAGAAAATCTCACGATTGTGGTGTCCAACGACAATGGCGGCGGCATTTTCCACACCCTAGAAATGGGCGATAGTACCTACCAACCATCCTTTGAGCAGGCCTTCGGTACCCCACACAGTGTTGATATTAGCGAACTCGCCGCAGGCTATGGGCTGGAACATCGACTGGTGGACGACCTTGCCGGGCTGATTGATGCGCTGGAAGAAGCTATTGACATAGGTGGCTTCCGAATCATTGAAGCCCGAACCACCCGTGATACCCGTCAGGCGATGCACCAAGCACTCAGGATTGGGTTGTAACCAATGCAACGCATCCCCATCTACCGTGGACACCGGGTCCGACGTCGCCTGTTTCAACTGGTGATGTCCATCTATGTCGCCAGTATTTTAGGATGCTGCGGCATGGTTATCGGTCCAGCTATTAATGATTACACCATTGACTCCAACCCCGGCCGCGCACTCGCCTGGGTTACTGCGGTAGAACAATCACCCATCACCACCATCGAGGCCACCGTCGAATACCAAGATGAAGAGGGGGTGATGCACTCCCCAGAAACCGGCATCCTCTATCCCACTGGACTGGGGGTAGGGCAACGGGTCTGGGTGACCTATGCCAAATCCAACCCAGAACTGGTCAAAGTCCAAGGTCGGGAATGGACACTATCAATCATCCCAGCAATCAGCACCTTAGTGGTAGTCACCATCCTGTACGCCTTGATTGTAGTGGTGGTCCATTACTCCACCAGACGGTGGCAGGTTGACATCGACCAAATCCCACCCGAGAAACGGGAAAAACGAGTCGTCATTGCTCCCCGAGGATAAACATGCGGGTAGCCATCATTGCCGAATCCTTCTTACCTGCGGTCAATGGGGTGAGCAATTCAATACTGCACATCATCCGACACCGTGGCGAACATGAACTGCTGGTGATCGCGCCGGGACGGGGGCCGTTAACAGTTGAAGGGGTACCGATTCACCGAGTACCAAAGCTTGCAATTAAGCCCTATCCGATTGGGTTACCGCTGGGGCTGATACGAGTCTTACGCAAATTCCAACCTGAGGTGATCCATCTCGCATCACCATTTGTCCTAGGTGCCGCTGGTGCCTTTGCTGCACGCCGTCTTAAGGTGCCAGTGGTGGCGGTTTTCCAAACCGATATTGCAGGTTTTGCCACCCGCTATCGGTTGGGCTTGTTGGAAAAAACCGCATGGCGCTGGTTGCGCATTATTCACAATGCCTGCGATATGACCCTAGCTCCCTCAACCCCTGTGATCGAAACGCTACAGCAACACGGATTTAGTAATGTGCATCACTGGGGCAGGGGAGTGGACACCGAATTATTTCACCCTAACAAACGAACCAGTTCTACAGGCATTGGCTATGTTGGGCGCCTCGCTCCCGAAAAAGGACTACACCGGCTTACCGGAATCCCAGTAACCATCATTGGTGCCGGTCCACAGCGCACAGAACTGGAAAGAACCCTGCCTGATGCTACGTTTCTCGGCGAACTTCGCGGCGAAGCCCTCGCACAAGCACTGGCTAACTTTGATGTGTTCATCCACCCTGGTGAATTTGAAACTTTCTGTCAAACCATTCAAGAAGCCCACGCCAGTGGGGTTCCAGTCATTTCAATCAATGCAGGCGGCCCCAAAGATCTCATCACCCCTGACACAGGTATGCTTATCGACGCCTGCAACTTCGCCGCAGAACTACCCGCAGCTATAGATTATGTACTGCAACACCG